>NZ_JBYTEG010000003.1:0-140558 GCF_058792255.1 Cupriavidus sp. CPT47-8839-RL05A | reverse complement strand
GTCCTCGCCGCCCCCCCCCCCCCCCAGGGCCGGGTCGCGCTCGCGCAGTTGCGCGAGCAGCGCCATGCCGTCCTGGCCCGGCAGGCGAATGTCGCTGACGACCACGCCGGCATAGCCCGGCCCGGCCTCGCGCAGCGCGGCCTCGGCGCTGCCCACGCCGCGCGTGGCAATGCCCTCCAGGCGCAGCGCCTGCTCGCAGCCCAGGCGCACGTCGGCATCGTCCTCGACGATCAGTACGGTCAGGTCAGCCGGCATGCTTTGCGTCCTGTGGGTTGGCGTCGTGCGCCGCCAGCGGCAGCACCAGCGTGAAGCAGGCGCCGCCGTCCGGGTGGTTGGCGGCGGACAGGCTACCGCCGTTTTCATTGAGGATGCCGGCCGACAGCGTGAGGCCGAGCCCCAGCCCTTGCCCGGCGGGCTTGGTGGTGAAGAAGGGCTCGAACAGCCGTGCGAAGGCTTCCTCGGACAAGCCGGCGCCGTTGTCGCGCACGGTCAGGTGGACCATGGCGCCCGCCACGTGCGCATGCAGCGCAATGCGTGGCGCGGACTGGCCGGCAACGGCATCGAGCGCGTTGCCGAGCAGGTTCACCAGCACCTGTTCCAGGCGGTTGGGATCGCACACCACTGCCAGCGTTGGATCGATATCGCGCTGCAGCGCCGGTTGGACCGCGTCCACTCGCGTCTGCAGCAGGAACAATGCGTTGTCCACCGCTTCGGCCAGCCTGGCCTGGCGGCGGCCGTTGCCGGACTTGCGTGCAAACGACTTGAGCGCGCCGGTGATGCGGCCCATGCGCTCGACCAGCCCGATGATGGTGTCGAGGTTGGCGCGCACGGTGGCGTAGTCGCCGCGCTCGAGGAACTTGCCGGTATTGCCTGAGATGGTGCGCAGCGCCGCCAGCGGCTGGTTCAGCTCATGCGCGATGCCGGTCGACATCTGGCCCACGGCGGCCAGCTTGCCTGCCTGCAGCAGCCCGTCCTGGGCCTGGCGCAGCACGGTCTCGGCACGGATGCGTTCGGCCACCTCGGCCTGCAGGCGCTGGTTGGAGGTGGACAGGTCGGCGGTGCGATCGGCCACCTTGCGCTCCAGCTCGCTGTTTGCCGCCTCCAGCGCGGCGCGCGCCGCCAGGCGCTCGTTGACGATGCGCCGGCGCACGTTCCACGCCGCCCCCAGCAGCAGCACGAAGGCGCTCAGCACGCCGGCCAGCGCCGCCGTGTTGAGCGCGGCCACGCGTGCCTGCGAGGTATTGGTCAGCAGCGTCAGCTGCCAGTCGGTGCCGGGCAGCGCGGCATGCTGCGCCAGCATCGGCGGGCCGCTGCGCAGTCGCACCAGTTCGTCGCTGCTGCTGCCGTTGCCGTTGTTCAGCTTGCGCACCAGGGTCAGCGGCAGTTGCGGCAGCGGGGCGCGGTTGTACTGCAGGCTGCGCGTCAGGCGCTCGCGCGCCTCGGGTGACAGGGGGCGCAGCGCGGCCAGCTTCCACGACGGGTCCGAGGCCAGGATCACCACGCCGTTCTCGTCGGTCAGCAGCATCTGGCTGTCCGCGCCCTGCCAGCGGTTCTCCAGCGGCTCCAGGCCGATCTTGACCACCGCCACGCCGACCGGGTTGTCGCGCTCGCCCAGCGGCGCCGACAGGTAGTAGCCCGATTCGCTGCGGGTGGTGCCCACGCCGTAGAAGCGGCCCAACTGGCCGTCCATGGCCGCCTGGAAGTAAGGGCGGAAACTCAGCGCTTCGCCCAGGTAGCTGTCCGGGCGCTGCCAGTTGCTGCTGGCCAGCACCTTGCCGTGCGCATCCAGCACATAGATCACGCGCGTGCCGGCGCGCGTATTGAGGGCGCTCAGGTAGTCATTGGCGCGTGCCGCGCGGGCGGCGTCGTCCGGGCGCAGCAGCAGCGCGGCGATGCGCTCGTCCAGCGACAGCAGGCCGGGCACGTAGTCGTAGTGGGCCAGCTCGCTTTCCAGTGCCTGCGTGTACAGCCGCAACTGCACCTGGCCGCGTTCGGCCTGTCGCGCCAGCGCGGTGTCGTAGCTGTAGCGGTAGCCGAGCGAGCCCGCCAGGCCCACCAGCATGGCCAGCGCCAGCAGCGCGAGCAGCGGCGCAAGGCCGCGCAGGCCGTGGGGCAGGCGCGAGCCGGTGGGTGCGGCGGACGCAGGTGCGGTGGCGCGGGTGGTATCGCCGGGAGGGTGTAGCGGACCGGTCATCAGGTGTTGGGTGAGGCAGGTGGCAAAGCCGCCGCGCGGGCAAGACGGGCAGGGGCCGGCGCGGGTGCCTACTTTTACCACACCAGGGGGGCAGTGCCGCGCCAGAATGCAAAAAGGCCCGGTTGCCGTATCGGCAACCGGGCCCTGGCACGCCTGGCGGACGGTATTACTTGCCCGCGAGGACCTGGGCAGGTGCCAGGCCGGTGGTGGTATCCGCGGCGGGTTCATCCTCCTCGGACGGTACCGGCGCGCCGATGGCGCCTTCGCTTTTGGCGACGACGGCGGTGGCAATTGCATTGCCGAGCACATTGGTCACGGTGCGACCCATGTCGAGTACGTGGTCGATGCCCAGCACCAGCAGGATGCCGGCCTCCGGCAGGCCGAACATCGGCAGCACGGCGGCGACCACCACCAGCGAGGCGCGCGGCACGCCGGCGATGCCCTTGCTGGTGACAAGCAGGACCAGCAGCATGGTGATCTGCTGGGTCAGCGACAGCTCGATGCCATACACCTGCGCCACGAACAGCGCGGCAAACGAGGTGTACATGATCGAGCCGTCCAGGTTGAACGAGTAGCCCAGCGGCAGCACGAAGTTGGTGATGCGCTCCTTGACGCCGAAACGGGTCAGCTGGTCGATCACCTTCGGGTAGGCCGATTCGCTGCTGGCGGTGGCGAAGCCGATCATCAGCGGCGCGCGCATCTGCTTGAGCAGGCGGAACACGTCACGGCCCAGGAAGAAGTAGCCGCCGGCGATCAGCGCCACCCACAGCAGCGCCAGCGCCAGGTACAGGCTGCCAATCAGCTTCGCGTACACGACCAGCACGCCCAGGCCCTGCGCGGTGATCACCGCCGCGATCGCGCCGAACACGCCCACCGGGGCAAACGCCATCACGTAGTTGGTGACCTTCAGCATCACCGTGGCGAGGCCTTCGATGCCTTGCAGCACGGGCTTGCCCACGCCGTCCTTGACCGTGCCCAGCGCAAAGCCGAAGAACAGCGAGAACACCACGATCTGCAGGATTTCGTTGTGCGCCATCGCCTCGACAAAGCTCTTGGGGAACATGTGGGCGATGAAGTCGCGCAGGTTCAGCGCGCCGGTCTTCAGGTTCGAGGCCGCGTCAGCCGGCGGCAGCGGCAGGTTCATGCCGTGGCCGGGTTCCAGCAGGTTGGCCATCACCAGCCCCAGCAGCAGCGAGGTGATCGAGGCGCCAATGAACCACATCATCGCCTTCAGGCCGATGCGGCCCACGGCGCGGCCATCGCCCATGCTGGCGATGCCGGCCACCAGCGTGGCGAACACCAGCGGGCCGATGATCATCTTGATCATCCGCAGGAATACGTCGGTCAGGATGGACAGGTGGTCCGCAATCGATTTGGCGGTGGCGGCGTCCGGCGCCATGTTGTGCGCGGCGGTGCCGACCAGCACGCCGAGCAGCATCGCAATGAAGATCAGGGTGGGCAGTCGATTCAGTTTCATCGTGGATCAGGCCTGTGCGTCCGTCTCCTGTGGCAGGGACGGGCGTCTGTGTATTGCGGGAAGGCTGGGCGGCGATGTCGGGGCGCCGGGCCGGCCTTGTCGTGGTTCAGCGCGGCAACAGGTGCCGTGGGTTCGCCGGGGTGGCGAAGGGGGTGGGCAAGGCGGGGTCGGTCATGTGTGTCCTCCTTTGTTTTTGGCATCGGCCGGGACGCCGGGCGGCGTGCCGGCATACCCGTCTGGCGCTGTAAGCGGCGGCCTATATTGCACGCGCCGTGCCAGCCCGAAAGGGCTGCAAGTGTTGTGCAACTTGTTGAATGCAAAGGAGAAAAAGATGTGATTCCGGCGCACGATTCGGGAATCCGGACCGGCATGCGAAAACGCCGTTCGGGAATCCGAACGGCGTTCTAGGTGTTAACCCGGGTTTTGGGGTGCCTGGCAGCGGGGAGGATGGGGCGTTTGCCGGCGTCACAGGGCTGGAAAAACCCGAGGGCCTTGCTTGATGTGGTTCCTGGCTAAACCACCCCTCACCCCGGCCCTCTACCCATGAGGGGAGAGGGAGAACACCTTGCTCAGGCTAGCTCGGGCGGCATTGGTGCACCCTTTGCAGGCGCCGGGGAACTCATTTCAGCCGCCGTCCCAGCGTTTCCGGCACCATTGCCAGGCCGATCAGCGATACCAGGCCACAGCCGATCACATACAGCGCGGGCGCATTGGCGTCACCGGTGACCTGGATCAGCCGGGTCGAAAAATACTGCGCAAAGCCGCCGAAGATCGCGATCGCCACGCAATACGCGATCGACAGCCCGGTGGCGCGCAGCCGCTGCGGCAGCACCTCGCTGACCAGCACCATCGAGGCCGGCGCGGTCATCGACATCGGCACCGACAGGCAGCCCACCACCAGCAGCAGGCGCGTCAGCGACGGCTCGGCGTTGATCAGCACGAAGGCCGGGTAGACCATTGCCAGCAGCGCCACGCGCGACCACAGCACCACGGTCTTGCGGCCGATGCGGTCAGCCAGCCAGCCCGCAAACGGCGACAGCACCACCTGCACCAGTGCCGCCACGCACGCGGCCCAGATGCCCAGCGACAGCGGCATCTTCAGCACGCTGACCGCGTAGTTGCTGAGGTAGTACACGACGATATAGGTCGAAGAGGCCAGGCCGATCATCAGCAGGATGCTGGCGATGATCTCGCGGCCATGGCGGCGCAGCAGCGGCCATTGCGCGGCGTGCTCGCCGTGGCGCACGGGCGCGGCGGTTTCTTCCAGCCGGCGGCGGATGATGAGGCCGACGGGAATCACCAGGATGCCGATCAGGAAGGCGAGGCGCCAGCCCCACGCTTCGAGGTCCGCCGGCGCCAGCACGTTGCTCAGCACCAGCCCGGTGATCGCGCCCAGCAGCGCCGCCAGCCCCTGGCTGAACGGCTGCCACGCGGTATAGAAGCCGCGCGTGCGGTCATCGGCGTATTCCAGCAGCAGCGCGGTCGATGCGCCCATTTCGCCGCCGATGGCAAAGCCCTGCACCAGCCGCGCCACCACCACCAGCACCGGCGCGAGGATGCCGATCTGCGCGTACGGCGGCGTCACCACGAAGATCAGCGAGCTCAGCCCCATCAGCCACAAGGTCAGCGCCACCGCCGGCTTGCGCCCGGCGCGGTCGGCGTACATGCCGATCAGCAGGCCGCCCAGCGGGCGCATCAGGAAGCCGACGCCAAAGGTGGCGAACGACATCAGCAGTTGCCCGGTAGGGTTGTCGACCGGGAAGTAGAGCCGGCCGATCAGCGTGGCAAAGAAGCTGTAAACGACGAAATCGTAGAACTCCAGGCCATTGCCGATGGTGATGGCGGCAATGGCGCGCGTGCGTGACAGTTGCGCCTGGGGCGCAGCGACCGCCACGCCGGCGGTGGTATCGATGGACATGGGTGTCTCCGTAAAACGATAAGGCGCCGGCCGGGGCGCACGCGGCGGCCCGGCGGCAAAACGGCTCTTGCTGGCCGCGGGATCAGTCGCGCGATGCGTGGTTCAGCATCGGCAGGTCCAGGCCCTGCTCGCGCGCGCAGTCGACGGCGATCTCATAGCCGGCGTCGGCATGGCGCATCACGCCGGTGGCGGGGTCGTTGTGCAGCACGCGGGCGATGCGGGCGGCGGCTTCATCGGTGCCGTCGCACACGATCACTACGCCGGAATGCTGCGAGAAGCCCATGCCCACGCCGCCGCCATGGTGCAGCGAAACCCAGGTGGCGCCGCTGGCGGTGTTGAGCAGCGCGTTCAGCAGTGGCCAGTCGGACACGGCGTCGGACCCGTCCTGCATGGCCTCGGTTTCGCGGTTGGGGCTGGCGACCGAGCCCGAATCCAGGTGGTCGCGCCCGATCACGACCGGCGCCGACAGCTCGCCGCTGCGCACCATCTCGTTGAAGGCCAGGCCCAGCTTGGCGCGCAGGCCCAGACCCACCCAGCAGATCCGCGCCGGCAGGCCCTGGAAGCTGATGCGCTCGCGCGCCATGTCGAGCCAGCGGTGCAGGTGCTCGTCATCGGGGATCAGTTCCTTGACCTTGGCGTCGGTCTTGTAGATGTCCTGCGGGTCGCCCGACAGCGCGGCCCAGCGGAACGGGCCGATGCCGCGGCAGAACAGCGGGCGGATGTACGCGGGCACGAAGCCGGGGAAGTCGAAGGCATTGGCCACGCCTTCTTCCTTGGCCATCTGGCGGATATTGTTGCCGTAGTCGAAGGTCGGCACGCCCATCTGCTGGAACGCCAGCATGGCGCGCACATGCGCGGCCATCGAAGCCTTGGCGGCCTTGACCACTGCCGCCGGCTCGCGCTGCGCGCGCTCGCGGTATTCGTCCCAGCTCCAGCCGGCCGGCAGGTAGCCGTTGAGCGGGTCATGCGCGCTGGTCTGGTCGGTGACCATGTCCGGGCGCACGCCGCGGCGCACCAGTTCGGGCAGCACCTCGGCGGCGTTGGCGCACAACGCGATCGAGATCGCCTTGCCTTGCGAGGTGTAGCGGTCGATGCGGGCCAGTGCGTCGTCCAGATCGGTGGCCTGTTCGTCGACGTAGCGGGTCTTCAGGCGGAAATCGATGCGGCTTTGCTGGCATTCGATGTTGAGCGAACAGGCGCCGGCCAGCGTTGCGGCCAGCGGCTGCGCGCCGCCCATGCCGCCGAGGCCGGCGGTCAGCACCCAGCGCCCCTTCAGGTTGCCGCCGAAGTGCTGGCGGCCGGCCTCGACGAAGGTCTCATAGGTGCCCTGCACGATGCCCTGGCTGCCGATGTAGATCCAGCTGCCGGCGGTCATCTGGCCGTACATGGCCAGGCCCCTGGCGTCGAGTTCGTTGAAGTGTTCCCAGTTGGCCCAGTGCGGCACCAGGTTGGAGTTGGCGATCAGCACGCGTGGCGCGTCGCGATAGGTGCGGAACACGCCCACGGGCTTGCCCGACTGCACCAGCAGGGTCTGGTCGTCTTCCAGGCGGGTCAGCGCTTCCACGATGCGGTCATAGCATTCCCAGTTGCGGGCGGCGCGGCCGATGCCGCCATAGACCACCAGTTCCTTCGGGTTCTCCGCCACCTCAGGGTCGAGGTTGTTCATCAGCATGCGCAGCGGGGCTTCCGTGAGCCAGCTCTTGGCCGTCAGCGTGGTGCCGCGGGGAGCGCGGATTTCGGTGTCGCGGAAACGCGTGGTGGAGGTGGTCTTGGTCACGGGAACTCCTTCGGTCGTGCTGGTCTGGAACGCTCGCTTTTTCGGGCGACGCATAGGGATGTATATTCTTGTATATACAAGTACGTATAAATCGGGGTAATCCCGTAGGGCGGCCTGCACCCGCACAGCGCTTTAATCACAAAATGATGTTGGAGTCCCTTGTGCCCTGGCGGGCGGCCAGTTCCGGGCCTAGGACGTGAACCGGCCTTCCAGGCGATGCAGCGAGCCGGGATGTACCAGCCGCACCGACGTCACGACCCGGCCCGCGGACCAGGTGCGGCGCCGGATCAGCAGGCACGGCTCGCCCCGCTGGATGGCCAGCAGCCCGCACTCTTCCGGCAGTGCCAGCACGGCCTCGACCACGTGCTCGCCTTCGGTCAGCGGTGCGATGCGGGACAGGTACTGGTAGGGGGTTTCGCTGGTGAAGTCCTGCGCCAGGTAGTCCGGTGCCACCGCGGCATTGACATAGCGGTCCTCCAGCTGGATCGCCACGTCGTCCTCATAATGCACGATCACGGAATGGAACACCCGCTCCTCCAGTGCCACCTCCAGTGCCGCGGCCTGTGCCGGGCCGGCGCGTTCCGCCTCCAGGCTAATGACCTGCGCGTGATGCCGGTGCCCGCGTGAAGCAATGTCTTCGGCAATATTGTTGACCGCATACAGCGCGGTCCGCCGCTTGGGTTCGGCGACGAAGGTGCCGACGCCCTGCAGCCGCACCAGCATGCCTTCCGCGGTCAGCTCGCGCAGCGCGCGATGCACGGTCATGCGGCTTACGCCCAGGGACTCGACCAATTCGGTCTCGGACGGCACGCGGTGATGCGGCGGCCAGCTGCCGTCAGCGATCCTGCTGCTGATGTGCTGCTTGACGCGCGCATAGAGCGGCGCCGGCATAGAGTCGGACACGAGCGACAACGGGTTCCCCTTGGGTGCGGCCATGCGGCCAATGCGACAGGCGCCGAATTTATCATGGCCCGGCACCCTGGCTACGATGCCTGCGCGTCACGCTGCCGGCATCCGGCCAGGAACACATCCAGTGCCACCGGCCGGCCGATCACATACCCCTGCGCATAGTCCACCCCGATCGCGCGCAGCGCATCGAGGGTGCGCTCATCCTCCACCCACTCCGCCACCGTGCGCACCCCCAGCCGGTGCCCGATGTCGTTGATCGAGCTGACGATTTCGCGGTCGACCGCGTTGTCGGCCAGTTGCCGGATAAAGCTGCCGTCGATCTTCAGGAAGTCCACCGGGAACTGCTTCAGGTAGGCGAACGAGGACAGGCCCGAGCCAAAGTCGTCCAGCGACACGGTGCAGCCGGCGCGCCGCATCTCTGTCACCAGCCGGTTGGCCGCGGCCATGTTGTTGATCAGCGCGGTTTCCGTGATCTCCAGCCGGATGCGGCTGGCGGGCAGCGCGCTGGACTCCAGCTCGGCATGCAGGAAGGGCAGCAGGAAGGGCTCGCCGAGCGAGTTGGCGGACAGGTTGATCGATACCGACAGCCCGGGCACGGCGCCCAGGCGTTCGCCGTAGCCGCGCAGCACATTGCGGATGACCCAGCGGTCGACGTGGCCCATCAGGTCGTAGCGCTCGGCGGCGGGAATGAAGGCACCGGGCATGATCAGATCGCCGTGCTCGTCGACCATGCGCACCAGGATCTCGATATGGCAGTGTTCGGCGCCGTCTTCGTTCTCCTCGGGCTGCAGTGCGCGGATCTCCTGCGCGAACAGGCGGAAGCGGTTGGCTTCAAGCGCCGAATGGATGCCGGCGGCGACTTCCAGCTCGCGGTGGTGGCGGCGCGCGTCGCTCTCGTCGCGGCGGTAGACCGAGACGCGGCTGCGGCCGGCGGCCTTGGCGGCGTAGCAGGCCACGTCGGCGCGGCTCATCAGTTCGCTGACCGGGGGCACGTCCAGGTCGATCGCGGCGATGCCGATGCTGGCGCCCATGTCGTACACGCGTCCTTCCCACGGGAAGCGGCGGCCGCGGATGGCGTCGATCACGCCCTGGCAGACCTGTTCGGCCTGGTCGACAGTGCAGTCCTTGAGCAGCAGCGCGAACTCGTCGCCGCCCAGGCGCGCCAGCACATCGTCGGGGCGCACGTGGTTGCGGATCATGTAGCCCAGTTCGCGCAGCAGCACGTCGCCGGCGCCGTGGCCGGCGGTGTCGTTGACGATCTTGAAGCGGTCCAGGTCGATGAAGCACAGCGCGGCGCGATGGCCGTGCAGCCGCGCCGCGTCGCAGGCTTCGCGCAGGCGCTTCTCGAACCAGGTGCGGTTGGGCAGGCCCGTGAGCGCATCGTGCATGGCCGAACGCGCCAGCTCGCGCTGCAGCGCGCGCGCGGTGGTGATGTCCTGGAACACCAGCACCGCGCCCAGTACCTCGCCGCGCGCGGTCAGCACGGGAGCGGCTGAGTCCTGCACGTCGTGGCGCTCGCCGGTCAGGCTCTGCAGCACGGCGCCGTCCTGCAGGTAGGCGGGCGCGAGCGTGCGCAGGCAGGCTTCGACCGGGCTGGGGATGGGGTCGCCGGTGGCTTCGTCGACGATGCGGAAGACCTGCTCCAGCGGCAGGCCGGTGGCGCCGGCCATGGTCCAGCCGGTCAGCTGTTCGGCGATCGGGTTCATGAAGGTCACGTGCATGGCCGCATCGGTGCAGATCACCGCATCGCCGATCGAGCGCAGCGTGATGTGCAGGCGTTCCTTCTCTTCGAACAGTGCCTCGGTCAGGCTCCGCTGCTCGGTGATGTCCCAGTTGGTGCCGACCAGGGCCTGCGCGGTGCCATCGTCGGTGCGCGTGACCATGGCCATCGCGCGTACGTGGCGCACGTTGCCGCCGGGGCGCGCGATGCGGTATTCGGTATCGAACGGCGCCTCGCCGCGGATGGCCTGGCGCATCTCGCCGCTGACGCGGCTGACGTCGTCCGGATGCAGCATCGCGATCCATTGCTCCACCACTGGCGTGCCGCCCGCGGGGTCGGTGCCGTGCAGCGCGTGCATGCGCGCGTCCCAGGTGACGCCGGCGCTGGTGAAGTCCCACTCCCAGATGCCCACGCCGCCGGCTTCGGCCGCCAGCTGGATGCGGCGCGACAGCCGTTCCAGCTCTTGCTGCGCCAGCTTGCGCGCGTGGATGTCTTCCACCTGGGTGATGAAGTGCTGCGGCTCGCCGGTCTGTTCGTCGCGCACCAGCGACACCGCCAACAGAACCCAGCGGTAATGGCCGTCCTTATGGCGGTAGCGCTTTTCCAGGCGGTAGGACTCGATCTTCCCGGACAGCAGGTTGTCGACCTGGAGCAGGCCGCCGCTCAGGTCGTCGGGGTGGGTCAGTTGCTGGTAGCTCAGCTCGCGCAGCTCGGCCGCGCTGTAGCCCAGCAGCTCGGTCATGGCACGGTTCACCGTCTGCCAGCGGCCGTTCATGTCGACCAGCGCCATGCCGATGGCCGAGTGCTCCATGGCCTGGCGAAAACGCTTGTCGCTGCTGCGCAGGCTGGCGCGGCCGTGCCGGTTCTGCTCGGTCAGGTAGGCAATGCAGACCGGGAACACCATGATCACCGCCGCCGACAACGGCACTGCTTGATGGCGGTGCGCGAGCAGCATCAGCGCCTGCAGGCAAAGCGTGGCCACCAGCGTCAGCAGCGCGGTCGCAAACGGATTGCCGGCCAGCGCCACCAGCACCAGCGGCAGCGACATCGCGGCAAACGGGTCGTGGCCCTGCCACTGCGCAAAGGCACCGATGGCCAGGCACAGCGCCAGCGCGCCCGCCTGCGGCGCCAGCACCGGCCGCGCGACGGCGGCGCGCACGCGCACCGCCGTCATCGACAACATCATCGGCAGCAACAGCGCCATGCCGAGCGCGTCGGCCTGCCACCAGGTCCACCAGACCGAGGCGAAGCTGGTGCCATGGGTCGTGGCGATGGCCATGGCCCCGGCGGTGGCCCCCAGTGCCGGCGCCAGGATGCCGCCCACCGCCAGCATCACCGCGAAGGCGGCCAGCGGACCGTGGCGCCCCAGGACGGCATGCCGGTCCAGCAGGCGCAGCAGCCCGAGCGCGAACAGCATCTCGGCCAGGTTGGCGCCGGTCAGCATCAGCGCGGTGGCGACGCTGTCGCCGGCCGCATAGTTGGCCAGCACGCTGGCGCCCAGCATGCCGGCCAGCAGCCACGGCCCCTCCGCGCGCGGCCGGTGCAGCAGCAGGCCCAGCCCGAAGGCGTTGGGCAGCCACACCGCCGCCACGGTACCGGGCAGCCGCGCCAGCCACAGCGCAGCCGCCGCCAGCACGAAATAGCCGGCGCCGGCCAGCAGCAAGGGCAGCCAGCGGCGCTGCGCGGCAGGATGGTCGTTGGCGGCCTGGTGGCTCGGCGGGGCCGTGTCGGGCGTCATGGACGAGAACGATGCAAAAAGGCGGTGCGTCTGGGTGGGAGGAGGCGGCTTGCCCGGCGCGCCCGGGCGGCACGGCCCCGGATGCGGGGACGGAATGCCGCCCAGCGTAGGGGCAATGTAGCGAGGATAAGGACGCGGCCATTGGCAGGACAGGGGGCAGGTTGGGGGCTATCTTGCCACTGGTGCTGGGGGCGATTTTTTGGTAGGGACAGTCAGGCATGCGGGTAAGCCAGTTCATAACCTCACGGGTAATCGCGCCGCGGCCCCGCCGCGCCCATCATGCAGCCATGGCCTGATCCCAGGCCGCTATACGGATTCCCAACCAAGACCAGGAGTACGCCATGTCTGCCGCCATCCAAGCCCAAGTCACTGCCGATCCCGCCACCCTTGCCGACCGCTACCTCGCCGCCTGGAACGAGACCGATGCCGCGCGCCGGCGCGAGCTGATCGCGCTGGCGTGGACCGAATCGGCAAGCTATGTCGATCCGCTGATGCGCGGGGACGGCCATGGTGGCATCGACGCGATGATCGCCGCGGTGCAGGCGAAGTTCCCCGGGTTCCGCTTTACCCGCGTGAGCCCGGTCGATGCGCACGGCGAGCATCTGCGCTTTACGTGGGAACTGGCCCCGGCGGGAGAGCCGGCGCTGGTGGTCGGCACCGACTTCGCCACGATTTCCGCCGATGGCCGGCTCGCGCGCATGACCGGCTTCATCGACCGGGCCCCGGCCGGGCTGGCCTGACCGCGGCGCGCGCCGCCGCTATGTGGCCTGCCCCACCGACAGCCCCCCGCCCACTCGCGGCAAGCTGCTGCATCCAGTGCGGCGGACAGGGGAAGGCAAATGGCGCGATTTCTGCGGGTGGCGGCGTGGGGGCTGGCCGGCACGGCTGTCGCCGTGGCCGTGGCGGCCTATGCCGCGGCATGGGTCGGCGAGCGCAAGGCGGCGCGCATTGTCGAGGTCAAGGTTTCACCCGTCGCCATCCGTGAAGACGCCGCCGGCATCGCCCTCGGCAAGTACCTGTTTGAATCGCGCGGCTGCATGGAATGCCACGGTGCCGGCGGCGGCGGCAAGCAGGTGATCGACGACCCCGGCGGCCTGCGCGTGCGCGCGCCGGACCTGACGCGCGCCAATCCGGACATTGCCGCCTACCAGCCGGTTGACTGGGTACGGAGCATCCGCCATGGCGTGGCGCCCTCGCACCGGCCGCTGCTGATCATGCCCAGCGAGGACTACAACCGCCTGAGCGACGAGGACCTGGGCGCGCTGGTGGGCTACCTGCGCAGCCTGCCGCCGGCGATGGGGGCGCCCGCGGAAATCCGCATGCCATGGCTGGTGCGGGCGCTGTACGGCGTGGGCATCGTGCAGGACGCGGCCGCCAAGATCGACCACAGCTTGCCGGTGCAGCCTGCAATGGTGCCGGCGTCCACGGCCAGGTACGGCGGCTACGTCGCCAATGCCTGCCTGGGATGTCACGGGCCGGACTTCCGCGGCGGCAAGATCCCGGGCGCGCCGCCCGACTGGCCGCCCGCGGCGGACCTGCGCCCAGTGCCGGGCGGTGCCATGTCGCGCTACGGCCAGGCTTCGGCCTTTATCGCGATGATGCGCAGCGGCAAGCGGCCCGATGGCACCGAAGTGAGCCGCGTGATGCCGTTCGATTCGTTCGGACGCATGAACGATACCGACCTGACCGCGCTCTATCTGTTCCTGGCCGGCATGCCGCAGCGCTGAGCGCGCGCGTCAGCGCCGCGCCAGCCGCCGGCCGGCGGCGATGCCGGGCAGCTCCACCCAGCGGTGCAGCAGCAGCGCCAGCGCCAGCGCCAGGCCGGCATCGATGACAAAGCGCAGCAGCTGCAGCGCGGTCTGGCCGGGCGCCAGTTCGGGCATCAGGCGCTTGACGCCCTCGATCACGGTGGGGTGCGTCAGATACAGCGCATACGACAGCTCGCCCAGCCAGACCAGTGCGCGCGGTACGCGCAGCACGCCGGCGTGCTCGGCCGCCACGGCGCCGGCCAGCAGCGCCGCCGCGGGCAGCCCGCGTCCGGCCAGGCTGAAATCGGGCCCGACCAGCGGCAGCGACAGCGCGAACGCGGCGCAACCGGTTGCCAGCATGCCCACGGCGATGGCCGGCGTCAGCAGGTGGCGCCAGCGCGCATAGGCCCATGCCAGTCCGCAGCCCAGCAGGAATTCCAGCACCAGCGGATTGCTGGCCATGGCCAGCCACGGCGTGGCGAACGGGTAGCCCTGCGCCGGATCGGCCGCCAGCGCGCCGAAGCGCCACCACGGCAGCACCAGCGTGGTCAACGCGAAGACCCCCAGCACCACCAGCAGCGCGCGCCGCCCGGCCAGCAGCAGGCCGAGCGCGAAGGCGGCGTAGAACGCCAGCTCATAGTTGAGCGACCAGCCCACGTACAGCGCCGGGTAGCCATAGTACGGCGCGTGGTCGGTTGCAGTCGGCAGGAAGGCCAGCGACGCCGCGAATACCGCCGGCGTGACCGGATTGAGCAGCAGCGCATGGATGGCCGACATGATCCAGTACGGCGGCGCCAGCCGGCAGCAGCGCCGGATCATGAAGCTGAGCGGGCGCTCAGGCTGGGGCCGGGCCAGCACCGCGACCCAGGCGATGATGAAGCCGCTGATGACAAAGAAGACGTCCACGCCGACATGGCCGCGCTTGATCACGTTGTCGGTCAGCCAGTTGAGCGCCGGCGCATCGGCGCCGCCCAGCGCCAGGCCGGAGTGGTAGACCACCACGAACGCGGCGGCCAGCCCGCGCAGGGCCTGGATGCTGTCGAGCCGCGCCACTGACGGGGACTGGGCCGCCGGCACGCGCGTGGCAGCGGTGGCGCGCGGGACCGGTGCCGCGGAGGCGCCGGAATAAGTGTGTTCTGGAATAGTCGATGGCACTGTTGCGGCGACAGAAATCGGAAAGCGAAGGGATTCATGAGGGACAGCCGCCACATGCCCAAAGTTCGTGCAAAACGGCTTCGGGGGCAGGGTAGTGCGCACGGTGTCCGGCAAGGTGACCGAAATTGCACTATCCTCATTTGTCCTTTGCGCCAGGCTGCGGCGCATGGGCAGTGCCCGCGCGCCGCACCGCGCCCGGCGGGGCACTGGAAAGAACCAGCGGGCAACGTACCCAAGGAGTGTCCCCCCATGACCACCCTCAATATCAACGTCAACGGCAAGACCCGTGAAGTCGACGTGGACCCGTCCACGCCGCTGCTGTGGGCGCTGCGTGACAACCTTGAAATGACCGGCACCAAGTTCGGCTGCGGCATGGCCGCATGCGGTGCCTGCACCGTGCACGTCAACGGCCAGGCTACGCGCAGCTGCGTGACGCCGGTATCCGCCGCTGCCGGCGCGCGCATCACCACCATCGAAGGCATCGGCACTGACAAGGTCGGGCGCGCCGTGATGGACGCATGGCTCAAGCACGACGTGGCGCAATGCGGCTACTGCCAGAACGGCCAGGTGATGAGCGCCATCGGCCTGCTGCGCACCAAGCCGCGGCCCACCGACGCCGACATCGACCAGGCCATGGCCGGCAACCTGTGCCGCTGCGGCACGTACCAGCGCATCCGCGCGGCGATCAAAGACGCCGCCCGTGCGCTGGCCTGAGCGGGAGGAAACCAATATGCGTATCCGAGGCATCGAAGCCCTGGCAGGCGGCCAGGCCGGCAATAGCGGCGAAGCGCGCCCGAACACCGGCGTGGCCACGCTGGACCGCCGCAGTTTCCTGAAGCTGACCGGCCTCGCCGGCAGCGGCCTGGCGCTGGGCGTGGCCCCGCTGGCGCAGGCACAGGAGGGCGCCAAGCCCAAGGCGCCGCCGCCGGCGCCGCAGGCATTCCTGATCATCGCGCCGGACAACACCGTGACCGTGGCCGTGAACCGGCTCGAATTCGGCCAGGGCGTGCACACCGCATTGCCGATGGCGCTGGCCGAAGAGCTGGACGCCGACTGGCGCAACGTGCGCGCCACGCTGGCGCCGGCCGGCGATCCGTACAAGGACCCTGGCTTCGGCATGCAGATGACCGGCGGCTCCACCGCGCTGAACCACTCGTTCCAGCAGTACCGCGAACTGGGCGCGCGCGCCCGCGCGATGCTGGTGGCGGCGGCCGCGCAGCAATGGAAGGTCGATCCGGCCAGCTGCAAGGTGGAGCAGGGCGTGGTCACGTCCGGCAGCCACCGGGCCACCTTCGGCGAACTGGCGCCGGCGGCGATGGAGCTGCCCGTGCCGCAGCGGGTTACGCTGAAAGACCCGTCGCAGTTCCGCATCGTCGGCAAGCCCACGCCGCGGCTGGATGCGCGCGGCAAGATGGACGCGACCACGCCGTTCGGCATCGACACGCACCTGAAAGGCATGGGGGTGGCCGTGGTGGCGCGCCCGCCGCGCTTTGGCGGCAAGGTCAAGAGCTTCAGCGCCGACAAGGCGCGCGCGGTGCAGGGCGTGCGCGGCGTGCTGCAGGTGCCGGTTGACCGCGGCGGCAGCGGCGTGGCCGTGATTGCCAGCGGCTACTGGCCGGCCAAGATGGGCCGCGACGTGCTCGACATCCAGTGGGAAGACGCGGGCTCGAAGGTGTCGTCGCAGGCGCTCTTCGATGAATACGCAAAGCTGGCCGGCCAGCCCGGCATGGTGGCGCGCGCGGGGAGCGGGGATATCGGCTCGGCCATCAACGGTGCCGCGCGCAAGATCGAGGCCGACTTCCGCTTCCCGTACCTGGCGCACGCGCCGATGGAGCCGCTGAACTGCACGCTGCAGCCGGAAGTGGCCGGCGGCAAGGTGCAGTCGGTCAAGGTCTGGGTGGGCTCGCAGTTCCAGACCGTCGACCAGGCCGCGGTGGCGCGCACGCTGGGGCTGACGCCGGACAAGGTGGTGCTCAACACCATGATGGCCGGCGGCGGCTTCGGCCGGCGCGCGGTGCCGACCTCGGACTACATCGTCGAGGCGGCCAACGTGCTCAAGGCCTGGGTGGCCGCCGGCCACACCGAGCCGCTCAAGGTGGTGTGGAGCCGCGAGGACGATATCCGCGGCGGCTACTACCGCCCGCTGCACCTGCACCGCGCCCGCATCGGGCTGGACGCGCAGGGCAAGGTGGTGGGCTGGCAGCACACCATCGTCGGCCAGTCGATCCTGAAGGGCACGCCGTTCGAGCCCTTCATGGTCAAGAACGGCGTCGACGCCACCATGACCGAGGGCATCGTCGAGAACGACTACGACCTGCCGCTGCAGATGTCGGTGCACCACCCGCAGGTGGACGTGCCGGTGCTGTGGTGGCGCTCGGTGGGCAACACCCACACCGCCTTCGTCAAGGAAACGCTGGCCGACGAGATGGCCGCCGCCGCGAAGCAGGACCCGGTGGCATTCCGCCTGGCCCGGCTCGACGAGAAGAAGCACGCGCGCCACCGCGCCGCGCTGCAGCTCGCCGTGGACAAGTCCGGCTATGGCAAGCGCAAGCTGCCCAAGGGCCATGCCTGGGGCGTGGCCGTGCACGAGTCGTTCAACACCGTGGTGGCGTATGTGGTCGACGTTTCGGTGGTGAAGGGCGAGCCGCGCGTGCATCGCGTCACCGCCGGCGTGCATGCCAACCGCGTGGTCAACCCGATGTCCGCCGAGGCCCAGATCCAGGGCTCCTGCGTGTTCGGGCTGGCCATGACCAGGCCGGGGTTTGCCATCGAGATCGAGAACGGCGCCGTGAAGAACAGCAACTTCGCGGACTATCCGCCGCCGCGCATCACCGATGCGCCGGTGGTGGACGTGTTCTTCGTGCCCTCGCAGGAGAACCCCACCGGCCTGGGCGAGCCGGGCGTGCCGCCAATCGCGCCGGCGGTGGCCAATGCGCTGTTCACGCTGACCGGCAAGCGCCAACGCCAACTGCCCTTCGTGATGGCTTGATGGTGTGATGGCAGCCAGCCGCCGAAGGGGAGGTGCAGCCGCACCGCGCATCCCCCGAATGCGGCTGGCGTTCGCTGTCCGCTGCGCAGTTTGTTGTAATCGCACCAGTGTTTGCAGGGCCGTGGCTCCACCCTATTGCGTTTGCGCGGCGAGCCGCGTAGAACGGGGAAAACTGCGCGGGAAAAACCGCGCGGAAGAAAACTACGTCAGCACCGCCCGGCCGCCGCCTGTCGCGGACCGGAGGCGTGCCCGGAGACCGAGGTGTGACCATGGAGACCCAGGAAAGTACGCTGACCCTTGCGCTGATGACCGAGCCCGCGCGGATCCGGATCTGCCGTGCGCTGCTGGATGCCGGCGAGGCGGGCCTGCCGGCCACTGACCTGGCGCAGGTTGCACGGCTGAGCCTGGCGCGCGCCGGCCATGTGTTCCTGGAGCTGGTGCAGGCCGATGTGCTGGCGCTGTCGATCCAGGAGCGCCGCGTTTGCTATGTGCTGAAGGCGCGCCGCGCCGTGACCGAGGCGCTGGGCTATATCGACGCCAGCGGACTGGCCGACTGATCCATGCGGCGTGGCCGCCGCTACTTCCGGACTTCCTTCAGTGCCCGCTCACGCGCGGCCTCCCGGTCCTGCGTGAGCCGGTAGGCTGCGTAGTACTTGTAGATGTTGCGCACATAGGTGGTGGTTTCGATGCCGATCTTCTCGGCCACCACGATCTCGACATTGTTGAACCACTTGTCGGGGTCCAGCCCGCGCGCCGCAGCCTCCTTGCGCATCTTGGCGATATTGCCGGGCCCGGCGTTGTAGCTGGCAAAGGCGAACAACGGCCGGTTGGATTCCGAGAAATGCGCGTCAGGGAAGTACTTCGTCATCAGCCGGTCCATGTACTTGGCGCCAGCGTGGATGTTGGACTCGACCATCTGGATATTGCCCACGTTCAGTTCCTTGCCGGTGGCGGGCATGATCTGCATGATGCCGACGGCGCCCACGCGGCTGCGCGCCTGCTGGTTGAGCTGTGACTCCTGGAAGCCCTGTGCCGCCAGCATCAGCGGGTCGAAGCCATAGTCCTTGCCGTACTTTTCGAAGAAGGCAACGGTCTGCTGGAAGCGCTTGTATTCGGCGTCCTCGGTATTGTTCCTGATCTGCTTGATCCGGCGCATGGATTGCTTGAGCAGGTATTCCGCCACGCCCTGCTTCTTGACGTAGTTGACATAGAAGTCGTCGATCACCTGCCGCAACTGCGGGCTGTCCTTGCGGAAGGCCCAGCCGACATAGCCGCCTTCGCGCACCGCCAGGTCCTGGCGCACCTTGATGTCAGGCAGGATCTGCACCCACATTGCGGCCTTCCAGTCGTCGACCACGACGATCTCCAGCAGGCCCGCATTCACCATCTCGAGCACGTCTTCGTCTTCAAGCGCGTCGGGCAGCAGCACCAGCTGCATTGGCGCCTTGCCGGACTGGCGCAGGCGGTTGTTCAGTGCAGTCAGGCTTTCGTAGTAGCTGCTCGCGCGGCGCACGTGCACGGTCTTGCCCGCCAGGTCGTCCAGGCTTTTCAGCGCCGGCGACTTCGGGCCGGTCACGATCAGCTCGCGCACTGGCTTGCGGTCACGCGGTGCGGCAAAGTCGACCAGCTTCAGCCGTGCCTCGGTCTCGGTCAGGTTGCCTGCGGCGATATCGCCCAGGCCCGCCGCCAGGTCGGGCAGCAGCCGGTCGCGCGTGGTGGGGATGATGAGGACAGTGAGCGGGCGCTTGCCAAGTCGATTGGCGTAGGTCTTGTTCAGGTAGCGCTCGAATTCCCGCACCAGTTCTGCGGTAATTCCGCGCTCGTGGCCTTTGTCGCTGAAGTAGAGGGTGCGGCTGTAAGGCACCAGCACGCGGATGACGCGACTGTTGACCATCACGTCGAAGTCGCCCTTGCGCGGCTTGTTGGCCAGGTTGAGGCCGCGCGGCCTAGAATCGGCCTTGCCGGTTGCGGCTTTCGCCGTGGGGGCAGCAACAGGCGCGGACGCCGGCGCCGGCTTCTGCTGCGCTACGGCAAACGTGCTGCACAGGCTGAGCGCGCCCACCAGGCCGGACAGGAGAAGGCCTGCGAACCAGTGGCGTGGGTGGGCAGCGGGCATGGCGCGGATGGCAAGCCGGGCAGAAAGGCGCGCGACTTGCTCGTATCGAGTCTAGGCGCGATCCCGCCGCTTGCAAGCCGCCAGGGTCCGGGTGCTGCCGAAGGACAAACGGGAGGGGTATGTCCGGCAAAAAGAAGGTGGCCGGTTGATCCCGGCCACCCGTCGTGCAAAGGCCGGCGCTATTGCTTTGGTGCGGCCATTTCCTGCTTGGCCGTTGCATCTGCTGCCTTGTTCTCTACCTTGCGCTCCTGCTTGGCAGCGCCGACTTCTTCCTTGTACTCACCCTTGGCTGCCTTCTTCTTGGCCTTGTACTCGGCGGCGGCCTTCTGGCGTGCCTCGCGGCGTTCCACCAGCGGGTCCTTCGGCGGTTCGACCTGGGTCATGCCCGGCGGCACGCCCTGGCTGCCTGCCGGCGTGGCAGAGGTTGCTGGCATCGCCGGGGTCGCCGGGGTCGCGGGCATGCCCTGGGCAGCAGGGGTTGCCGGCGTGGCCGGGGTGGCCGGAGTGGCGGGGGTGGCGCTTGTCTGGGCAATCGCAGCAGCGCAGCTGAGGCCAGCCAGGCCTGCGGCAATCACGCTGGCGATTCGGGTAAGGCGAGCGGGCTGTTTCGTATCCATGGAATACCTCCAGAGTCGCTGTCTGAGGCGCCGGCAACGGAAGCGCTCGGCGCGGCGTACGCCGTACATCCGGCCAAGACGGGCGCGCGGCGACAAGCCCAGTCTAGGCAGCGGCACCACGTTGCGCTGTCAGGCACACGCCCGAATGGGTGCCGGGATTATTCCTACAGGCGGGTCGTTGCCGGCCGGGAGCCCATGCCGCGCAAGGCATCGACAGCCCCTCGGGAAAACCCGCATCACCCCCGCGTCTTGAAATGCCCCTACCCCGTCCCTATAATTAGCACTCGTCAGGGGTGAGTGCTAACAGCCTCCTGCGACACCTGAACATTTCTGACGGCCGTCGCCTCGGTAGCCGGCCGATTTGTGATCAAAAACTCACTTTGTATCTAGGAGTCCGTATGAATCTGCGTCCTTTGCACGACCGCGTGATCGTGAAGCGTCTGGACAACGAAACCAAGACCGCGTCCGGTATCGTGATTCCCGACAACGCTGCCGAGAAGCCCGATCAAGGCGAAGTGCTGGCAATCGGTCCTGGCAAGAAGGATGACAAGGGCAACAACATCGCCCTCGACGTCAAGGTCGGTGACCGCGTGCTGTTCGGCAAGTACGCCGGCCAGGCCGTGAAGGTGGAAGGCCAGGAACTGCTGGTCATGCGCGAAGAAGACATCATGGCCGTGGTGAACAAGTAATTCACCAACTGACCGCCACCCCGTACAGATTTCAGGAGATTCAAGAATGGCAGCTAAAGACGTAGTGTTCGGCGACGCCGCACGTGCCAAGATGGTCGAAGGCGTGAACATCCTCGCCAACGCAGTCAAGGTGACCCTGGGCCCGAAGGGCCGCAACGTGGTGCTGGAGCGCAGCTTCGGCGGCCCGACCGTGACCAAGGACGGCGTGTCCGTGGCCAAGGAAATCGAGCTGAAGGACAAGCTGCAGAACATGGGCGCCCAGATGGTCAAGGAAGTGGCTTCCAAGACCAGCGACAACGCCGGTGACGGTACCACCACCGCTACCGTGCTGGCCCAGTCGATCGTGCGCGAAGGCATGAAGTTCGTTGCCGCCGGCATGAACCCGATGGACCTGAAGCGCGGCATCGACAAGGCTGTTGCCGCCGCCGTGGAAGAGCTGAAGAAGGTCAGCAAGCCCACCACCACCAGCAAGGAAATCGCCCAGGTTGGCGCGATCTCGGCCAACAGCGACACCTCCATCGGTGAGCGCATCGCCGAAGCCATGGACAAGGTCGGCAAGGAAGGCGTGATCACGGTTGAAGACGGCAAGTCGCTGGCCGACGAGCTGGAAGTCGTGGAAGGCATGCAGTTCGACCGCGGCTACCTGTCGCCGTACTTCATCAACAACCCGGAAAAGCAGGTTGTCCAGCTGGACAGCCCGTTCGTGCTGCTGTTCGACAAGAAGATCAGCAACATCCGCGACCTGCTGCCGGTGCTGGAGCAAGTGGCCAAGGCCGGCCGCCCGCTGCTGATCGTCGCTGAAGACGTCGAGGGCGAAGCCCTGGCGACCCTGGTGGTCAACAACATCCGTGGCATCCTGAAGACCGCCGCCGTCAAGGCCCCGGGCTTCGGCGACCGCCGCAAGGCCATGCTGGAAGACATCGCCATCCTGACCGGCGGCACCGTCATCGCTGAAGAAATCGGCCTGACGCTGGAAAAGGCTGGCCTGAACGACCTGGGCCAGGCCAAGCGCATCGAGATCGGCAAGGAAAACACCATCATCATCGACGGCGCCGGCGACGCAGCTGCGATCGAAGGCCGCGTCAAGCAAATCCGCGCCCAGATCGAAGAAGCGACCTCGGACTACGACCGTGAGAAGCTGCAAGAGCGCGTGGCCAAGCTGGCCGGCGGTGTTGCCGTGATCAAGGTTGGCGCTGCCACCGAAGTCGAAATGAAGGAAAAGAAGGCCCGCGTGGAAGACGCCCTGCACGCCACCCGCGCTGCGGTGGAAGAAGGCATCGTCCCCGGCGGTGGTGTGGCCCTGCTGCGTGCCCGCGCTGCGATCTCGGCACTGACCGGCGAAAACGCCGACCAGAACGCCGGTATCAAGATCGTGCTGCGCGCCATGGAAGAGCCGCTGCGCCAGATCGTGCTGAACGCCGGTGAAGAAGCTTCGGTGGTCGTTGCCAAGGTTATCGAAGGCAAGGGCAACTACGGCTACAACGCCGCTTCGGGCGAGTACGGCGACCTGGTGGAAATGGGCGTGCTGGACCCGACCAAGGTCACCCGCACCGCACTGCAGAACGCCGCTTCGGTGGCTTCGCTGATGCTGACCACCGACTGCGCAGTTGCCGAATCGCCGAAGGAAGAGTCGGCTCCGGCAATGCCGGGCGGCATGGGCGGCATGGGCGGCATGGAAGGCATGATGTAATTCATCGCCGACCGACTGCCCTCAAGGGCAGGCTGTCTTGGAAAACCCCCGCGGGCGCGAGCCCGCGGGGGTTTTTGTTTGGGGCGCGGCAGCAGGCTCTCGCTGGGGCGGCCGGGTCAGATCTCGACCACGCAGCACCAGTCGAAGCGCTTGTTTTCAAGCTCGCCGGTGCGGCGGCTGACGTAGCCGCGGGGGTTGCAGACCACGCGCGAATCATCGATGCAGTAGTCGAAGCTGGTGTGGGTATGGCCGTGGATCCACAGGTCCGCCTTTGCTACCAGGTCGGGCCGGCGCGACAGGAAGCCGCCGGAGACCAGGTCGTGCGAGTAGCGCGGGTCCAGGCTGCCCAGGTCAGGGCCGTGGTGCGTGACCACCACGGTCTTGCCATCGTAGGGTTGCGCCAGCTGCTCCGCCAGCCAGGCCGACGCGGCCTGGTGGCGCGCCAGCGCGTCCTGGGGCGTGAAATGTCGTGGACGGCCGTCGTCGCCGTGGAGTTCGATCAGCCGATGGTCCAGCATCACCGCCGCGCAAGCCTGCATCGCGTCATCGCGCCGGTCGGTCCCGAACAGGGAGTAGTCAGTCCACCAGGTGGTGCCGATGATGCGTACCCGTCCGTGGGCGTCGTTGAATTCGGCCACTGTGCCATTGAGCACCTGTATGCCTGGGTGCGCCTCGGTGGCTTCGGCCAT
The DNA here is from genome assembly GCF_058792255.1 of Cupriavidus sp. CPT47-8839-RL05A. Classification (NCBI taxonomy): domain Bacteria; kingdom Pseudomonadati; phylum Pseudomonadota; class Betaproteobacteria; order Burkholderiales; family Burkholderiaceae; genus Cupriavidus; species Cupriavidus sp. CPT47-8839-RL05A. The sequence goes on along the minus strand of NZ_JBYTEG010000003.1, from coordinate 117,132 downwards.
CAGGCGATCCACGGTATCGAAGTTGCTTTCGTAGTATTCGTGATTGCCGGGCACGTAGACCACCGGCTGGCTGAAGGTGCGCGCGGCCCAGTCGATGCCGTCGCGCCCGTTGGCGATGTCGCCGGCCAGCACCACGATGGCGGCGTCGCAGTCGGGCACGGACTGCGGCATGTTGTGCTCGATATGGAGGTCGCTCAGGATGCGTAGCTTCATGGGGACTCCGAAAGGCGCATGGGGCTCGCTGCATGGGCCGCTACGGCGGCAGGCGGTTGCCTGCATTCTTAAGAAGCCAGCCCGTCTGGTCAAGTCCCGCGGATCCCGCCAGCAAGCAAAAAAGCCCGGAACCAGGTCCGGGCAAGTGACTGTCTAGCCGGCATTGCACCGGGAGACAGCCGGGGGAAACGATCGCGGTTTCCCGGAAGTACTACCCTCCCTGTCCGCCCATGGTCGGCAGCAGGACGCGATAGATCTGGATAAAGGCTGGCCCGAGCAGCACCAGCAACAGCGACGGGAAGATGGTGAAGATCAGCGGGAACAGCAGCTTGAGCGCGATCTTGGCGGCTTGCTCCTCGGCCCGCATGCGGCGCTTGGTGCGCAGCATGTCGGACAGTACGCGCAGGGACTCGCCCAGGCTGGTGCCGAAGCGGTCGGCCTGGATAAGCATGGAGGCGAACTTGTCCACGTCTTCCACGCCGGTGCGCACCGACAGGTTCGACAGCGCCTTCTCCTTAGAGAAGCCCGAGCGCAGCTCCAGCAGCAACAGCTGGAGCTCATCGGCCAGCACCGGGCAGCGCAGCGCCAGCTCGTCGGCCACGCGCATCAGCGCCGCATCGAGCCCGAGGCCGGCTTCCACGCAGACGGTCAGCAGATCGATCACGTCCGGGAACTCTTCGAACACCGTACGCTGGCGTTGCGCGACCTTGCGTGCGAGAACGACGTTGGGCAGGTAGTAGCCGATCGCACCCAGCACCGCCAGCAACACGAACATGATGTTCCGGTCCTGCAGCCCCGGCTGGCCGGTGGCTGCCAGCAGCCCGATCATCGGCAGGGCGATGGCCAGAACGGTCTTGGCCCCAAAGTAGAGTGGTGCGGCACTGGCATTGCGCCAGCCGGCGTTCATGAAGCGCACGCGCAGCTGCGAGCCCTCCCAGCCTTCCTTGGGCAGTGACAGCCGCGATACCGGCTGCGCCCATTGCACCAGCTTTTCGAATAGCGCATTCTGCTTGCCAGGATCAGCCCCGAGCTGGCCCGCCTGGCCTGCCATTTGCTCCGCCCGCCCGCGCAAGCGGTTGGGCGAAAACACGTACAGCATCCCCAACACTGTGCCGAACGCCGCCACGAAGATCAGCGCGAGCACGACCAACTGGTCTGCCTGAAACCCCTGGATAATGCCTTGCATGATGGACTCCCGTCAGGATGGCTGTCCAAGCCCTGCTTCTTCGAGCACTGCATGTACCGGTACCGTGCATTGCGCCTTCAGACCCGGATTCGGATGATCTTGCGCATCCACAGCACACCAAAGGTCATCGAGACTACTGCGCCGCCGATCATGCGCAAGCCGAGTGGGTCTTCCCACAGCACCTTCATGAAGCCTGGATTGACCACCAGGATCAGTCCGGCAGTGCAGAAGGGCAGCAACCCCAGCACCCACGCAGACATCTTGCCTTCTGCCGACAGCACACGGATCTTGTCGAACAGCTTCAGCCGCTCGCGCACCATCGTGCCGATGGTGTCGAGGATCTCCGCCAAGTTGCCGCCGCTTTCACGCTGGATCAGCACCGCGATCACGAAATAGCGCAGGTCGCCCACCGGCACCCGGATGGCAAGGTTGGTCATGGCCTCGTCCAGCGCCACGCCATAATTGATTTCCTCGAAGGTTGTGCGGAACTCCGGCCCGATCGGGGCCTTCATTTCCTGCCCGACCATGCCGAGCGCGCCGCTGAACGAGTGCCCGGCGCGCAGGGCACGGCTGATCATGTCGACGGCATCAGCCAGCTGTGCCTCCATCTTCTTGATCCGCTTGCCGCGCAGACGCATCACATGCAGCACTGGCAGCATGGCGGCCAGCGCCGCGCCGGCGAGCACCAGCGGTCCCGGTATCGGCAACAGCGGAATCAGTGCCACCGTGCACAGCGCCACCATCGCGCAGTAGCCCAGCAGTTGCGCCACCGACCAGGTGCTGCCGGATTGTTCCAGCCACCGGTCCAGCGTGCCCACGCGGGGCACGCTCATCAGCCACTTCTGCAAGCGCGGCGAGCCCGCCAGCATGCGCTTCTTCAGGATGGACAACTGCTCTGCGCTGACATGTCCTCCCGCCGACAGCGCCCGCAGCCGCGCCTCGATGCGCCTGGCCGCGGGGCCATGGGCGTTGCTCCACCACAGGTAAATGCCTTCGACGCAGAGCACCACGGCCACGAACAGCAGAATGCCGAAGGCGTAGAAGATCGTGCTCATGTGTAGCTCCCCGGAATTGTTTGTTGTTGTATCGTGCCAGGCGGATCAGACTTCGAAGCGCTTGGCCGGATCATAGGTCTCATCCGGCAGCCCCACGCCGAACACGCGCAGCCGCTCGGCGAACTTGGGATACACCCCGGTCGCCCGGAAATTGCCGCGGACCGTGCCATCCTTGTCCACGCCCGTGCGCTGGAAGGTGAAGATCTCCTGCATATTGATGATGTCGCCCTCCATGCCGGTGATCTCCTGGATGCTGATGATCTTGCGCCGGCCGTCGGTCATGCGCGCCGCCTGCACGATCACCGTGATGGCCGAGGCGATCTGCTGGCGCATGGCCTTGGCCGGCATGGTCAGGCCGGCCATGCTGACCATGTTCTCCAGGCGCGTCAGCGCGTCGCGCGGGGTGTTGGCGTGGATCGTGGTGAGCGAGCCCTCGTGGCCGGTGTTCATTGCATTGAGCATGTCCAGCGCCTCGCCGCCGCGCACTTCGCCCAGGATGATGCGGTCGGGGCGCATGCGCAGTGCGTTGCGCACCAGTGCGCGCTGGGTGATCTCGCCCTTGCCCTCGATATTGGGCGGCCGCGTTTCCAGCCGCAGCACATGGGGCTGGCGCAGCTGCAGTTCGGCCGCATCCTCGATGGTGACCACGCGCTCGTCTTCCGGGATAAAGCCCGACAGGATGTTCAGCAGCGTGGTCTTGCCGCTGCCGGTGCCGCCCGACACCAGCACGTTGACCTTGGCCTGCGAGAGCGCCTGCAACAGCTGCGCCATCGGCGGCGTCAGGCTGCGCAGGTTCACCAGGTCGGACACCTGCAGCGGATTCACGGAAAAGCGGCGGATCGACAGCAGCGGGCCGTCGATGGCAGAGGGCGGGATAATGGCGTTGACGCGCGAGCCGTCCGGCAGGCGTGCGTCGACCATCGGGCTGGTCTCGTCGATGCGGCGCCCCACGCGCGACACGATCTTCTCGATCACCTTCATCAGGTGCGCGTCGTCGTAGAACACCACGTCGGTCAGTTCCAGCTTGCCGCGCCGCTCCACATAGGTCTGGCGTGCGGTGTTGACCAGGATGTCCGACACGGTGGGATCCTGAAGCAGGGGCTCGAGCGGGCCGAAGCCGAACATCTCGTCGTAGATCTCAACCGTCAGCTGGCGCCGCTCGTTTTCGTTGAGCAGCACTTTCTGTTCGTCGATGATCAGGTTGACCAGCGCAGCGATCTCCTGCCTCACCTGCTCCTGCGGATAGCGCGCCAGCCGCTCCAGCTCCACGCGGTCCAGCACGGTCTCGTGCACGTCGCGCTTGAGTTGGTGGTAGCCGCCCGACACGGAGGCTGCCGAGGTCGCAAACTGGATTGCGGCGTTGCCGTTGGCAGTGAAGGCGGGCCCGGCATTGGCCAGCTGTTCGCGAATGGACATGATGAGCTCCTCGTTATCGGCTTCGGTTGGCCGCCGTCCTGGCTGGCCGTTGTCTGGGTATTCAGGTGCTCCGCGCGCGCAGCATCAGCCTGCGCAGCGGCGATACCACTTCGGGCCTGCTGCGCCGCTCGGCTTCCGGCGTGGCGCACAGCTGCGTGGCCATGGCCTGCAGCGCGCGCGCCATGGCGCTGCGCCGGCTCAGCTTGGCGACAGGCTCGCCGTGGCTGACGGCCTCATCCACGGCGGCGGGGTCGTCGGGCAGGGTAAATGCGGCCTTCATGCCGAAGATCTCCTCCATCGTTGCGCGCGGCATCTCGTTCTTGCGGCCGGTGCGGTTCAGCACCAGCCGGACCTTGTCGGTGGGGTAGTGCAGCGCACGCAGGATATCGAGCAGCCGACGGCCCGGTCGCCCGAAAGAGATGGCTGGCTCGGCCACCACGCAGATGCGGTCGCTGTGGTCCAGCACGCCGATCGACAATGGGTCGATGCTCTGGCCCAGGTCGAAGATCACGAAGTCATAGGCCGGCTGCACCACCGACAGGATCCACTCCAGCTTGTCCTTCTGGATCTGGCTGGCCTTGATCGGATCGGCCGCACCCGCCAGCACGTCGAAACCGCTGTCCACATGCACCAGGCAGGCTTCCAGGAAGGCGGCATCCATACGGTCGATCTGGCTGCAGATATCGGGCAGTGTGGAGGGCGGGGTCTTGTCGCTGACGATATAGGTCAGGTCGCCGAAGTGCCGGTTCAGGTCCACCACCAGCACGCGCTTGTCAAGGTGCCGGGCCAGCGCATCGCCCAGGTTGGCCGCAACGAAGCTGGTACCCGCGCCGCCCTTGCACGAGATTACCGAAATCACCTGTCCGGTCTCTTGCGCACGCGGCACATGGCCGGCTTCCACGCGCTTGAGCGCCTCGGCCAGCTGTCCCTTGTCCAGCGGCCACGACAGCACATCGCGGATGCCGGCGCGCATGGCCTTGATCAGCACCTCGGAGCTGGGCGCCTGCGTGATCAGGATGCAGGGCAGTTCAGGGTGTTGCTGGCGCAGCGTCTCGATGGCCTGCATCTGCGAGGCATTGATGGCCGGCAGTTCCAGGATGAGCAGGTCGGCCATGCGCAGCCGGCTGGCATGGAACGGGATACGCGACAGGCCCTCCTGCAGCGTCATGGCCTGGAAGTTGCCAATTACGGCGCTGAGCCGGTTGATCTCGGCAAGCCGGTCGGCGTCTTCGGAAACGATCAGAATTCTGAGCATGGTGTGCTCCTGGTTCATGCGCGCTAGTTGCAGATCGGGCCGCTGGTGGAAGAGTCCAGGCTCTCCCGCGGCAACGTGGTTGAGAACGACGGCATCGACACCGTAATCGGAACGACCGGAATAAAGGTCTTGACCGAGACGTCGGCCACGCTGACGGTGACCGAGCGGCAGGAACTGCGCGCGGCATTGGCGTCAGCGTCGCAGCCGCTTGGTTCGTAGGCGACCTGAATATTGGTGGCCTTCAGCAGGGGCATCAGCTGGGTCATCTTGGCCTTGATGGCGGTGTCTTTGGCGTCGCAAACCACCGCGATGCGTGCACCCAGCCGGGTCACCTCACCGGCGGTGTTCCAGTAAAAAAGCACACGGGAGAACTCGGCAATGCCGATCAGCAGCATGAAGAAGATGCTGGCAACCAGGGCGAATTCGATGGAGGTTGCGCCGGCCTGGCGTGAACGCGGGTGCATGGCACGGATTGGAGTCATAGCACCTGCCTCATTACCGTTGCGATATCGGAGAACGCCAGGGCTCCCACCTTGAGGTAGGACTGGATTGGCGAGTAGGTAAAGCCCGAGATCTTCACTTCAACCAGATTGATGGTGCCCGCCGGCGGGCGTGAACTGTCGCCCCCCTCGTAGATGGCGACGTTGGCAAACTGCTTGCTGCCGCAGCCGGTCGAGTCAACGCGGTCACAGACGACCACCATCGACGTACTGAGGCCTTTCACAAGTGCCGCGCCACCGCAGGTGGTCTTGCCATAGACGGCGATGCATTTCGCCTGGTCAACCGGGTAGTTCGGCTCGCTGGGCGCATATTGCGAAAGGAAGCGTGCCGCATCGCGCGTGGCCTTGGTCAGGGCGTTGTACTGGTAGATCGCGCGCCCGTACTCCGCCACCCCGGTCACCAGGATCAGCAAGGGCACCAGGACCAGTGCGAACTCCACCGCGACCACCCCGCGCAGCTTGCTCCTGTGCTGCCTGCATTGCGCCATGATTCGCTCCTATTGCACCAGCACCGGCACACGGGGGCCTGGGCCCGTACTGGACCCGGGCACGCCCTGGGTCGCGCACGGGCTGGTGGGGTCCTTCGAGTCGCCCAGATATTCGAGGGTGGTCACAGCCTTTGCGCTCTGTTCCTGCATTGGCTCTACCATCAGCATGCAGGTCCAGGCGATCACCGTAGCTTGCTTGTCCTCGGCAAGGTCATTGCAGTTCACCATCGGCACCTGTACCAACCTGCGATCGGCGCCGGCCTGATGCACCGGCCTGGGTGATGGAGTGCCCTTGATGTCCAACCCACTATCAGTCTGGAATGGCTCGTTGATTGCCCGCTTCTGGATAAAGTCAGGGTAGGCGTTGCCACCGTTCGGCGCATTCCACGTGGTCGTGGTGTAGGCATAGCCGGTAAAGTCGGGTGCCCCGTCCTTCGGTCCCTTGTATGAGCCGGTATAGATCCCGAAGCGGGTATTCCACGCCGCGATCAGCGATGCGATGCTGCCTGGCTCGCCCACCTTGGAGCCCACCACCGGCAGGTCGCACTGTCCGCTGCCGGCAAGCAGATCGGCCAGTTCAGAAGCGCCGCCTGCCGGAGGCGAAAGGTCAGCCCAGCCAAAGCTGCCAGGACCGTATGGGTCGCTCGGATCGACCCTGGACTTGATCCAGTCGCCCCGGTTGTACGCGGTCTTCGCCGGATTCGCCGTTGGCGGCGAGCAGACATAAACCGGGATGGCACAGGCGGCTTGCGCGCTGGTGGTGGTGGCGACAGCCATGGCATTGACGGTACTGGCCTTGATATCGATCCCCGGCAGCAGGTTGAGCATATGGATGAACCAGTGGGCAATGCCCGTGCGCTCGGCGGTGCATTTCACGTACTTCACCTTGTCCAGCGGGTACGGAACGTCGTTCTTGGTGTAGAAGGTGCTGTCAGGTGTATCGCTATATGAGACGTTGAGATTCTCGAACATTTCCACTGCCTTGCCCTGGAACATGGCAGCGTTGCTCGTGCCGGTGGCCAGGCCGGCCGCCTCGGAAACGAGCAGCGGCGTGGCGCCCGTTACATCGCGCGCAGCAGCCAGCGCGCAGGCATCGACGCTGTTCTGCAGCTCGCTCTTGGTTACATAGAGCTTGCCCAGATCGAGCGCCAGCCCGACAAAGCCGATCAGCACCGCCAGCGACAGTCCCACGATGATGGCAACCGCGCCACGCTGGTGCGCGCGCCGCGTCGGCCTGGATCGTGTGAAGCCCGATGTAGACATGATGGTCTCCCGCGGTTCCGGTGCTCAGCGGCCGTTGCCACCCAGGCCCACGCCGCCATAGCCGCCGGCGCCGAAGTCGATAGTCATGGAGGGTGCGCCGCCTTGCTGGCTCCCTGACAGCGAACGGTCGAAGTTCTTCATCGCTGCCACCGCCGTCTTGCCATCGGTACCGGTGACAGTGGGCAGCCCGGCAGGCGCGTCGGGATTGATGATCTGCATCTGCGTGACGGTGGCCAGCGCTACGCCGCGCTGGCCGTCCCACACCGGCGTCGAGGTCATGCAGGCCGACAGTCCCAGGCAGGCCAGGCTGCCGAGCACCAGGGCGGCGGCGCCGCGCGAAAGCTTAAGTGTCTTGTTCATGGTCGTTCTCCGGTTCTGCAGGTGGCGCGGCGGATCAGTTGCCGCCCGATGCGGTGCGGCCGGCAGTAGCCGCGGCCCTGGCCTGGGCCAGGCGGGCGGCGGTGGCCTCGATGCGGGCGATGCGCGCGGTGGTGTCCTCGGCCGGGGGCGCGGCCGCCGTCGCCGTGTTGCGGGCGGGCGCCGGGGCCGGCAGGGCCGGACGCGTGCTTGCGGCGGCGGCTGGTTCCGGTGCGGCCGGCGCGGGCTCATCCAGCGGTTTGCCGTTCGGCACGGCCGAGACCGAAGTGCCGGGCGCGCCTTCGCTGCGCGGTGCCGTGGGCGGCGTGGCGGGTGCTGCGGCCGGTGCGGCGGGCTGCGACGGTGCCGGCACGGGTTGCGGGGCACGCTTGCCGCTGCCTTCCATATTGCCCATGAAGTACAGCGACAGCGGGTTGGGTGTGGAGAAGCTGTCGGTGGGCAGCGGGTAGTTGCTGGTCTGCATCGGCTTGACCAGCCGCGGCGTGATGACGAACACCAGTTCGGTCAGGTCCTGCTGGTACTGCGTGCTGCGGAACAGCGTGCCCAGCACCGGCACTTCGCCCGCACCCGGCAGCGCCTTGAGCGAGCCGCGCGCGCTGTCTGTCAGCAAGCCGCCGATGGCAAAACTCTCGCCGTCGCGCATCTGCACGGTGGTGGAGGCGCGGCGGGTGGTGATCACCGGCAAGATCGACTGGCCGGCCAGGGTGCCGCCGCGTATGGTGGCGCCAGTGGGCGACAACTCGGACACCTCCGGCGATACCTTCAGGTGAATGCGGCCGTTGGCCAGCACCGTAGGCGTGAACTTCAGGCCGACGCCGAACTCTTCTTCCTGCAGCGTGACCGTGCCGGCCCCGTTCAGCACATTGGCCTGCGCCACCGGGATATAGATCTTGCCGCCTGCGAGGAAGCTGGCTTCCTGCCCGCTGATGGTGACCAGGTTCGGCTCGGCCAGGATCTTGACCAGGCTGTCATTCTTTTGCGCGTCGATGGCGATATCGAATGGCCGGTTGTTGGCCTTGCTGGCGAAGATCGCGCTCGAGGCGCCGGTCAGCAGCGAAGTCACCAGCCCGCCGCTCCAGGAACCGAAGCCGCCCTGCAGGTTCACCGTCGAGCCGAGCTGGTTCAGCAGCGTCTTGGACACCTCTGCCACCTTCACTTCCAGCATGACCTGCTGCGGGGTATCCACCGACAGCATGTTCAGCACGCCGCCCTTCTTGTTGCCTTCGCCGCCCTGCGCGGCATTGGCATAGGCCTGGGCGATTTCCATGGCTTGCTGCGCGGTCTGTGCATTGGTGACGCTGCCGGTCAGCACCAGGTTATCGGCGGCGGTCATGACGCGGATGCCGGGCTCGCCGGGCAACAGCTGACCCAGCGAAGTCTGCAGCCCGCCGGCGTCGGCATTCACCACCACGTTGATGATGCTGCAAGAGCCGCTGCGGCCCTGCACGATCATGTTGGTGGTGCCCACCGCGCGGCCCAGCACGTAGAGCGTCTGCGGCGACACCATGGTGGCCTGCACCACATTGGGATTGCCCAGCGTGCGGTTGCGCACCGGCTCCTGCAGCGTGATCAGCTGTGACTTGCCGACCGGCACCATCACGCTTGATTCGCTGCGGATCGCGCCAGTGCAGTTGGGCCCGCGCGCATCCCCGGAAGTCACGGGCGGAGCCGACGCGGCCGGCGCGGCGGCTCCGGGCGTCATGCTGATGGTCATCTGCATCGGGCCCTGGGGGGCCTTGGCGGCAGCCGGTGCGGTTGCCTTGGTCAGGCTGCCGGCCTCGATGGCGGCCTGTGCCGCGGCGGCCAGCGGCGTGCAGAGGATGGCGGCAAGCACCAGGATGCGGGTGCCGCCAGCAGCTTCGGATCGTTTCTGGTTCATTTTGAATCTCCCCCCGGAGAGGCTGTGTTGCAGCTCAGAATTCGTTGGATGCCTGGCGCAGGTGCTCAGAAGCACTCGACGCCGCCCTGCATGCCTGCCAGCACGCCGATGCAGTTGCCCGAGCGTGCGGGCGCCGCCGCCACCGTGCGAGTCTTGACTACGGTGCGCGTCTCGGTCTTGGTCACCACCTTGGCCGGTGCCTCCGGTGTCTTGCCAAGCAGCGTTCCCTTGGTGGCGCCGCCGGTGTTGATGTCGGCCACATCCATCTGGTTGCGCAGCACCAGCGACAGCGTGCCGACGCTGCGCGCCACGTCGAGCTTCTCGGCCTGTTCGGGGGTGACTTCCAGCGTCACCGCATTGACCACCTTGGGCTGGGTGTCGTCGCGGCTGACCTGCTGTGCCACCGCCAGCACCAGGATCTTCTCGAGCACGATCTTCGAGATGCTGCCGCTCTGCGCGGTCTTGGCTTCTTCGTTGGTATTGACGATCACGTCGACGTAGTTGCCCGGCAGCGCGAAGCCGGCCACGCCCACCACGTCGTTGACGCGGACCGTGATGGCACGCTTGCCGTCATTGATCACGGCGGACAAGCCACCCTTGGTGCCCACCGGCGCCAGCTTGGCGTCGAGGACGGGCTCGCCGCGCTGCAGGCTGGTGCGGACCACGCGGCCCTCCAGCGCCTTCATGTCTTCAAACGCGCCGGGCGGCACGCTGCCTGTCGGCCAGCTGACCATGCGCAGCTGGCTGCCGTTGAGCGGCTGGCCGAGGTTGAGGTCATTTGCGGCGACGACCACCTGCCTGACCGAACTGGACGACTGCTGGACCAGCCATCGCGACGCGGAGACCACTGCCGCCACGCCGGCGACAAGGGCAATCAGCAGCATCAGGATTGCGCGTGTGTTTTTCATGATGATTCTCCCCCTACAGTTGTCCGATGATTCGGTGGTGCAGTTCAGCTTGCGGCGCGCTGGTCATCTGGCCATCGATGGCCAGCGCCCAGCGATGGCATGGCGTCGGCCGAGGCGCGCAGCCCGTAATAGCCTTGCCATGCAGACAGCAGGCCTGCCTCGGTGACCTGCGCGGGCTGACCGTGGTAGCGCACGCCCGAGTCCACCAGGCGGAGAAGGTCGCGCGGGATGCAGGCCAGCAGCGGCGTATCGCTGGCGTAGTGCAGGCTGTCGACCAGGAAATCGAACATCGCATCTGTGCTGGCCAGTCCGAAGCCAGCGGCGGTGCGTTGATAGACTTCGCGGTAGTCGTCGACCGACAGCGGGCCCACGTAGAGCTTGCTGCCGAGCCGGCGCAGGAAGGCGTCGTCGCCCAGCTCCGACGGTTCGAGGTTGGTCGAGAACACTGGCCAGACATCGAACGGCACCGAGAAGCGCACGCCGGTTTGCAGCGTGAACATGTCAATGCCGCGATCCAGCGGCACGATCCAGCGGTTCAGCAGGTCGCTGACGCCAACCAGCTGGCGGCCCAGGTCATCGATGATGTAGATGCCGTTGTTGGCCTTCATGTGAGGAGGCGCCTGGTAGAAGCCGGAGACACGGTCATAGCGCAGGTCCAGCATGGACAGCGTCAGCTCGCCGCCGGACAGCACTACCGGGCGATGGCACAGGACCCAGCGGCGGTCCAGCGAGCGGCGCGCCAGCGAGGCTTCGCTGTCGTCGAACGGCACATGAACCAGCGGATCGAACACCTGGATGATTTCGCCGGCGACGGTGATGGCATGCGGCACCGGCACGGCACCGGGCAATAATGTGCCCAGTCGTTGCGCTAGGTAGGTCTTGCCGCTGCCGGCCGGGCCGTAGATCATCAGCGCGCGGCAGGTGTTCAGCGCCATGCCGATTGCGTCGAGCAGGTGGACCGGGATCACCAGGTCATGGAAGGCGGCAGTAACGTCCGCCTTGGTCACGGAAGCTTGGTTGACCGAGTGGCGCTTGACGGCATCGAGGTATGCGTCCAGCGTGACCGGCGCAGTGCCGACATAGCTGCAGCGCGCCGAGGCTTCCGCCGCGCGGGTATAGCCGGCGTCGGTGAGCCGGAAGCGCACATCCAGGTCGCTGGCGCCGCGGTGCGCGATCTCCAGCAGGCGCTCGCGCACGGCGACGGCCGCGATTTCATTGACCACCAATGCCGGCAGCTTGAGCGTGTCGGTCAGTACTGCCAGCGTGACGGTGCGGTGCTGGTAGGCGGCCTTCATCAGCAGCCCGAGCAACTGTGCGATCTCCAGGCCGGTATCGACAATCGTGCGCGGCAGCACGTGCCAGGGCGGCACCGGCAGCGTGCCATGCTCGGCATGGACATTCCTGCCGATCGCGACGGGCTCAAGGAGCCGTGGTGCGTGACCTGAGTCGTGATGCTCGTTCATTGCCATCCCCTGTTCGCTGGTCAGTGTGTTCTCGTTCCCGCAGGCGCCCGTGACTGGTCGGCGCGTGGTGTCGCTTGTGGCTTGTGTCATGTGCCGGCAAAGAGCATCGTCAGCGTCCCGGCGGCAATCGCTACGCCGTAAGGCATGGAGCCGGCTGACGCCTCGGCTTGCGGTTGCATCGGCCGGGAACCGGGTACCAGGGCGGCAATTAGCATGTGGCCCACGCGGGCGAGGGTCGAGCGTCCCTGTCCTGTGGCAAGCACCTGTAGCAACGCCCAGGCCCCGCCAATCACGCAGGTTGCCAGTGCGATCTTCAGCGCCATGCTGCCGCCGAGCCAGGCGCCCACGGCTGCCATCAGCTTGACGTCGCCGGCCGCCATGCCGCGCATCAGGTAGAACGGCAGAAACAGCACCAGGCCCACCGTCCAGCCATAGAGCCACGCCAGCGAGCCGGCGGCAGGGCCATGAATTGCTGCCATCACGGGCAGCGCAGCGATCCAGGCGCCGAAGGTCAGCCAGTTGGGAATGCGGCGGCGGTCCAGGTCGATGGCCGCGGCTGTGAGCACGATGCCGATCGTGGCGGGGCCAACGAGGGGGGCGAGGGCAGTGGCGGCTTGCATGGCGATAGTGGCGGGTAGCTTGGGTTGTGTCCGGGGCGTGCGCTGGTCGGATAGATCAGGGCATGCTGGAGGCGATCAACTCGTACATGGCTTTCACGGCATTGCTGAGCGTGGCGACGGAAACGACAATTGCCATTGCGATCAGACTGCCGAGCAATGCGTATTCGATAGAGGAGACACCCCGGTCGTCGCGCAGAAAATCTTTTGACCTGGCGATGAGCTTCAACATTTGGCGTCTCCGGTGCTGGTGTTGGTGTTGGTGTGTCGGGTGGGAGTCCGTGCCGCATGGCCGTCCGGAACAGGGCGGCCATGCGTGCGGCTCGGTGATCAGGACGCAGGTACGGCGTTGGTGAGGGTATCGCCGATGTACTTGAAGATGAGGTTCAGGTTCGTGCCAATCAGCGTCACCGAAACGATGATGACAACTGCGATGAGTGCGGCAATCAGACCATATTCAATGGCGGTCACACCGTCTTCATCACGGATGAATTGCTTGATCATGGTGGTCAGGTTTTGCATGACAAACTCCTTTGGTTGGGAACAAGCTGTGCAGTACTTTGGAACTGCGGATGAGGCAACAACGGCATCGGATAGCAATGCCTGGAAATCCGGCAGCAGGGCGGCGCGCAGATTGCGCAGGCGTGAAATGGCCACTGGCCGGGACCGCCATGCACACCGCGTGGGTTGCGTGACTGCAGCCGGCGCTGTGCCGACGCATGCATGCACCGCGCGGCGTGCTGCACATGGCCTGCGCGAGCCAGGCAACGGAACGGTGCGCTGCTGGTGCCCCTGGCAGCAGCAGCGTGGCCGATATTCCGGTGTGGCATCGCAGGTTGGCGTGCGACTGGCATGGTGAAGCTCCCCGTATATTTTTGAACCTGATGCCGGCGAACGTTGCGCTGGCATCGCGGCAGCCAGGACTGCGGTGCCGCGTGCCTGACATAGGCAAACGCCAGGCCAGGTCAGTGGAAACCGTTGTGCCACAAGGGTTTGCGGGTAGCGATGCGCGGTAGCCGCAGGCTCGGCGGGGCTGCAGGCGGCCTTTCGGCCACGCTTCGTTGCTGGGTGGAAACGCGGGTCTTGCAAGCCATTCCGGACCCCGCTACGGATGTCCTAGATCGCGGGAAGTGCTCAAGTGGGCCGCGCAGACGAAAGAGGGCGGCAACTTCATCCAAAAGCATGAGGCACCGTTCGCGCCGAAGGTCGGCATTCGTTGCAGTCGGTAGTCCTCCTGGCTGCTTCAATCCCCTTTTTCTGGCGACGGCCAGACTGACGGATGAGAACGGCTTCTGCCGAGGCACCGTTTCCGGATCGAAACATTGCGAAGTGCGCCAGGGCCGCGGGAGTGCCGGCAGGTTCCACAGGCAGTCCCTGCAAACCCTTGTGTGCAGGGGGCTGCGGGCTCGCGCGGCCGCGTGATTCACCTTGGAAACATGGCATGTGAGATGGCTGTTCTTCGCTGCAATCGCAGGCGTGCACGGGGGGCGGTGCAATCGACTTGCGAAGCGGGAGCCGCGCGACAAGGCATGCGGTTCACGCAGGCTTCGCATCTTGTCGACGGCCTGCGGGGGGCGCTGCGGGGGGCAAGGCAGCAGCTACCTCGCATTGCCGATGGCCGCAGGGGCTGCGCTATAGGTGTGATGCGAAGCGTCCTGCGGACCGGGGCATCGCATGAGCGCGGAAGCTCAGCCCAACCCTGCCTGCAGCCATGCAGCGCCATGGCGTGGTCCGCCGCTGCCACGCAGGGCACCGGGACGCCCGCCATGGCGCAATGTGCGGCGCGAGCTGCTGGCTAGGCGGAAATGGGTACGGGCGGGCGGGTGACGGCCCTATTGTTCGCGGACATAGGCGACGGCATTCTTATCCTCGTGCACTTTTCGCCAGCCCGGCAAGCCATGGATCAGCTTTGATGCAGGACTTGAGGGTTCCAGAACGGCCCACCGGATCTTGTATTCCTGGATCAGGGCCTGCAGGATCTTGGCATCCCCAGAATAGGCTGCCATATACCTTCGCACGAAGTCGTCGCCGTAGAGGTCGGCGCGGCCGTCGATGAGCGGCGCAATTCCTGAGAATATGAGGTAGCCGCCGAAGTTGTAGCTATTGAAGACCGGCCCGGTGCCACCTGCCGCCATGGCCGCGTTGACGGCTTCACGGGGCTGTATCCGGCCCTGGTTGTGCTGGATGCCATTGGCAAGGAAGGCGATGCTGCCCATGAACAGTGCCATGCACAATGCGGTAATGGTTCGAATACTCCGTAGTGACAGGCGCGGCTTGATTTCCGGACGGATGGCTGCGCGTAGCTGGGGGCCGACGCTGGGCATCAGCAACAGCGGGGCCAGCAGTCCCAGCAGCTCGGCATAGCGCGCGAAGGTCAGGGCAAGATGAATCAGCCCGAAGCACATCAGGATCCGGGTCGCAGGCAAACGGAACCCGAAGTAGAGCGCACCGAACAGCACAAAGGCAAGCCACAGCTCGATTGGCTGGATCAAGCGGAAATCCGGTGCCTTCCATTCGCTGATGATGCTGAGCGAATAACTCATGCCGGATACGTGGAAGGGGAAGAGCAGGCCGTCCACGCCGTTTGGCGTCAACAGGCCCGCCATGACGGTCAGTGCCAGGAACGGTGCCCATGCCTGCGCGCTCCGGCATGGGTGTCCTTCAGTCAGGATGGCCTCCACGGCCAGCGCGCCGGCCAGCCCGATACCGAGAAGGAAGCTGCCATGCATGTTGGCCCAGGCCAACATGACGACCGGCAGCCACAGGCTGGGTCGCTTGCCTTGCTCGCGCGCCAGCACAAGGTGGGCGGCCCAGATCACCATCAGCGGCCAGGCCAGCGCATGGGGGCGGGCGAGCAGATGCTGGGCCAGCGTGAGGAAGGCCAGGAGTGTCCCGGCGAACGCATGTAGTGGTTCGATATGGCGCAGCAGGAACCGCAACAGTACGGTCAGCGTGACGGCGGTCGCCAGCGCGGTGACCAGCACCGGCCCGGCCCAGCCGAGCCAGGCATGGGATGCGCCAAGGATGACTTCCGCCAGCCATTCATGCGGAACCCATTTTGCGCCGTGAAAAGAGAACGAGAACGGATCGGTCGCCGGCACTGCATGGTTGGCAAGGATCCATTTGCCGGTGGCGATGTGCCAGAGCGTGTCGGCATCCACCAGCAAGCGGCCACCGATAAATGAGAGGATCGAGAACAGGCTGAGTCCGAAGAGGGCGACCCAGAACCACTGCTTCGTGGCGAACTGCTGGAGCAGGCTTTCCCTGCTGGTCGTCTCCACCCAGGTCGGGTTGATTTTCATGGCGTCTCGCGGTGGCTGTAGTGGTTACCCATCCGGATCTGGTAGGAAAGGCACGCGGCTGGCCCGGCGCCGCAGGGGCGCAGTTGCCGGACTGTCGCAATAACCGCGCCATTGACGAAGGTGCCCTTGTTTCCCGGGGGAGAGGGCGCAGCCTGGGTGCGCGCCTTGCCGAGCTGGAGACAACATGCCCGTGCTCCCGTTTCCACTACGAATCGTGCTTAATTCTTTGAAGCTCGCGGTTGCCTGCGAGGCAGCGCGCACGTGCGGCCATCCCCTGCGCCAAAAGTATGAGTCGGAGCGCGCGGGACACAGTGCATTTGGTGGAGGCCGATGCGCAATGCCGCCGCTGAGTCCTCCGCGCGGGAGGAGTCGCAGGGAGTAAGCAGCCCGATGGACAACGTTTCAGCGGGGAAACGCGCGCTGTCGCCGCGGACTGGCTGCGCCCCGGTCAATGCCGGGAGAACCGGAATGGCACGCGGGATTGCGGTCGAATCGGGTCGTGATTCAGTTTGGATACGCTCGCACCAGCCGGATTTCAGCGCCCCCGCCGAGGGCCTTGGTACTGCTTGTACATCGGTGGGCGCCTGACCAGAATGGAGCCAGTACATCGATGCATCGCCGCTGCATTGCCAAGAAGAAATCAGGCCGGCGCTGCCACAGAACATCAGGGGGATGGGGAGCGATGAGCCTGGATCATAGCCCGGCAGCAACGCCGGGGTCAGTGATGCCGCGGCATTGGCTGGACCTGGAGCGTCTCAGGGCCTACAGCGTTGCCGTGCTGATCATCTATGGTGCCTTGATCGTGGCATGGGCATTCAAAACGAGGGGCTTCACCACGGATTCGCTGGGTCGCCCTGGCGTGGATTTCTCGGCCTTCTGGAGTGCGTCGTATCTGGTCATGAAGGGTCAGGCTGCCAAGGTCTATGACTACGAGACGCTGCGGCACGTCATAGCGGCGTTCGGTGCAGTCCGGGGCGAGGGGAAGTTTTTTCTGCCATGGGTCTACCCGCCGACCTTCCTGCTGTTCGTGATACCGCTGTCCTTGTTGCCGTTTGCAGCGAGCTATCTGCTTTTCATCGGCAGCACGGCGGTTGTGTACATCACCGCGGTACTCAGGATCCTGGCCTTTCCCGGTGTGCCGCGCCACGTGGTGTGGCTGCCCGTGCTGGCTTTTCCCGGAATCCATGAGGCCGCCTTGATCGGGCAGAACTCGTTACTGACGGCCGGCATGGCGGCATGGGCGCTGATCCAGTTGAGAACCCGGCCGGTGCTGGCGGGCGTGCTGATTGGCTTGCTGAGCGTGAAGCCGCAGCTGGCGGCGTTGCTCCCCGTGGCATTGGTGGTGGACCGCGCATGGAAGGCATTCTTTACCGCTGCGGCAACCGCAGCTGCGATTGCTGCCTGCAGCATTGCCCTTTGGGGATGGGAAACCGTACCCGCGTTCCTGGAAAGCGGCACGCTCTTCAGGCAGATCGTGCTTGAGCAGGGCGAGATTGGATGGCGCCATTGTCCGACCGTCTTCGCCATGATGCGCCGGGCCGGGGCGTCGGTGATGGTCGCGTACCTGGCCCAGGGGCTGGGCGCGGTGTTTGCGATCTGGGTGCTGGTCAGAGTCTGGCGCGGCCGGAGTTCGACTGCACTGCGTATTGCCGCGCTGGCGACGTCCACCGTGATGGTAAGCCCCTACCTCTGGTACTACGAACTAACCTGGTTGGGATTGGCGATCGCAGGCCTGGCAGTCGAGGGTGTGAAGCACGGCTGGATGAAAGGGGAGCGGGAACTGCTGGTGGTGGCATGGCTGCTGCCATTTGCCCTGAGCATGAATCAGGCGGGTCATCTGCCACCTGCCGGGCCGCTGGTGACACTGCTGATGCTGATGGCAATCCTGCGCAGGGCCCGGACCGGGGAGCGGTTCGCACCAGGCGAATAACAAGGCGCATGAATGCGCAATCACGACGGTGTGTGCACAAGCCACCCCGTCTCGGGAGGGGATCATGTCGGGTCCGTACGGTGCCAGGCTGCTGTCTCTGGTTGTACCTTGCTACAACGAGTCAGAGAGCATCAGCAAATTCTTCGCCAGCGTCATTCCAGTGCTCGAATCCATCGAAGCGATCCGCTTCGAGATCGTGCTGGTGAACGACGGCAGCTCGGACGACACGCTGGACAAGCTCATTGCATATTCGCGCCGGGATGCACGGGTGCGAGTCGTGGACCTGACGCGGAATTTTGGCAAGGAAGCTGCCTTGACTGCGGGACTCGACGAAGCCCTTGGCGACGCGGTGATTCCCATGGACGCTGATTTGCAGGACCCGCCCTCACTGATCCCTGAGCTGGTCATGCGCTGGCGGGAAGGGGCAGAGGTGGTGCTTGCCCAGCGCAGCCGCCGCGTGTGCGACTCCTGGCTCAAGCGCGTGACCGCGGGCGCCTACTACCGCATCCATAACAAGCTGTCCGAGCAGAAGCTGCCCGTGAACGTCGGGGACTTCCGCCTGATGGACCGGGTCGTGATCAACGCGCTCAAGCAGATGCCGGAACGGCGGCGCTTCATGAAGGGACTGTTTGCCTGGGTGGGCTACCGGACCGTGATCGTGCCCTATGAGCGCGAGTCGCGCAGCGCCGGGCGTTCCAAGTTTTCGGGCTGGCGTCTGTGGAACCTCGCGCTTGAAGGCATTACCAGCTTCAGCACCATCCCGCTGCGCAGCTGGACATACATCGGAGTCCTGATTGCGCTTGGCGCGTTCTGCTATGGCACCTTCATCGTGGCACGTACCCTGATCCTCGGTATTGATGTCCCTGGCTATGCGTCGCTGCTTTCGGTACTGCTGTTCCTGGGAGGTATCCAGCTGATCGGGTTGGGCGTGGTCGGCGAATACGTCGGCCGCATCTATGATGAAGCCAAGGGACGGCCGATCTATCTGGTGCGGCGCCGTTATCAGGAAGCCGGCCAGGACAGGCTCATCGCCTCGGGAAGGCGTGTGATCCGGATCGACCGCGGGCATGTGAGCAGTGGCCGCTGATGCGTGCCCGGCCTGGCCGCGGGACGATGCCTAGTCCCGATAAGTCCAGGCCCGGTGCGCAAGGTAGGTGAAGGCCGGCACCGTCAGGACCACGCCGGCCAAACCAGCCCAATAGCTGGCCCCCAGATATTGCGCCGTCCAGGAAATGGCCATGGTCAGGCCCAGCCCAAGCAGCGATACGCCGGCAAAGCGGCCCAGGGTCCGGTTGCGCAGCCGCGACGAGAAGCTCCACAAGGTGTTGAGAAGATAGGAGCAGGCGGTCGCGCACACGAAGGCCACGCAGTTCGCCGCGACCGGTGAGGCCGCCAGCGTGGTGACCAGCGTCGCGGTGATGGCGACATGCACGCCCGTCGAGGTGGCGCCCGATACCAGGAAGCGCGTGACCCGGCGAAGTTCGGGCGCGGTGTTGCTGGCGCTCACGATGCGCGCACGACAGCCATCAGCGAAATGCCAAACGGCAGCGATCCGCGTGCCAGCCAATGGCGTTCCGCTCTGAACAGGCGGTGCAATGCCTGGTTGACGGATGGGGGCGGGAGCCCCGCTCCCGTTGCCTTCCGGCTGCCGCTCAGCCGGTCGCCGATGCGGGCCGCCACCGCAAGCGGGAACAGCAGCGTGTTGAAATAGGACATCCGTTCCACGCGCATGCCGCATCGCGTAGCAAGGGCATGCAGCGACCGCTTGCCATAGCGGCGCTGGTGATGCAAGAAGACGTCGTGGGAACTCCATAGCCATTGGTAGGCGGGCACGGTGATGAGTGCTGCGCCGCCGGCTTTCAGCATCCTTGCGGTGCAGTCCAGTGCGCCGGCATCGTCGGCGATGTGTTCCAGGCAATCGAGCAGGCAGACCAGGTCGAAGCTGTGTTCCGGGAACGGCATGGCGTCGGGGCACCTGCCACTGCGGATGTCGTAGGCGCCCAGGGTCTTCTCCCGCGCCAGCCGCAGGGCGGTGCCATCCATTTCCACGGCGCTGACGTTGCCGAACCGTGACAGCATCTCAAGGTTTCCGCCGGTGCCCGCGCCGATCTCCAGGATCGACGCGTCGCGCGGCAACGCCAGGCTGGAAAGGATCGTGCCGACGATTTCGCGCCGCCCCCGGAACCACCAGTGGCAGGCTTCGGTCTCGGCCATTTCAAGGTAGGCATCAGGTGACATCGGTCGGTTTCTCCGCGATGGATCGGCTAGCCCTGCACGCAGATCAACCCCAGATCCCCCTTCTTCACCTGCAGCTTGTAATCCCGCATCAACCTGAACAGCGTCACCCGCGAAATCCCCAGCTCTGCCGCCACGTCGATCAGCCGTTCATGATGCCGCTGCAGCGCCTCGACGATCGCGGTCTGCTCGGCCGCTTCGCGGATGGCCGCGAGCGTGAGCGGGCGGTCGTCGGCTGGGGTGGCCAGCTCCAGGTCGTCGGGCTGGATCACGCCGTCTTCGCACATGGCGGCGGCGTGGCGGATGCGGTTGATCAGCTCGCGCACGTTGCCGGGCCAGTTGTGCTGCTGGATCGCGCGCAGCGCCAGCGGCGAGAAGCCGCGGATGCGTGCCGGCGACTGCTTGCGCACGTTGTCCAGCACGTGTTCGGCAATCAGCAGGATGTCGCTGCCGCGTTCGCGCAGCGGTGGCTGGCGCACGCGCAGCACGCACAGCCGGTGGTAGAGGTCGCCGCGGAAGCGTTCGGCGGCGATCGCGGCTTCCAGGTCGACGTGGGTGGCCGAGATGATGCGCACATCGACCTCCACCGATTCGGTGCCGCCCAGCCGCTCGATGCGGCCGGTTTCCAGGAAGCGCAGCAGGCTGGTCTGGCTTTCGATCGGCATGTCGCCGATTTCATCCAGGAACAGGGTGCCGCCCTGTGCCATCTCGATGCGGCCGGGCTTGCGCTTGGTCGCGCCGGTGAAGGCGCCGCGCTCATAGCCGAACAGCTCTGACATCAGCAGCGTGGGCGGGATCGCCGCGCAGTTGACCGCGACGAAGGGGCGCGAGGCCCGCTCCGAGGCGCGGTGGATGGCATGAGCGGCCAGTTCCTTGCCGGTGCCGGACTCGCCGGAGATCAGCACGGGCGTGTCCCAGCGCGACACCTTCTCGATACCGCGGAAGAGCGATTGCATGGCCGGGCAGCTGCCGATCATGCCGTCCGGGCGTGCGGTGCCGGGGCGGGCATGCTGGGCGCCCGGGCGCAGTTGCGCCATGCCGAGCGCGTGGCCGAGCGATTCCGCCAGGCGGGAGTGCTCGACCGGTGCGGTGTAATAGTCGACGAAGTACAGGCCCAGCAGCCGGCGCGCGGATTCGGTCAGGGACTCTTGGCCGGCGATGATGCCGATCCAGCCGATATGCGGCAGCGAGAGCCAGGGCTCGAACGATTCCAGGTCGGCATCGCTGAAGCCGCCTTGCAGGTCGAGCATCGCCGCAAGCGGCTGGTTGCCCGGGGGCAGCGCGTGGAGATCTTGCAGGTTGGAGGCGAAACTGATCTTCCAGCCACGCTGTGCGAGCATCCTGCAGAGCATGGCGTCGTGGTGCTGCGACAGGTACAGCAGCGGGCGGTTGGTGTACGCGCTCATAGAATTTCCCCGGATCTTTGTTTTTACAAAGCCGGCGGCCTGCTGTCGCGGGTCACTGGCTTCGTTGGCTCTAAGGCTCGCGCCTGCCACAACATGTCAATGCCGCGGCCTGGCGCTCTCCCTAAAAGTTGCTGCCGGCGGCGCTGCGCTGCGCGGGCCGGTGGGCCCGTTTTCGCCGCCGCCGCGACCTCACCTCCCTGGTATCGGTCGCGGCGGCTGCCGCTTCGCATCGCCTGCATGGCAGGCTGTTGCTTCACCCCGTTTCTTGTCCGGATACGCCGGCTCGGCCGATGCGTCCGCTTGTTGTCTGCGTGCTGCCCCGTTTATCCGTGGCATGCCGCATAGTCCAGGTACCACGGGCCGCTTTTCGTCCGCTTGCGGCCCGTGTTCCTGAACGACCTCCGCTAATCTTGTCGACGACCCCTGCAACCTGGCCAGCCGATGCGGGCCAGTTCCTGCCGCGTGGCCCACGCTTACAGCGCCAGTCCGAATCCGCCCTGGGATGCGGGGTCGTCCTGAAACTGATCTTCGGCGAACGCGTGCCAGTGTGTTGCCGCTTCGGTT
This sequence comes from Cupriavidus sp. CPT47-8839-RL05A, assembly GCF_058792255.1. Lineage (NCBI taxonomy): Bacteria > Pseudomonadati > Pseudomonadota > Betaproteobacteria > Burkholderiales > Burkholderiaceae > Cupriavidus > Cupriavidus sp. CPT47-8839-RL05A. The sequence continues at coordinate 95,074 of NZ_JBYTEG010000003.1, read as the reverse complement.
TCAGACATCCCCCTGTTCCGGGCTTCTGTTCGCGCGGACATATGTGCGACGAACGTGCCAGATATGGCTAATTCTTTGATAACAAAAGGAAAAAGAAATTTTCGGCTGGCTTTGAGCCGCTGCTGGCGATCAATAACGTTCCGCTTTTGATACATCCGGCGGGATTTTTATATTGCGGCGCAGCATTTGGTGGGCGGGCGATGAGACACAGGGATCACAGTGCCGGGCAAATGGGTGCCGGAAAACCTACTTTTCACCGGCAATGCCCATCCGAAGGAGGGAGAGCAAAATTTCAAACGGACAGGCGTCAGGGCTCGCATGCAGCACGCGAATGAAGCTGCCAGGTAGTTTCATTTCCGTTACAACGTTTTGAACTCTGTACCTCGGTAGCCACCCCGGCGTGCCGCGGTTGTCTTCAGCCTTTTGGCGCCGCGCACGCGGTTGCGGGCGCGGTTGGGTGGACGGAATCGACGCGTTGACAAGCGTTTGCACGATGCGGCGCCGGGCTGGCCCGGCCGTATCTCATCTCTTTGGATGGGGCGGGTAGATTTTTCACGGACGCTGGCACGGTGTGCCAACTGGTTGCATTCGTGAAACCCGGACGGCTCTGGCAAGGGCGCGGCACGCGCGTACGGCAGGCCATCGGAAGGCTTGCGGCATCCGCCAAGCCCTTGATTTCACTGGTCTAGACGAAAATGATTCGTATTGCCAACATCTGCGCCTCAAACAATTTCATGCATGAAACCGCTTGGCGGGCGTGTTGCCGTCGGCGCCAGGGTGGACGTGGCCGGCTTCCTGCCGGACCTGTTCCTCCAGCCAGGCATGGAACTGCTGGATGGCCTTCTCGCGCGGATTGCCTTCGCGCCAGGTGACCCAGTAATGGAGGCTGGACGGGATGCGGGTGGGCCCGATCTGCACCAGTTCGCCGCTGGCCAGGTAATCGTGCGCCAGCTGGGCGCGCGCAGTGGCTACGCCGAGCCCGGCGACGGCGGATTGCAGCATCAGGCCGGCATCCTGGAAGATCGGGCCGCGTTCGGGCTCGTCGCCTGGCAGGCCGGCGGCTTCGAGCCAGTCGCGCCAGGGGCGCAGCGCAAAGCGCAGCATCGGCATGCGCGGCACGTCGGCCAGCGTGAAGCCGGGGTAGCGCGCCAGCAGCGCCGGGCTGGCCACCGCGATCACATGGTCCTCGATCAGGTTGTGGCATTCAAAACCGGGCAGGTCGATGCGCTGGTGCCAGATGCCGACATCGACGCTGTACGGGTCGGGCGGCGTGATCTCCGCATGCAGCCGCAGGTGCAGGTCCAGCGACGGCACCTGGGCGTGCAGGCTGGGCAGGCGCCGGATCAGCCAGGCATTGGCCAGGTCGGCCATCACGCTGACCTGCAGCCGTGTTACCGGCGGCGCGGCGCTGTTGCCGGCCTCGCGCAGCGCGCTTTCGATGCTGTCGAGCGCGCCGCGCACCTGTTCCGCCAGCCGCGCGCCCACGCTGGTGGGGGTCATCTGGCTGCCGGTGCGCTGGAACAGCTTGGTGCCCAGGCTGGTCTCGAGCGCGCGGATATGGTGGCTGATGGCGCTGTGCGTCAGGGCCAGTTCCTCGGCCGCGCGCGAGAAGCTGCGGTGGCGCGTGGCAGCCTCGAGCGCACGCAGCGCTTGCAGCGGCGGCAGGTGGACGGGGCGTTGGGCGGGTTTGGCGGGGGATTTGGCCATGGCCGTCAAATTCTACTCACAATTGCCGCGGGTATCTTTCGTTGGCTTTGGTTTGCCGGAGGAACGACAATTCGGGCCATCATGACGACTACGACTTCAAACTTGTCCTCCGCGCCCTCGCAAGCGCGATTTGCCCCTGGTGCTGCTGCCGGCGCCCGCTGGCGCGTGCTGGCGGTATTCTCGCTGGGCTTCCTGGTGTCCTATCTGTTCCGCGGCGTCAACCTGGGCTTTGCGCCGCACCTGACGCGCGAGCTCGGGCTCAATGCCGGCGACCTGGGCCTGCTCACCAGCTTCTACTTCCTTGGCTTTGCCTGCGCCCAGTTGCCGGCGGGCATCCTGCTGGACCGCTACGGCCCGCGCCGCACCGAGGCCGTGATGCTGCTGGTGGCGGTGGCCGGTTCGATGGTGTTCGCGCTGGCGCCCGGCATGGCCGGGCTGGCCGCCGGCCGGCTGCTGATCGGGGTGGGCGTGTCGGTGTGCCTGGGCGCCACCATCCAGGCGCTGTCGATGTGGTTCCCGCTGTCACGCATGCCCTTGCTCAACGGCGTGGTGATGGCCATCGGCGGCCTGGGCGCGGTGCTGGTCGGCGCGCCGCTGTCGTGGCTGCTGTCACTGACTGACTGGCGCACGGTCAGCATGGGGCTGACCTGCATATCGCTGGCGATGGCGGTGCTGCTGTGGTTCGGCGTGCCCGACAAACCGCGCGCCGGCAAGGAAAGCCTGCGCGAACAACTGCGCGGCACGCGCCAGATCCTGTCCAGCGAACGTTTCTGGCGCGTGGTGCCGCTGACACTGCTCAACCAGGGCGTGTTCATGGCGGTGCAGACGCTATGGGTGGGTGCGTTCCTGCGCGACGTGCCCGGCTTCGATCCGGCCAGCAGCGCACAACTGGTCTCGGTGATCGGCTTCGCGATGATGGCCGGCTGCGTCGGCGCGGGCTGGGCCGCGCGCCACCTGGAGCGTATCGGCGTGAGCCTGTATGCCTTTGGCGGCACTGGCATGACGGCCTTTATCGTGGTCCAGCTGCTGCTGATGGCGCAGGTCCCGCTGCCGCCGGTGCTGCTGTGGGTGGCTTATGGCGTGTTCGGCTCCAGCGGCATCCTGACCTATGCGGTGCTGGCGCGCAGCTTTCCGGATGCGCTGATCGGAAGGGCTACCACGGCGCTGACGCTGACTGTGTTCCTGTCCACCTTTGCCTGCCAGATGGGTGTGGGGCTGGTGTTGGATCTGTGGCCCTCCACGGCCGGGCACTATCCTAAGGCTGCACACCTGACGGCGTGGGGCGGACTGGTGGCGCTGCAAATATTTGCGGCCGTGTGGTACCTGATGGGTGCGCGCCGCCCCCGCTCCCGACCTTAATCCCCTTCGCGTGATCGTCCCCCGGTTGGCGGCTTATCCCAATCCCATGGAAGGGTTCGGCACGCTCAGTAAACGCCTGGCAACGCGCGGAATCGTACTTTTTCGCGATACCGACAGTATTCGGGGTCGTCGGACAGTAGCTTTTCCTCGCGATTTATCCGTACAGCCTGCAGCGCGTACAGCCCGGCATAGACAAGCAAGTTCTGCAGCCCGAAGTTTGTGAGCAAGAAGCCGACGTCGGCGATGAGGTAGCCAAGGTAGATCGGATGTCGCACGAATCGATAAGCCCCGCTCGACACGATTCCGCGATTGGCAGGCAGTATTCCGAACGAGAACCGGAGCGAGATCTTTGCGTAGATTTGCCAGGTGATTCCTATGGCCTGGAGGCCAGCGCCAAGTAATTCCGGTACCAGGTGCTGCCCTGGCGCCAGCTGAATTGCGAGGAAATAGTATGTGGCGCCTAGCGAGCAGATGACGGTGACCGGATTCCAGTCTCGTCGCTTCGGAATCCGGACAAACAGGGACAGGCCAAGGGTCAGGCAGTTTGCCAACACGAGCAGCAGCAAGGTGATTCGCGTCGGGTCCGCGAGCCAGTGCCGGATTGCCGCGTACGCGAACGCTGCAAACATGATGGCGGTGGTACTTCTGAGACTAGCCTCCAAGAGGAATTCTCGAAGTTCTGTTCTGGGCGCAAGGCCCCCTTGGGCCTTGTCCGCTGGGCATTCTGGCATGGCTTCCCCTTGTTTTGGTGGAGTCTTGGCGCTCCGCCTCACTGGCTGTCGTGCAGCTGTTGGCCAAGCGTAGCCTGTGAACGCCAGACGTCATATCGGGCAAAAGTATGTTTCGCCAATGAAAACCGCTCATTGCCTGGTCGATGGCGCAGGCCAAGGGGAAGGCCAGATGGAAATCGACAACGAGCTTGCGGATCGCTATCTGGCCGTCACATCGTTCGCCATTGCGATTGGGCCAAACCTGGCGATATGAACAGCCCCTAGAGAAAAACCGGACGGTCGTCCAGCTCGTTCGGGTTGTGCCCGCCGTCGGAGGGGAAGTGCGTGGCCAGCAGTGCATGGATGCTCGCCACCGTGGCCAGCACCGGCCGTACCGACAGGTCCTGCCTGAGCCCCAGCACCAGTTCGTCGCACAGCTCGCGCCAGGTGGCGGGCCCCACGCAGGCGTCGATGCCGCGGTCGGCGAGCAGCTCGACCGCATGGTCGGCCAGGTTGATATAGAGCAGCACGCCGGTATGGTCCGCGGTGTTCCAGACCTCGAGCGCGCCAAACAGGAAGCGGGCGCGCTCGCGCGGCGTCACGCCGGCCCAGGCATCGCCCACCGGCAGGCTGGCTTCGATCACCACGCGGATCTCGCCGCGGTGGCTGGCTTCGCCGGCATGCACGGCTGCATGCAGCTGCTGCTGGGCTTCGGCCGGAAAGTGCTTGCGGGCTGCGCTGGCCGTGGTGGCGATATGGTGCAGGGCACGTCGGAGATTCGGCATTGTCTTCGTTCCTTGTGCTGTCACCAGTTGCCCGAGGCGCCGCCGCCGTCGAAGCCGCCGCCGCCCCCGCCACCAAAACCGCCGCCGCTGTCACCGCCCCCGCCAAATCCTCCGCCACCACCCCAGCCGCCGCGGCGGCCCCAGTCCTGCCCCATGGTGTAGCCGCCCAGTCCGCCGAGGCCGCCGGCGATCACGTCGCGCCCGCGCCGGGAGGTGACGATCTGCGGGCCGCGCCGGCGCAGGATGGCACTCAGGAAGAAGAACACGATGATCGCCAGCGGCAGCAGTGCCGGCAGCCACTCGGCCAGCGCGGACGATTGCTGCGCCTTGCGCTGCGGTGCCGCCAGGCCTTCCTTGTCGATGGTGGCCTGGATCGCCGAGATCCCCGCCGCCAGCCCGCCGTAGAAGTCGTTCTGGCGGAAGTGCGGGGCCATCACGTCCTGCAGGATGCGCTTGGACATGGCATCGGTCAGAGACCCTTGCACGCCGCGCCCGACCTCCAGCCGCATCTTGCGCAGCCCGGGCGGGTTGTCCTTGGCGATCAGCACGATCACGCCGTCGTCGATGCCCTTGCGCCCGGCGCGCCAGGCGTCGGCCACGCGGATGCTGTAGGCGTCGATCGGCTCGGGATCGGTGGTGGGCACCATCAGCACGAAGATCTGGCTGCCGCGTTGCTGCTCGTATTCCGCCAGTACGTTCTCGAGCGCGCCGCGCTGCTGTGGCGTCAGCGTGCCGGTCAGGTCGGTGACGCGCTGGGTCAGCGGCGGCACCGCGACGAAGCCGTCTGCCGCCAGCGCCGGGCCGGCCAGCAAGGCCGCCAGCCAGAGCAGGGCGGCCGCCAGCCAGGCGTGCCGCCAGGGCGAGCGCGGGGTTTGGCCCATGGTGTGGCGCGCCTCAGAACTTGACTGCGGGCGGCGTGGAGATGGCTTTCTCGTTGTCCACCGTGAACGACGGCTTGACCGGGTACTTGAAGATCATCGCCGTCAGGTTGGTCGGGAAGCTGCGCGCCAGCACGTTGTACTGCTGCACGGCGGCGATATAGCGCTGGCGGGCCACGGTGATGCGGTTCTCGGTGCCCTCGAGCTGCGACTGCAGGTCGCGGAACGAGGCGTCGGCCTTCAGTTGCGGGTAGTTCTCGGAAACCGCCAGCAGGCGCGACAGCGCGCCGGACAGCTCGCCCTGGGCCTGCTGGAAGCGCTTGAAGGCTTCGGGGTCGTTCAGGGTCTCGGGCGAGACCTGGATGCTGGTGGCGGCGGCGCGCGCCTTGGTCACGGCCTCGAGGGTTTCACGCTCGTGCGAGGCATAGCCCTTGACCGTGTTGACCAGGTTGGGGATCAGGTCGGCGCGGCGCTGGTACTGGTTGATGACTTCGCCCCAGGCGGCCTTGACCGCCTCGTCCTTGGCCTGGAAGTCGTTGTAGCCGCAGGCGGACAGCAGGCTGGCCATGAGCGCCAGCAGCAGCCAGCGCAAGACCGGCATCGGCGAGCTGCCGGGCAAGGAGGGGGACGAAGAAGCGCGCATCGGAGACTCCGCGGGTTGGACGAAAACCCAAGTGTAGCGCACCGCCCTTGTCGCCAGAGGTGCAGGCTGCGCACTGGTGCGCCGCCTGCCTGGCAAGGCCTCAGCCCGCCGCGAACGCCTTGCGCGCGGCCTCGAGCGTGGCCGCCAGGATGGCGTCGTCGTGCTGCGCCGAGACAAAGCCGGCCTCGAAGGCCGACGGCGCCAGGTAGACGCCGTGATCCAGCATGGCGTGGAAGAAGCGGTTGAAGCGCGCGGTGTCGCTCCTGGTCACTTCGGCGAAGCTGCCCGGCACGCCCTCGCGGAAGTAGATCCCGAACATGCCGCCGATAGCGTCCGCCGCGAACGGCACGCCCGCGGCCTTGGCGGCCTCGGCCAGGCCGTCGGCCAGCTTGCGGGTCTGGCTGGCCAGGCGGTCATAGAAGCCGGGTGCCTGGATCAGCTTGAGCGTGGCCAGGCCCGCGGCCACCGCCAGCGGGTTGCCCGACAGCGTGCCGGCCTGGTAGACGCCGCCCAGCGGCGCCAGCTTGGCCATGATGTCGCGGCGCCCGCCGAAGGCCGCCGCCGGCATGCCGCCGCCGATCACCTTGCCCAGGCAGGTCAGGTCGGGCCGGATGCCGTAGTGCGCCTGCGCGCCGCCCAGCGCCACGCGGAAGCCGGTCATGACCTCGTCCAGGATCAGCACTGCGCCGTCGCGGGTGCAAAGCTCGCGCATGGCCTTCAGGAAGGCATCGCTGGCGCGCACCAGGTTCATGTTGCCGGCCACCGGCTCGACGATCACCGCGGCGATCTCGCCGGCGTGCCTGGCGAAGGCCTGTTCCAGCTGCTCGACGTTGTTGTACTCCAGCACCATGGTGTGGCGCGTCACGTCGGCCGGTACGCCCGCAGACGACGGCGCGTTCTGGGTGGTGTCGGCAAAGGTCAGCAGGCCGGAGCCGGCCTTGACCAGCAGGCTGTCGGCGTGGCCGTGGTAGCAGCCTTCGAACTTGATGATCAGGTCGCGCCCGGTGAAGCCGCGCGCCAGCCGCAGTGCGCTCATGGTGGCTTCGGTGCCGGAGGAGACCAGCCGCACCTGCTCGATCGACGGCACCAGCTTGCAGATTTCCTCGGCCATGGTGATCTCGGCCTCGGTCGGGGCGCCGAACGAGAAGCTGTGCGCGGCGGTTTCCTGTACCGCACGCACCACTTCGGGGTGGGCGTGGCCCACGATCATCGGGCCCCAGGATCCGATGTAGTCGATATAGCGCTGCCCGTCGGCGTCCCACATATAGGCGCCTTCGGCACGCGTGATGAAGCGCGGCGTGCCGCCCACCGAGCGGAAGGCGCGCACGGGCGAATTGACGCCCCCGGGAATGGTCTGCTGGGCGCGGTCGAAGAGCTGCTGATTACGGGACATGGCGTTGAGGTGAGGACAAGGACTGCAGGGATCGTGTGCGGCGGCCCCGGGACTTATCGTTGACATGCGGCAAAAACAGCGGAAATTCGCTGCAATTGCCGGCCAATCAGGCGCTAACAGGGCGCTAACATGCGCGAACACGGCGGATCTGGCACGATTCTGGCGGCCGCCGGCTGGCGCCGGCGGCACGGTTTCGGTACCATCTGCGCTGGATTTTAATGGAGAGTGGCCAGAGCCTGTTATGGAATACAAGACTTGGATGTGCCTGATCTGCGGCTGGATCTACGATGAAGCCGCAGGCGCGCCGGAAGACGGCATCGCCCCCGGAACCCGGTGGGAAGACGTGCCGATCAACTGGACCTGCCCGGAATGCGGTGCGCGCAAGGAAGATTTCGAGATGGTCGCCATCTGAGGCGCCGTCCCCAGAAGAACAATAACCGGGCGCGCGTCGCGCCGATGCGACAGAACGCCGGCCGGCCGCGGCCGGCCCCGATTGACGGCCCCCCGGCGTCTTGTCACACTCTGTTGCAAAATGACTGCCCGTCCCTCTGCCGCTGGTGGGGAGGACGGTAGGCAGGTGCGGGTTCCACGCACCGCCACTGCCGGGCACAGCCCGGCCTTGGAAGGGAAACAAGAATTGTCGGGGGTCCGTCGGAGTGCGCATGGGTCGCGCTGCTCCGCACGGGTGTTCTCTAGTGCTTGCCGGCGCTCCGCAAGGGGCAGCTGGTCGCGGGAACAACAATGCGGGTCGCTCAAACAGAAGAATACCAGCGGGTCAATACCGCCGGCGCCCAGGGTCTGGCGCCTGGCGTTTCCATTCCGGACACCACGGCGCAGCCGCGCCGCAAGGTGCTGGTCATCGATGATTCCAGCACCATCCGCCGCACCGCGGAGATCTTCCTGTCGCAGGCGGGATACCAGGTGGTGCTGGCCGAAGACGGCTTCGAGGCGCTCGCCAAGGTGGGCGAGCTGCACCCGGACCTGGTCTTCTGCGACATCCTGATGCCCCGCCTGGACGGGTACCAGACCTGCTCCCTGATCAAGAAGAGTCCGCGCTTTCACGCCATCCCCGTGATCATGCTGTCCTCGCGCGACGGCGTGTTCGACCGCTCGCGCGGCCGCCTGGTCGGCGCGCACGACCATCTTGCCAAGCCTTTTACCCGCGAAGCGCTGCTGCACGCCGTGCAGGCCTGCCTGCCATGCCAGGCCGCGGGCCACGTGCTGCCTGCCTGAAGCGCATGCACGCGACGCCATGTACGAATCGAAGGAATACCTCATGACTGCCATCAACAAGATCCTGATCGTCGACGACTCCCCCACCGAAGCCCTGTTCATGTCCGACCTGCTCGGCAAGCGCGGCTTCAAGGTCTCGGTTGCCAGCAACAGCGACCAGGCCTTCGCGCGCCTGCAGGCCGAGAGCTTCGACCTGATCCTGATGGACGTGGTGATGCCCGGCCAGAACGGCTACCAGGCCACCCGCGCGATCAAGCGTGACGACCGCTTCAAGGACATCCCGGTGATCATGTGCACCAGCAAGGGCCTGGACACCGACCGCATCTGGGGCATGCGCCAGGGCGCGTCGGACTACATCGTCAAGCCCGTCGACGGCGAAGAGCTGCTGGGCAAGATCGCCGCGCTGGCGCACTGAGCTGCCAGCGCAGGCCGTACGGGAAGCCACTGCCACCTGTTCCGGGGACCGCCAGATGAACGCGCCACGCCAAGACCTCCGTGCCCGCCAGACCCGCCTGCAGGACTACCAGGCCATGCTGGCCCGGCGCCTGCGCGAGGCGCGCAGCCTGCCCGCGGCCGACAGCTACCTGGCGCTGCAGGTGGGCGCGCGCAACTGGCTGCTGCCGCTGGCCGATACCGGCGAAGTGCTCGACATGCGCCCGCCCAGCCCGGTGCCGCTGACGCAGCCGTGGTACAGCGGCCTGGTCAATGCGCGCGGCAGCCTGCTGGGCGTGATCGATTTCAGCCTGTTCTGCGGTGGCGCGCCAACGCCGCTGCAGCCCGGCAGCAAGATCGTGGTGCTGTCGCGCCAGGTGGAGCGCGCCTGCGCGATCCTGGCCACGCGCGTGGCGGGTTTGCGCCATGCCGCCGACCTGAGCCTGCCGCACGGCGATGCGGCGCCGCCACCGGCCGGCACGCCGGCATGGGAAGGGCAACGCTTTGCCGACCGCGACGGGCGTGACTGGCAGGTGCTGGACGTGCGCGCGCTGCTGGACGCGCCGGCCTTCCTGCAGGTGGGACGGGTTGCGGCCTGAGGCCTGGGGCCGGCCGCCGCGCCAATAACAAGAAACAAGAATGACGCGCAGGCCAGGGCCTGCCGCACCCGGCACGAGCCGCCGGGCATGACAACGATTAAATGGAAGAGGGTGCCATGGGTTTCAAGAAATTCAGCCTGGGCCGGCGCACGCCGGCAGCCGAAGCAGCCGCCGGCATGGCCTATGCCGGCGGCCCGGAACCCGCACCGGCCCCCCCATCCGCCGACGGCCTGGGCGCCACGCCAATGGAGCATGTCACGCGCTGGCTTGGACGCATGCCGTTCTCGTCGCAGCAGCGGCTGCTGACGGTGGGCGTGGTGGTGTCGCTGGTGGCGCTGCTTGGCTCGGTGTACCTGGACAACCGCATCGCCAACAACGCCGCCGCGCAGATCGAGATCGCCGGCGACATGCTGATGCACTCGCAGCGCCTGGGCAAGGCGGTGCCGGTGGCGCTGCTGGGCAATGCGCAGGCCTTCACCCAGCTGCGCCAGTCGAAAGACGCGCTGGCGGGCGACCTGAAGGCGCTGCAGCAAGGCAGCGACGAGAAGCGCGTGCGCGCCACCACCGGCGCGGCCGAACCGCTGCTCGAGACCGCGATGCAATCGTGGAAGCGCTCCGAGAAAAGCGCCGCCGACGTGCTGGCGCAGCAGCCCGTGCTGACCACCATCGGCCAGACGCTGCAGATCTTCAACGCTTCCAACCCCGAGCTGCTGGAATCCGCCGAACAGGTCGCGGCAATCAAGCTGCAGTCCGGCGCCAACGCGCGCGAGGTGGCGGCGTCCGCGCAGCTGGTGATGCTGACGCAGCGCCTGGGCAAGAACCTGAACGAGTTCCTGGCCGGCGAAGGCGTCAACCCTGAAACCGCATTCCTGCTGGGCAAGGACACCAACACCTTCCGCGAATCGCTGGACGGCCTGCTCAACGGCAGCGAGGCGCTGCGCCTGTCGGCGGCCGCCGATGAAGAGACGCGCGGCTACCTGCAGCAGTTGTCGCAGCGTTTTGAGGCGGTGCAGAAAACCACGCAGACCATCCTGCAGAACCTGCCCGGCCTGATTGCCGCCAAGCGCGCGCAGCAGCAGATCTTCAACGACAACGAGGCGCTGCGCGGCGAGCTCTCGGCGCTGCAGCGCGCCTACGCGCAGTCGGCGCGCGTGCGCCCGGTGACGCTGGGCGCGACCGTGGTGTCCGCGGCCATGACGCTGCTGTGCCTGGTAGGCCTGGCGGCGCTGTACCTGCGCGATTCACGCATGCGCGCGCTGGAAGCCGAGGCGCGCGAGCGCGAGGCCGAGTCCCGCCGCCTGGACGAAAAGCGCAACAACGACAACACCCAGAAGGCGATTCTGCAGCTGATGAACGAGCTGCAGGACATCGCCGACGGCGACCTGACGCGCCAGGCCACGGTGACCGAGGACATCACCGGCGCCATCGCCGACTCGGTCAACTACACCGTGGAAGAACTGCGCGAGCTGGTCGGCCGGGTGCAGCAGACCGCCGGCGAGGTGACGCAGGCCTCGGGGCAGGTGCAGTCCACCTCGACCCAGCTGGTGTCGACCACCGAAGAGCAGTCGCGCCAGATCCGCCAGACCGGCGAATCGGTGGTGGAGATGGCCGACCGCATCACGCAGGTGTCGCGCGGCGCGGCCGAGTCCGCCAACGTGGCGCGTGCCTCGCTGTCTGCCGCGGAGCAGGGCCAGCAGGCGGTGCAGAACGCCATCACCGGCATGAACGACATCCGCGAGCAGATCCAGGAAACCTCCAAGCGCATCAAGCGCCTGGGCGAGTCGTCGCAGGAGATCGGTGAAATCGTCGAGCTGATCTCGGACATTACCGAGCAGACCAACGTGCTGGCACTGAACGCCGCCATCCAGGCCGCGTCCGCGGGCGAGGCCGGGCGCGGCTTCTCGGTGGTGGCCGAAGAAGTGCAGCGGCTGGCCGAGCGTTCCGGCGAGGCCACCAAGCAGATCGGCGCGCTGATCCGCACCATCCAGACCGATACCCAGGACGCGGTGCACGCCATGGAGCGCAGCACCCAGGGCGTGGTGGAAGGGGCGCGGCTGTCCGACAATGCCGGCGCCGCGCTGGTCGAGATCGGGCGCGTGTCGCGCCAGCTGGCCGAGCTGATCGAGCAGATCTCGCAGTCCACCTCGCACGAGGCCGACCTGGCCACCACCGTGGCCCGCCATATCGAGCGCATCCTGCAGGTCACCGAGCAGACCACCACCGGCACGCGGCAGACCGCGCAGTCGGTGCGCCAGCTGACGCTGCTGACCGAAGAGCTGCGCAACTCCGTGTCGCGATTCAAGATCGCCTGAGTGGCCGGATGACGCCTGCGACCGCTTCCGCGCACCGCGGCCTTACCGGGCTTAGCGGCCACGCGCTCCATGCCAACTCCGCGCCTGCCGCCTGTTGCGGCAGGTTGCCCGCGGCCGCCCTCCGGGCGCCGCACTGGAAGCCGTCATGTCCCTGAATTTCCCTGTCCCGCGCGATGGCGCCGCAGCCGGCGCACCGGCTGAAGCCAGCGCCGTGCCCGAGCCGGCTCCGGCGCCGCCGTCCGCCAGCGCGCCAGCTGTTTCCGATCCAGGCGCCCCCGCGCGCGACCTGTCCGGCCTGGCGTGGCTTGCGCCGAGCCTGCGCAGCGCGCTCGAAGACGCCGCCGCCGAGCTTGGCCACTATGTCGACGAGGTCCGCCAGGCGCCCGAAGCGCTGGGCGCGCGCGACACCACCTCGCTGCGGCTGGCCGGCCAGCACCTGCACCAGGCCGCCGGCGCGGTGCATATCGTCGGGCTGCGCGGCACCGATCCGTATTGCCAGGCCCTGCGCCGCTTGCTCGAAGCCATCGACGCCGGCACCGTTGCCGCCGGCCCGGAGGCGCTGGCGGTATTCCGCGCCGGCGTGCAGGCATTGGCCGAGTATGTCGACGACCTGATGGCCGGCGACGATGAGACGCCGCTGCGCCTGTTCCAGCCCTATGCGGGCGTGCTGGCGCACCTGGGCGAAGAGCGCGTGCATCCGGCCGACCTGTGGCTCGATGAGCTGCAGATGCTGCCCGGCATGCTGCTGCCGGCAAAGGGCCCGGCGCCGGTCATGCGTGCGCGCCAGCAGTTTGAATCGGCCTTGCTCAAGGCATTGCGCCTGCCTGCGTCGTGCACCGACGCGGCGCTGCTGCGCGAAGCCTGGCTGCCGCTGTGCGCGGCGCTGGACGAGGTGCGCGCCAACGAGCAGGAGGCGCGCCGCGCGGCGGATCATCCGGACCGCGGGGTCTGGCATGTGCTGGCGCTGGTGTTCCGCGCGCTGGGCCTTGGCCTGTTGCCTTCGGACCTGCTGGCCAAGCGCTTTGCGGGCCGCGCCAACCTGCTGCTGCGCCAGTATCTGCAGGGCCATGTGCGCGTGCCGCAGGCGCTGCTCAACGATGCAGTGTTCCTGCTGGTCTGCACCGGCCTGGGCGGCGACCAGGACGACGATGGCGTGGCTGAGCCGCGTGCCGCATTGCGTGCCGATATTGCGCGCACGCTCGCGGCGTTCCGCCTCGATCCCGCGCACGCGCTTGCCAATGCGGACTTCCGCCAGCGCTATTACGGCTGGCTTGACCCGATCGACACGCGCAACCTGCAGCAGGCCGCCGCCGGGCTCGAGCACGCCGCCGCGGGCGAACCGGCCGGCTGGGAAACCGCGCTGGCCGCGCTGGCCGAAGCCGCGCAGCCGCTCGGGCAGCCGGCGCTGCAGCGCTGCCTGGCGCAGGTGGCCATGCACGGCGGGCAGCATCACCGCGGCGACGCGCTGGGCGCCGCCGGCATCGCGTTGTTCCTGGCGCGCGCGCTGGCGCTGCCGTGGCGCGTGCACGGGCAATCCGCCCATCCGGCGGCGGCGCGTTTTGCCGCGCAGTGCGAGGCGCTGGCGACATGCCTGGCCGATCCCGCCGCGAGCGCGCCCGCGTGGCTTGCGGGCATGGTCGACGAGGCGCGCGCCCAGGCGCTGCGCAGCGAGGCCGTGACGCAGCTGCGGGCGCAGCTGGACAGCGGCGAATCGTGGCTGGACAGCTTCGACCGCAACGCGGCCCGCGCCGAAGGCGCCGGCCACCTGCGCGATGCGTGCCAGGCCTTCGCCGCGCTTGGCGCCACGCTGGCGCAATTGCAGTCGTCCGCCGCGCTGCCTGCAGCGCTGGTGGACGATGCCGCGCAGGCCGCCGCCGCGGTGCAGTCCGTCAATGCGCGGCTGGCCGTTTCGGGCGAACTCGCCGATGCCAGTGCGCGCGCCGCGCTGCTGGGCGAGGTCGCAGCCGAGCTGGGCGCGGTCCATGCCTTTGCCGATGCGCTGGAATTCGGCCGCGTGCGGCGGGCCGATACGCTTGCCGAGGCCGGCGAGCCCGATGCGCCGCGCGCTGCGCAGCATCCGCTGGCCGCCGCGCGCGCCGCCGCGGCCGAGGCGATCCAGGCTGGCCCCGTTCCCGATGCGCCGCCAGTGCAGCGCCTGCGTGCCGCGCTGCAGGCGCTGGCCGACCAGGCCACCATCGACGACGATGCCGCGCTGCGCCGCCAGGCCGCCGAAGCCACCATGCAATGCAATGCCTGGTTGGCCGGCAGCGATGATGCGGCCGACAGGCTGGCACTGGCACTGGCCGAGCCGGCACGGGCTGCCGCACCCGCAGCCGCGCCGCCCGCGGCGCAAGGCCTGCCGGCTGACGGCGACAAGGCGGCGCTGGACGCCGAACTGCTCGGCATCTTCCTGAACGAAGCCGACGAGGTGCTGGGCGGTATCGCCGGCGACCTCGGCTCGGGCGTTGAGGCGCTGCACGATGCCGATACCCTCAGCCGCGTGCGGCGCGCCTTCCATACGCTCAAGGGCTCCAGCCGCATGGTCGGCCTGCATCGCTATGGCGAAGCGGCCTGGGCGGTCGAGCAGGTCATGAACCTGTGGATTGCCGAAGCGCGCGAGCCGGTGCCCGCGCTGCTGTCGCTGCTGCGCCGCGCGCATGCCGAACTGTCGGCGTGGGTGGCACAGCTGCATCGCGACGCGGCGACCTGGCACGACATCGCGCCGCTGGTGGCAGCCGCCTGCGCGGTGCGCGACCCGGGCGCCGCGCAGGCCGCGGATGAACTGCCAGTACTGCCCGGCGCGGCTGCGGAAGCGCCACCCGGGCCGGCCGCCCAGGCCGCCGGTCACACCGGCGTCGATGCCGTCGGGCACGGCGAAGACAATGTGATCCCGTTCCGCCTGTCCGGGGGGCTGTCGGACGAGGACGACCACTACAAGGTGATCGGGCCGGTGCGCATCGGCCTGGCGCTCTACAACGTCTACCTGCAGGAGGCCGACGACCTGCTGCGCCAGTTCGCCACCGACATCTCGGAATGGCGGCATGAAGGCCATCCGTGCCCGAGCGAGCTGGGGCTGCGCGTTGCCCACACGCTGCAGGGCAGTGCATCCACCGTCGGCCTGGAACCCGTGCGTGAGATCGCCGAGGCGCTCGAGGCCCTGCTGCTGCAGCTGGGCTCGCACCCGGTGGCGATGCACCCGGGCGACTTCCGCCTGCTGGAGCAGGCGGTCGAGCGCCTGCGCGGCATGCTGCACCAGTTTGCCGCGGGCGTCTGGCCGGATGCCGATGCCGGCCTGCGCCGCAGCCTGGTTGAGTTTGGCGAGCGCGCGCTGCTGCGTCCGCGCGTGGCGGTGCCCGCGCCGCAGGCGCCGGCCGAGCCGGATGGTTCGGTGGCGCAGCTGCTGGGCCAGTTGCCGCCCGCGCAGGAAGACCAGCCGGAGCCGCCGGCATTGCCCGGGCCGGAGGCCGCACAGCCGCCGGTCGTGCCGCATGACGCGGTGGTTATCGCGCTGCCGACCCCGCACCGGGCGCCCGCTGCGCCGGTAGCGGACGAGGGCGCCGCGCCGGATCCCGCGCTGGTCCAGATCTTCCTGGAAGAGGCACAAGGCACGCTGCCCGAGCTGGGCAAGCTGCTGCGCGGCTGGGAAGCCGCCCCGGAAGACTCGCGCCACGGCGGCCTGGTGCTGCGCGCGCTGCATACGCTCAAGGGCAGTGCGCGCATGGCGGGTGCCATGGCGCTGGGCCAGGCCGCGCATGAAATGGAGACGCTGCTCGACGCCAGCCTGCGCGGGCAGGGGCAGCAGGCCGTCGGGCCAAAGCTGTTCGAGCGGCTCTATGCCTGGTACGACCGCATCCTGGCGCATGTCGAGGCGCTGCCGACTGGCCGCCTGCTGCCCGCGGACGATCCGGACGTGGTCAACGGCCTGGCCGAGGTGCCCGAGCAAGCGCAGGCCGATGCGCCGCTGCCGCAGGCGGATACCGTCGTCGAGGCGGTGCCCGCCGCCAGCCTGCCCGCCATGCCGGGGCCGGCAGACGTGATGGTGGCGATGCCGCCGGCCGTGCCCGCCGAGCCGCAACGCGCGCTGGTGCGCGTGCAGGCGCGCGCGCTCGACACGCTGATCAACGAAGCCGGCGAAGTCGGCGCCACGCGCGCGCGCCTGGACAGCGAACTGGAGGCGATGCGCGCCTACCTGGGCGAACTGAACGACAACGTCGCGCGCCTGCGCGGGCAGTTGCGTGAAATCGAGATCCAGGCCGAATCGCAGATGGCGTCGCGCATTGCCGACGCGCAGCACAAGCAGGAATTCGACCCGCTCGAGTTCGACCGCTTCACGCGCTTCCAGGAGCTGACGCGGATGATGGCCGAGTCGGTCAACGACGTGGCCACCGTCGAGCAGAACCTGCAGCGCGGCTTTGACCGCGCCGCGGGCGACCTGGCGGCGCAGGCGCGCCTGACGCGCGGCTTGCAGCGCGGGCTGATGCAGGCGCGCATGGTGCAGTTCGACGCGCTGGCCGAGCGCCTCTATCGCGTGGCGCGCCAGGCCGCGGCCGAGACCGGCAAGGAAGTGCGCCTGCTGATCAAGGGCGGCACCGTGGAAATCGACCGCTCGGTGCTGGACCGCATGGCCGGCCCGATCGAGCACCTGATCCGCAACGCGGTGGTGCATGGCATCGAGGCAACCGCGCAGCGCCGCGCCGCGGGCAAGGCCGCCACCGGCGCGCTGACGCTGGAGGTGCAGCAGGAAGGCAACGAGGTGGTGCTGCATTTCGTCGATGACGGCGGCGGGCTGGACCTGGCGCGCATCCGCGCGCGCGCGGTCGAGCGCCGCCTGCTGGCGCCGGACGACGACGCCAGCGAAGCGCGCCTGACCGAGCTGATCTTTGCGCCGGGCTTCTCCACCGCCGACGCGGTGTCGGAGCTGGCCGGCCGCGGCGTGGGCATGGACGTGGTGCGCGCCGAGACCGTGGCGCTGGGCGGACGCATCACGCTGGAGTCTAAGCCCGGGCAGGGCACCACCTTCACCGTGCACCTGCCGCTGACCACGGCGATCACGCAGGTGCTGGTGATCTCGCTGGGCGCGCGGCGCTATGCCGTGCCCAGCGGCATGATCGACCAGGTCCAGCAGCTGCGCGCCCCGGCACTGCTGGACGCTTACAACCAGGGCCGCCTCACTGTGGCCGGCGCCGAGGTGCCGTTCTTCTACTTCGGCGCGCTGCTGGAGGAAGGCAACGCGGTCGCGGCCGGGCGCAAGTATTCGCCGGTGGTGCTGGTGCGCAGCGGCGCCGAGCGCGTGGCGGTGCATGTGGACGATGTGGTCGGCAACCGCGAAGTGGTGGTCAAGCATATCGGCCCGCACCTGGCACGCCTGGAAGGCATTGCCGGCGCGACCACGCTGGGCGATGGCGAGATCGTGCTGATCTACAACCCGGTGGTGCTGGCGCAGCGCTTGGTGCGCGAACGCGGCCAGCCGGTGCCGCAGGCCTTGCCGCAGACGCCTGCCGTGCAGGCGCGGATGGGCGCGGTCGCGGAACTGGCGGGCGACGGCACCACCGAGCCGGTGCGCGGCCTGGCGGTGCAGCCGACCGTGATGGTGGTGGATGACTCGCTGACCGTGCGCAAGGCCACCCAGCGCCTGCTGGGCCGCGCCGGCTACCAGGTGGTGCTGGCGCGCGACGGTGTGGATGCGCTCAAGCAACTGCAGGATGTCATGCCGGACGCGATGCTGGTCGACATCGAGATGCCGCACATGGACGGCTTCGACCTGACCCGCAACGTGCGCTCCGACGCGCGCACCGCGCATATGCCGCTGGTGATGATCACCTCGCGCACGGCCGACAAGCACCGCCGCTATGCCGAGGAGATCGGCGTCAACGTGTACCTGGGCAAGCCTTACAACGAGGATGAGCTGCTGGGCACGCTGCATCGGTTGCTGGGTGAGCGGGCGGCCGGTACGGCGGGGTCGGTGGGGCAGATGCTGGGGGACGGCTAGGCGGGCTGACGGTTTGCTCCCCTCTCCCGCAAGCGGGAGAGGGGAGCCTGCGGTTGGCATGCAACGGACAGCGGCTTACTCAAGGGCCTTTTTTCCTCCCTCCTCCACGGGCGCGCCACCCGGCGCGCCCTCCCAACTGACTACCAGCGCATCTGCGCGTTCTTGCCGCCGGTGCTTACCGTCGCGCTCTTGGTCCGGCCCTGGTAAGTCGCCCGCACGCTGTACGTGCCAGACGGCGCCTTCAGCAGGCAGCGCGGACCGTCGGCGACAAAGCTGGCGACTTCCTTGCCGCCGCGCATCAGCTTGACGTCAACGTCGGACAGGTACTCGCCGCGCGCGCCCTGCGTGAACAGCAGGCTCATGTTGTACTTGCGCGCTTCCGATTGCAGCGCGACCTGCTCGTCTTCGGCGACACCGCCGCAGATATAGGCGACCGAGCCGGCCGTACGCTGCACCATCGCATCACGCGGCGGCGGCGGGGGCGGCGTGGTCAGCGGCGGACGTGGCTGCGCGGGCGCTGCCATCGGCGGTGGCGCCGGTGCGGCCGGCGGCGGGACGGTGGGCGCGGGTGCCGGGGACGCCGTCGGCGGCGGTGCTGCCGTGGCAGGCGCCGCTATGCCCGGTGCGGGCTGTGTGGCAGGGGGCATGGTTTCTGCCGGCGGCGCGGCCGGCATCGTGACACCCGGGGTCGGCGCCATGGTGCTGCCCGGGGCAGCGGGCGCCGGGGCAGCGGGTGCCGGTGTGGCAGGCGCAGGGTTGGCGTCCACCACCGGCGCCTGCGCATGGCTGGCCGCCGGCACCAGGGCCAGCAGCGCGACCACGCCGGCGCTGAGCGCGATCACCAGGCGCTTGACGCGCGAGCGCCGTGCCAGGCGCGCTTCGACAAGTTCCAGCGAACGGGTAGGGGCAAACGGGGGCAGTTGCGGCATCGTGGCCTCCTTGGGCGAGCTTCGGAATCAGATGCCCCGGAGGACCCCGTGGGATCACTCCGGGTGTCTCCTTTCCATCCTAGGGCCCACGGATGGGCAACACTGCCGGGCTTGGTCCTACATCCGCGTCAGCCGACGGCGCATTGTGGCCCGCAAGCGGCGTGCGAGGGACTTTGCATGTGCCGCAAGCAAAACCGGCCCTTTTCCGCGTGAAAAAGGGCCGGCGCTCGCTTGTGGTGCTGGCAGTTGGCTACTTCCGGCTCACCAGCCGCTTGGGAACCGACAGCGTCAGCGCCGCGCCCACCACCAGGCAGGCGGCCAGCAGGTACATGCCCGAATCGGTGCTGTGGGTCAGGTCCTTGAGCCAGCCCACCGCATAGGGGCTGAGGAAGCCCGCAAGGTTGCCCAGCGAGTTGATCAGCGCGATGCCCGCGGCCGCGCCAGTGCCGGCCAGGAAGGAAGTCGGCAGGCTCCAGAACAGCGGCAGCGTGGTCAGGATGCCGATGGTGGCCAGCGTCAGCGCCACCATTGCCAGCGTGGTGTCGCTATGCCATTGCACCGACAGCAGCAGGCCCAGCGAACCGGCCAGCGCGGGCAGCGCGATATGCCAGCGGCGCTCGCCGCTGCGGTCTGCGCTGTAGGCCACCAGCACCATGCCGACCACTGCGCAGCCATAGGGAATGGCGGTCAGCAGGCCGATATCGAGCGCGCCCTTGACGCCGGTCTGCTTGATGATGGTCGGCAGCCAGAAGCTGACGCCGTACAGGCCCATCACGAAGCAGAAGTAGATCGCGCTCATCAGCCAGACGCGCGGGCTGGACATCACGGTGCGGATCGGCGGGTCTTCCTTGTGCGCATCCTCGCTGGCGATATTGCGCTCCAGCAGCGCCTTCTCTTCCGGCGACAGCCACTTGGCGTGGGCGATGCGGTCGTCCAGGTAGGCCAGCACCCACAGCCCCACCAGGATCGACGGAATGCCCTCGAGCAGGAACATCCACTGCCAGCCGGACCAGCCGTTGTGGCCGTGGAAGGACTGCATGATCCAGCCCGACAGCGGCCCGCCGATCACGCCTGCCAGCGCGACCGCAGTCATGAAGTAGGTGGTGGTGCGCCCGCGCCGGTTGGCCGGGTACCAGTAGGTCAGGTACAGGATGATGCCGGGGAAGAAGCCGGCCTCGGCAATGCCCAGCAGGAAGCGCAGCACGTAGAACATGGTCGGCGTGGTGACGAACATCATCGCCGCCGAGATCGCGCCCCAGGTGATCATGATGCGCGCGATCCAGATGCGCGCGCCCACCTTGTGCAGGATCACGTTGCTGGGCACTTCGAACAGGAAGTAGCCGATAAAGAAGATGCCGGCGCCCAAGCCATAGATGGTCTCGCTGAACTGGAGGTCGTTGAGCATCTGCAGCTTGGCAAAGCCCACGTTGACGCGGTCCAGGTAGGCCACCACGTAGCACAGCAAGAGGAAGGGCACCAGGCGCCAGCTGACCTTGCGGTAGGTGGCGTCTTCAAAGGCGGCGTCGCTGATGCCGGGGTTTACTGCGGTTGTTGTCATGCTGTCTCCTGAGGATATGGCGCTTCTGTGTGACGCGTTTACAGCTACGACTAAAGGGGAAGGCAGGTGGCCGGCACCGGCTCAGACGCAGCGGCCGCCGTCCACTTCGATGCAGGTGCCGGTGATAAAGGCAGCCTCGTCCGAGGCCAGGTACAGGCAGGCGTTGGCCACGTCCTGCGGGGTCGACATGCGGCCCATCGGGATGGTGGCAAGGAATCTGGCGCGGTTCTCGGGCGTATCGGGCATGCCCATGAATTCTTCGAGCAGGGCGGTGGCGCCGATCACCGGGTTGACGCAGTTGACGCGAATGTTGTCCTTGCCGAGTTCCGCGGCCATGGCCTTGCTGGCGGTGATCACCGCGCCCTTGCTGCCGTTGTACCAGACCAGGCCCGGGCGCGGCCGGATGCCGGCGGTGGAGGCGATATTGACGAACACGCCGCCGCCGCGCTGGCGGAAATGCGGGATAAAGGTGCGCGCCGACCAGTAGATGCTCTTGACGTTGACGGCGTAGACGCGGTCGAACTCCTCCTCGGTGACTTCGAGGATGGGCTTGTTGCGATGGGTCGTGCCGGCGTTGTTGACCACGATATGGACGTCGCCGAAGGTGGCCAGCGCGGCTTCGCGCATGGCCTCGGTGCCGGCTTCGCGCGAAACGTCGGCGCGCACCGCGCGGGCCCGGCCGCCGGCGTCGCGGATCGCGGCGGCGACGCGTTCGGCGGCTTCCTCGCGCAGGTCGGCGACCACCACGTTGGCGCCTTCGCGCGCAAAGGTGTGGGCAATGCCTTCGCCGAACCCGGAACCGCCGCCGGTGACGATCGCTACCTTGTTGGCCAGTCTCATGGCTTGTCTCCTGGTGTTGTGGTTATGTTCTGGTGATCCGTGCTGCGGGGTACTCAATGCCTAGTGCGAGAACGGCCCCCGCCCGCGCAGGGCATTGGCAACCATCATCAGTGCCAGCAGGAAGGGCAGTGCCACATACAGGCACCAGTGCACGCGGTCGCCGACGACGTCGCCCCACTTGCGCTTGAAGACCTGCAGCCGCGGCATGCCGGAAGGATTGGTGGCGCGCTTGTTCCGGACATGCCATGCCATCCAGAAAAAGAAGATGGCAAAGGCGACGGACAGGAAATTGATGTTACCCATGTTGGATGGCGATGGTTTTCAGGGTGGTGAATCCGTACAGGGCCTCGAAGCCCTTCTCGCGGCCGTAGCCGGACTGGCCGGTGCCGCCGAATGGCAGTTCAACGCCGCCGCCGGCACCGTAGTTGTTGATAAAGACCTGGCCCGCGCGCAGCTTGTGCGCCAGGCGCAGCTGGCGCCCGCCGTCGCGGGTCCAGACGCCGGCCACGAGCCCGTAGGGCGTGCCGTTGGCCAGTGCGATGGCCTCGGCCTCGGTGTCGAACGGCATCGCCGCCAGCAGCGGGCCGAACACTTCTTCCTGCGCCAGCCGGTGTGCGGGTGGCACGTCGCGGAACAGCATCGGCACCTGGTAGTAGCCGGCCTCGGGCGCCTCGGCCACGATCTGGCCTTGCGCCATCACGGCCACGCCGGCGTGCTGCGCATCCGAGACAAAGTCCCACACGCGCTGCTGCTGCTTGCGGCTGATCAGCGGCCCGCATTCCAGGTCGAGCTCGGACGGGCCCACGCGCAGCGACTCGAACACCGACGCCAGCCGGTCGAGCAGCGCGTCATAGACCGGCCGCTCCACCAGCAGGCGGCTGCCGGCCGAGCAGGTCTGGCCGGCATTCTGCACGATGCCGTTGACCACCACCGGCACCAGCGTATCCAGGTCGGCATCGGCAAAGACGATCTGCGGCGACTTGCCGCCCAGTTCCAGCGTGACCGGCACGTGGTTCTCGGCGGCCAGCTGGGCCACCTGCTTGCCGGTCTGGGGCGAGCCGGTGAACGAGATATGGTTGATGCCCGGGTGGCGCGCCAGCGCGGCGCCGGCTTCATGGCCGTAGCCGGTGATGATATTGAGCGCGCCTTCGGGCAGGCCGGCCTCGGCGGCGATCTCGGCCACGCGCAGCAGCGACAGGCAGGCGTCCTCGGCCGGCTTGACCACGCAGGCGTTGCCGGTGGCCAGCGCCGCGCCCACGCTGCGCCCGAAGATCTGCAGCGGGTAGTTCCACGGGATGATGTGGCCGGTCACGCCATGCGGCTCGCGCACGGTCAGCACGGTGTAGCCGGGGTTGTAGGGGATGGTCTGGCCGTGCAGCTTATCGACCGCGCCGGCGTAGAACTCGAAATAGCGGGCCACGGCGCGGGCATCGGCGCGCGCCTGGCGCAGCGGCTTGCCGGTGTCGCGGGCCTCGAGCGCGGCCAGTTCGTCCTCGTGCGCGATCAGCGCCACGGCGACGCGGTTGAGCAGGCGCACCCGCTCGGCCGGCGCCATCTGGCCCCAGGCGCCTTCGGCGGCCTGGCGCGCCGCATGGACGGCGACGTTGATATCGGTGGCGTTGCCGCGTGCGATCTCGGCGAACGGCTCGCCGTTGGACGGATCGAAGACCTTGATGCGCAGGCCGTTGTCGGGCGCGATCAGGCGGTTGGCGACGAAGTGCTGGGCGTGCATGGGTGGCTCCGGGGCGGCATGGGGGCAGCACGGGGGCTGCGCTATTCAGTGACGGCTGAAGAATGTGCCATTATCGCCGACAGCGGCCAGCGTGCAATGCGCCATGCCTGGCCCGCGTGTCAGCCTGCGGTCAGGCATGAGCCGCTATAATGCCCGCCATCCAACAACACACCGCAGGCATCTGGAGAACCGCATGAGCTTCAATCTCGTGTCCCCGGGCAAGGACATCCCCAACGATTTCAACGTCATCATCGAGATCTCGGCCCAGAGCGATCCGGTGAAGTACGAGGCAGACAAGGAAACCGGCCTGCTGTTCGTCGACCGCTTTATCGGCACCGGCATGCGCTATCCGGCCAACTATGGCTACATCCCGCAGACGCTGTCGGGCGACGGCGACCCGGTGGACGTGCTGGTGCTGTCGCCGTTCCCGATCCTGGCCGGTGCCGTGGTGCGCTGCCGTGCACTCGGCATGCTGAAGATGACCGATGAGGCAGGCGTGGATGCCAAGCTGGTGGCTGTTCCGGTGGACAAGCTGTCGCCGGCCACGGCCTACATGAAGGGCCTGTCGGACGTGCCGCAGAACCAGCTGGACCAGATCAAGCACTTCTTTGAGCACTACAAGGCACTGGAAGCCGGCAAGTGGGTCAAGGTCGAAGGCTGGGCTGGCATCGAGGAAGCCCACAAGGAAATCACCGACGGCGTGGCCAACTACAAGAAGTAAGCTGAACCGCCGCTGAAGAAGCCCCGCTCCGGCGGGGTTTTTTGTTGCCGCGCGCTTGATGCACGGCAGCATCCGGGCAAGCGCCTTGCGCTACGCTATGCGGGTGCTGACAAGAGGAGTCCTCATGAATCCCATCACCGAAATCCAGGCATTGCCGCAGGCCTTGTCGCCGCTGCGTCGCTATGACCGGCTGGCGGTGTGCTTCCACTGGGCGGTATTCCTGCTGGTGGCGCTGGCCTATGCCGCGATCGAGCTGAAGGGCAGTTTTGCCAAGGGCACGCCGCCGCGCGCGCTGGCCATGACAGTCCATGAATGGGCGGGGGCGCTGGTGCTGCTGCTGGCGGTGCCGCGCCTGCTGTGGCGCCTGGTGCGCGGCGCGCCCGCGCCGGAGCCGGGCGCGCGCTGGATGCAGTTGGCCGGCGAGGCCATGCACTGGGTGCTTTACCTGTATATCCTGGCCCAGCCGCTGCTGGGGCTGCTGGCGATGAACGCTGGCGGCCACCTGCTGGCGTTGCCTTCGCTGGGGCTGGAAGTGCCGGCGCTGGTGGCGGCCGACCCGGCACTGAAGGACACCGTCAAGGAGGTCCACGAGACCCTGGGCACCGCCTTCTACCTGGTGATCGGCCTGCACGCGATGGCGTCGCTGTTCCACCACTACATGCTGGGCGACAACACGCTGCGGCGGATGTGGCGCTGAGCGCCGGCTTGCGTGTTCAGGCGCGGGCGAACGGGTTGCGTTCGCCCAGTTCGTCCAGGTAGGCGTCGATGCCCTGGCGCTCGCGCTCAAGGAAGCGCTCGACGGCATCGGCAAAGGCGGGATGCGCCAGCCAGTGGGCCGAGCGCGTGGCCACCGGCAGGAAGCCGCGCGCCATCTTGTGCTCGCCCTGGGCGCCGCCTTCGAAGGTGCGTATGCCTTGCTCGATGCAGAATTCCAGCGGCTGGTAGTACGCGGTTTCGAAGTGCAGGCAGGCGTAGTGCTCCAGCGCGCCCCAGTAGCGCCCGTAGAGCGTGCTGACTTCCGGCGTATCGTCATAGACCAGCAGCGAACTGGCGATGGGCTGGCCGTCGCGCTCGGCGATCACCAGCAGCAGGTGCTGCGGCATGGCGGCGCCGATGCGCCGGAAGAAATCCAGGTTCAGGTAGGGCGTGGAATGGTGCTCGCGGTAAGTCTGGCGATAGCACCGGTTGAAGAACTTCCACGCGTCGTCGTCGATCTGCGCGCCACGCAGGCGCCGAAAGCTGATGCCGGCCTGCGCCACCTGCCGGCGCTCGGCGCGGATGTTCTTGCGCTTTTTCTGCGACAGCGTGGCCAGGAAGTCGTCGAAGCTGCCGTAGCCGTCATTGGTCCAGTGGAACTGCACGCCGTGCCGCATCAGCATGCCGGCCTGCTGCATCAGGGCGGCTTCCGCCTCGTCGGGGAACAGGATGTGCAGCGACGACATCTGGCTTTCGGCGGCCAGCGCCAGCGCCATCCGCAGCAGCAGGCGGCGCGCATGGGCGTCTTCGGCCAGCAGCCGCGCGCCGCGCACCGGCGTGAAGGGAATTGCCGCCAGCCATTTGGGGTAGTACTCGAGCCCGTTGCGGGCATAGGCGTCGGCCCAGGCCCAGTCGAAGACATATTCGCCATAGGAATGCCCCTTGGCGTAGAGCGGCATGGCCGCGGCCAGCCGTTCCGGGCGGCCGTCCTTGGCCGGCGCCCACAACGTCAGGTAGCGCGGGTTCCACCCGGTCTCGGCGCAGGCGCTGCCGCTGGTGTGCAGGGCGTGCAGGAAGGCATGCTTCAGGAACGGCGTGGCGTCGGCGTGGTGCGCCACCAGGGCGTCCCAGGCGGCGGCATCGATCTCGCCCAGGTCGGAGATGATTTCGGTACGGTATTCCTGCGCAGGGTCGCCTGCCGACTTGCGCTTGTGCTGTGCCGGCTGGCGCTGGTCCTTGCCCTCGCCGGGCACGCATGATTCAGACTGCATTGCACCAGTTCCCGTCTGTGGATCGATCGAGTCTACCGGAAACGATGCGCCGTTGCTGCGCCGCACGGCAGGCGCGGGGCGGGCGTCGTAAAATGGAGCATCCTCGTCACCAGTGCTTGCCGAGGCATCCCGGGATGCCTCAGGCGGCGGCATGGTCCGCATGGTTCGATAACCAAGGCCCGATATGAAGAACCCGTTTTTCAACCTGTATTCCCACGGCTTTGCGCGTGTCGCGGTGGGCGTGCCCGTCTGCCGGGTGGCCGACCCGGCCTTCAACGCCGCCGAGACCATTGCCCTGGCGGCGCAGGCGGCGCAGCAGGGCGCCGTGCTGGTGGCGTTCCCGGAGCTGGGCATCTCCGCCTACACCTGCGACGACCTGTTCCACCAGCGCGCGCTGCTGGACGCCTGCGAGGCGGCGCTGGCCACCATCGTCGAGGCCTCGCGCAAGCTGCCGGCGGCGCTGATCGTCGGCATGCCGCTGCGGGTCGAGCACCAGTTGTTCAACTGCGCCGTGGTGGTGGCGCGTGGGCATGTCCAGGGCGTGGTGCCCAAGTCCTACCTGCCGAACTACTGGGAGTTCTACGAGGCGCGCCAGTTCAGCGCCGCCGACAACGCCGCGGTCGAGACGATCCGGCTGCTGGGCCAGGACGTGCCGTTCGGCGCCGGGCTGCTGTTCGATGTCGAAGACATCCCCGACTTCCGCTTCCACGCAGAAATCTGCGAAGACGTCTGGGTGCCGATCCCGCCGTCGTCGTTCGCGGCGCTGGCCGGGGCCACGGTGCTGGTCAACCTGTCGGCCTCGAATATCGTGGTCGGCAAGGCCGGCTACCGGCACCAGCTGGTCTCGCAGCAGTCGGCGCGATGCCTGGCGGCCTACCTGTACACCTCGGCCGGCAAGGGCGAGTCCTCCACCGACCTGGCCTGGGACGGCCAGGCGCTGATCTGCGAGAACGGCGAGCTGCTGGCCGAATCCGAGCGCTTTGCCGATACCTCGCACCTGCTCTGCGCCGATATCGACGTCGAACGGCTGTCGCGCGAGCGCATGCACCAGGTCACCTTCGGCCACTCGGTGCGCCGGCACAAGGCAGAAGTGGACAAGTTCCGCGTGGTGCGCTTCCCGCTCGACCTGACGCTGGAGAAGTCGCTGCCGCTGGCGCGCAGCGTGGCGCGCTTCCCGTACGTGCCGGCCGATCCGCGCCAGCGCGACGAACGCTGCATGGAGGTCTACAACATCCAGGTGCAGGCGCTGGTGCAGCGCCTGTCGGCCAGCAAGATCAGCAAGGTGGTGATCGGCGTGTCCGGCGGGCTGGATTCCACCCATGCGCTGCTGGTCTGCGCCAAGGCGATGGACCGCCTGGGCCTGCCGCGCGCCAATATCCTGGCCTACACCATGCCGGGTTTTGCCACCAGCGACCGCACCCTGCTGCAGGCGCGCCAGCTGATGCAGGTGGTGGGCTGCACCGCGACCGAGATCGATATCCGCCCGTCGTGCCTGGCCATGCTGAAGGACCTGGGCCACCCGTACGCCGCCGGCGAGAAGGTCTACGACGTGACCTTCGAGAACGTGCAAGCAGGCGAGCGCACCAACCACCTGTTCCGTCTGGCCAATTTCCACCACGCCATCGTGATCGGCACCGGCGACCTGAGCGAACTGGCGCTGGGCTGGTGCACCTATGGCGTGGGCGACCATATGTCGCACTACAACGTCAACGCCAGCGTGCCCAAGACGCTGATCTCGCACCTGGTGCGCTGGGTGGCCGAGAGCGGGCAGGTGGGCGAGGGCGGTTCCGACGTGCTGCTGGACGTGCTCGACACCGACATCAGCCCCGAGCTGGTCCCGGGCGACAGCAACCACGGCCCCGAGCAGAAGACCGAGAGCACCATCGGCCCGTATGAGCTGCAGGACTTCAACCTCTACCACACGCTGCGCTTCGGCTTCACGCCGTCCAAGATCGCCTTCCTGGCGCTGCATGCCTGGGGTGACCGCGAGCGCGGCGTCTGGCCCAATGGCCCGCATGTGGTGCGCAACCAGTACGGGCTGCCGGAGATCAAGCGCAACCTGGCGATCTTCCTGGACCGCTTCTTCCGCACCAGCCAGTTCAAGCGCTCATGCATCCCGAACGCGCCCAAGGTGGGCTCGGGCGGATCGCTGTCGCCGCGCGGTGACTGGCGCGCGCCGAGCGATTCAGAGTCGGTGGTGTGGCTGGCGGACCTGGAGAAGGTGCCGGATTGAGCGCAGCGCCGGTAGCCCCGCCTCTTGGGTGGCGGCTTGTGCACAGCTTCTCCAGTGGCTGTCCACAGGTTTATCCACAGGGCCGGGGCGTGCCCGGATGCGCGCTAGCCAACGCTGCGGCCGCGCCGGCTGTGGGGCAGGCGGAATTGCAAGCGGCCAAGGGCTGGTAAAATGCCACCCGGAGAGCGCCGCGACCGCGGCGATGCGCCGCCAGGCGCGTGAACAAACGATAAACAGGGGCCAGTCATGAAGCAGATTACCGCCATCATCAAACCGTTCAAGCTCGACGAGGTGCGTGAAGCCCTGGCCGACGTCGGCGTGACCGGGCTGACGGTGACCGAAGTGAAGGGATTTGGCCGCCAGAAAGGGCATACCGAGCTCTACCGTGGCGCGGAGTACGTAGTCGACTTCCTGCCCAAGATCAAGATCGAAGTGGTGGTGGCCGAGAATCAGCTGGACACCGTGCTGGACGCCATCGTCAAGGCCGCCCACACCGGCAAGATCGGCGACGGCAAGATCTTCGTCACCGAGATCGAGCGCGTGATCCGCATCCGCACCGGCGAGCAGGACGAAGCCGCGGTCTGAGCCTCGGGCCAGGATAGCGAAACGCCGCCTTGCAGGGCGGCGTTTTCATTGGTGCGTGCGGTTCAGCTGGGCAGCTTCCACCCGTAGCGCACCGACACCAGCCGCATGGCGATGATCGCCACCGCCCCGGTCAGCAGCGCCGCTTCCTGCTGCACCGCCAGCCAGGTCATGCCGACATAGATCCAGCAGCCGACAAAGGAGCAGGTGGCGTAGGGCGAGCGGTCGCGCAGGATCATCGGCACCTCATTGCACAGCACGTCGCGCACCACGCCGCCGAACACGGCCGAGATGATGCCCATCATCACCGCCACGGTGGGCGTCATCTGCGCCACCAGCGCCAGCGAAGCGCCGGTCACCGAGAACAGCCCCAGCCCGATCGCGTCGGCCACGATCATGGCCCGGTCCGAGGCCACGCGGCTGACCACGCGCAGCACGAACGAGGCGCCGAACGACATCACGAAGATCAGCAGCACGTAGCCTTCGTGGTCGACCCAGTAGAACGGGCGCCGGTCCAGCAGCACGTCGCGCACGGTGCCGCCGCCAAAGGCGGTGGCAAAGGCCACCACGAAGGTGCCGACCACGTCCAGGCGCTGCTTGCGTGCGTCGACCACGCCCGAGACCGCGAAGGCGAGCACGCCGATCACCTCCATGATGTGGAGGATCAGGGGCAGCCGCCCCATCAGCAATTCAAGCGGAACGTGCATCCGTGGCGATGCGTCAGGTGCGCGGCTGGCGCAGCAGCACCATCAGCGCGCCGGCGCCGCCTTCGGCCTCGCGCGCCTGCACGAAGGCGAGCACTTCCTCCTTCTGCACCAGCCAGCTGCGCACCTTGCCCTTGAGCACCGGCAGCTTGTCGGGCGAGCCCAGGCCCTTGCCGTGGATCACGCGCACGCAGCGCACGCCGTTGCGCACCGAGCGGCGCAGGAACTCGGCCAGCGCCTCGCGCGCCTCGTCGCTGCGCAGGCCGTGCAGGTCGACCTTGTCCTGCGGCACCCATTCGCCGCGGCGCAGCTTGCGGATCACGTCCATGCCGATGCCGGGCCGTCGGAACGACAGGGTCTCGTCGGTTTCCAGCAGGCTTTCCACGTCGAAATCATCGGACAGCGAGGCCGCCAGCACGGCTTCGTCGTTGCGGCGCGACTGCACCGGCACCGGGGCGGGCTTGCTGGCGGGCACGGGGGCGCGGTTGCGGTCGCGCAGCTGGCTGACCTGGCCCACGCTGGTGCGGAAGACGTCGGCCTCTTCACGGGCGCGCCGGGCGGCCTGCTCGGCGGCCACGCGCTCGGCTTCGCGGCGCTCGGTATCGGCCTTGAGGGTGTCGCGCAGCCTGGCAAGGTCGTTCAGGCCGAAACGTTGGGGCGGTCGGTCGGGTTTGCGGGCGCCGTGCGTCATTGAAAAATCTCCGGGGGCTCGGCGCAGATTATATCGACTGGCGGGGCGGCAGGAGATGCCGCAGGGGGACGCGCCGGCGGGCCGTGGCGGCCCGGCCGGCGGAGGGGGCGGTGCTTACTTCAGGGCTTCGACAAAGCGCTGGGCATCCAGCGCGGCCATGCAGCCGGTGCCGGCGCTGGTGATAGCCTGGCGGTAGACATGGTCCTGCACGTCGCCGGCGGCAAACACGCCCGGCACGCTGGTGGCGGTGGCGTCGCCCTGCAGGCCCGACTTGGTCACCAGGTAGCCGTTTTCCATGGCCAGCTGGCCTTCGAACAGGTCGGTGTTGGGCTTGTGGCCGATGGCGATGAACACGCCCGCCAGCTTCAGGTCCTCGGCCTGGCCGGTCTTGGTGCCGCGCACGCGGATGCCGGTCACGCCGGATTCGTCGCCCAGCACCTCGTCCAGCACGCTGTCGTAGCGGATCACCACGCGGCCTTCCTTTTCACGCTGCAGCAGGCGGTCGACCAGGATCGGCTCGGCGCGGAAGCTGTCGCGGCGGTGGATCACGGTGACCTTGCTGGCGATATGCGACAGGTACAGCGCCTCTTCCACGGCGGTGTTGCCGCCGCCGACCACGGCCACTTCCTGGTTCTTGTAGAAGAAGCCGTCGCAGGTGGCGCAGGCCGACACGCCGCGGCCCATGAAGGACTCTTCGGACGGCAGGCCCAGGTACTGCGCCGAGGCGCCGGTGGCGATGATCAGCGCGTCGCACGTATATTCACCGGCGTCGCCGATCAGGCGGAAGGGGCGGGCCGGCTGGCCGTTGTCGTCCACCAGCTTGGCGGTGTGGATGTGATCGAAGATGATTTCGGTCTTGAATTCCTCGGCGTGCGCCAGCAGGCGCTGCATCAGTTCAGGACCCTGGACGCCCTTGGCATCGCCCGGCCAGTTCTCGACGTCCGTGGTGGTCATCAGCTGACCGCCCTGTGCCAGGCCGGTGATCAGCACCGGTTCCAGGTTGGCGCGGGCCGCGTAGACCGCGGCGGTATAGCCGGCGGGACCAGAACCGAGAATCAGCACTTTTGCGTGTTTTGCCATGATGCGTTCCTGTGGCCGGTGCGGCATGCTGCCCACCGGCATTGCTCGAAAGCGACATTATAAGAGGAGCCGCATTTGCTCACTGTTGCAAATTCCAATGAGTGCGATAGTCTCGGGCCACGTTAAAATGGCCGCCACGATGACCGTCAGTCACCTGGTGAGCGACCACTGACCGCTGCCGGCATCGGCCCGAAACACGTCCGGAATCACCTTACACGCGAGTCTTAACCAGGCATGGCCCGAGCTACCACGACCACCCGCACCGATCCCTCAGCCTTGCCATCCCGCATCGGCAAACTGCTGGGAGAGGTCCGCTGGTTCCTGCTGCTTGCCGTCACGCTGGGTTTCCTGTGCGTGCTGGCCAGCTACAGCAAGACCGATCCCGGCTGGTCGCATGCCAACCAGGTGGCCGATATCCACAACCTGGGCGGGCGCGTCGGCGCCTGGGTGGCCGACGTGCTGTTCTTCATCTTCGGCTTTTCCGCCTACTGGCTGGCGGTGCTGCTGGTGCGCCGCTGCTGGCGCGGCTGGCGCACGCTGACTGCCGAGCTGCCCGAGCGCGCGGATCCCGGCCTGCACCGCCAGGGCGTGACCGTCAGCTGGATCGGCTTCGGGCTGACCCTGTTCTCCAGCATGGGCCTGGAGGCGATCCGCATGTACCCGCTGCGCGCCGCGCTGCCGCGCGCGCCGGGCGGGGTGCTGGGCGACCTGCTGGGCGGCTGGCTGCAGGTGGCGCTGGGCTTCACCGGCGCGACCCTGCTGCTGTTGCTGCTGCTGGCGATCGGGCTGTCGCTGTTCTTCCATTTCTCCTGGCTGACCGTGGCCGAGCACGTCGGCGGCTTTGTCGAGACCCTGTTCCTGGGCTTCAAGGCCCGCCGCGAGAGCAAGCAGGACCGCATCATCGGCGAGGCCGCCAAGACCGAGCGCAAGGAAACCGTCGAGGTGCAGCGCGTGCGCATCGAAGAGGCGGCGCCGGTGCAGATCGTGCGCCCGCAGGCGGTGCCCAAGCATGAGCGCGTCGAGCGCGAGAAGCAGCAGCCGCTGTTTGCCGATATCCAGGACTCGGACCTGCCGCCGCTGTCGCTGCTGGACCCGATCCCGCCGCACCAGGAAACTGTCAGCGCCGAGACCCTGGAGTTCACCTCGCGCCTGATCGAGAAAAAGCTCAAGGACTTCGGCGTCGAGGTCAAGGTGGTGGCGGCCTACCCGGGCCCGGTTATCACGCGGTATGAGATCGAGCCGGCCACCGGCGTCAAGGGCAGCCAGGTGGTGAACCTGGCGCGCGACCTGGCGCGCTCGCTGTCGCTGGTGTCGATCCGCGTGGTCGAGACCATCCCGGGCAAGAACTACATGGGGCTGGAGCTGCCCAACCCGAAGCGCCAGACCGTGCGCCTGTCGGAAATCCTCGGCTCGCAGGTCTACAACGAGAGTTCGTCCAGCCTGACCATGGCGCTGGGCAAGGACATCGCCGGCAAGCCGATGGTGGCCGACCTGGCCCGCATGCCGCACTGCATGGTGGCCGGCACCACCGGCTCGGGCAAGTCGGTCGGCATCAACGCGATGATCCTGTCGCTGCTGTACAAGGCCAAGGCGGAAAGCGTACGCCTGATCCTGATCGACCCGAAGATGCTCGAAATGAGCGTCTACGAGGGCATCCCGCACCTGCTGTGCCCGGTGGTGACCGACATGCGCCAGGCCGGCAATGCCCTGAACTGGGCGGTCGGCGAGATGGAGCGCCGCTACAAGCTGATGAGCAAGCTGGGCGTGCGCAACCTGGCCGGCTACAACAAGAAGATCGACGAGGCCGCGGCCCGCGAAGAAAAGATCCCCAACCCGTTCAGCCTGACCCCGGACGCCCCGGAGCCGCTGGACCGGCTGCCCACCATCGTCATCGTCATCGACGAGCTGGCCGACCTGATGATGGTGGTCGGCAAGAAGGTGGAAGAGCTGATCGCCCGCATCGCGCAGAAGGCGCGCGCGGCCGGCCTGCACCTGGTGCTGGCCACGCAGCGCCCGTCGGTGGACGTGATCACCGGCCTGATCAAGGCCAACGTGCCGACCCGGATCGCGTTCCAGGTCAGCAGCAAGATCGACTCGCGCACCATCCTCGACCAGCAGGGCGCCGAAGCGCTGCTGGGCATGGGCGACATGCTCTACCTGGCGCCGGGCACCGGCCTGCCGGTGCGCGTGCACGGCGCCTTTGTCTCGGACGAGGAAGTCCACCGCGTGGTGGAAAAGCTCAAGGAATCCGGCGAAGCCAACTACATCGAGGGCATCCTCGAGGGCGGCCTGACCGATGACGCCGGCGGTGGCGACGGGTTTGGCGGCGGTGCCGGCATTGGCGGTGGCGGCGGCGAGGCCGATCCGCTGTACGACCAGGCGGTCGAGGTGGTGCTGAAGAACCGGCGCGCGTCGATCTCGCTGGTGCAGCGCCACCTGCGCATCGGCTACAACCGTGCCGCGCGGCTGCTGGAGGACATGGAAAAGGCCGGCATGGTCTCGGCCATGTCGGGCAATGGCAACCGCGACATCCTGGTGCAGGGTGGCGGTGCCGCCCGCGAAGATGACTGAGCGCCGCTCGCGCAGCCTTCGTAATATCCGGTTACCCGCCGGCTTGCGGCGCGCGGAATCCCCGGGCTGCCGGCGGCTCTAAAAGGACAGGTTGCCAGCGCCCGACGCGGCGCAGGCAACGCACCCTACAACTACCAGGACCCGAACCATGCGCAACCGCATCATCGTGTCGGCCTGCGCCGCGCTGGCGATGTTTGCCATCCAGGCGCCGGCCCATGCCGCAGCCACTGACCAGTTGCAGAGCTTTGTCACCGGCGTGAAGAGCGCGCGCGGCGAGTTCACGCAGCGCCAGGTCAAGGGGCAGGGCGCCAACGGCAAGGTGACCGGCACCTCCAGCGGCACCTTTGTGTTCTCGCGCCCGGGCAAGTTCACCTGGCGCTATACCAAGCCCTACGACCAGCTGCTGCAGGCCGACGGCCAGACCCTGTACATCTACGACAAGGACCTGAACCAGGTCACCGAGCGCAAGCTCGACGGTGCACTCGGCTCCAGCCCGGCGGCGATCCTGTTCGGCAGCAACGACCTGGAAAAGAACTTCATGGTCAAGAACGGCCCGACCCGCGACGGCGTAGAGTGGCTGGAGCTGACGCCCAAGGCCAAGGACACGCAGTTCGAGCGCATCGGCATCGGCTTCAAGGCCGGCAATCTTGAAGCCATGGAACTGCGCGACGCGTTCGGCAACACCACCCTGCTGACCTTCACGGGCATGCAGAAGAACCCGCCGCTGGCGGCCGATGCATTCCGGTTCACGGTGCCCAAGGGCGCCGATGTGATGAAGCAGTGAGGCCCGCCATGAACGATCCGCAGGAAGGTCCCGCAGTCACCATCCGTTCCCGGCGCGGCCAGCGCGCCGTGTTGCTGGCCAGTGCCGGCGCGCTGCTGACGGCGGCATGTGCCAGCAGCGGCGGCGGCGCCAGCAAGTTCGATGTCGATTCCTTCCTGCGCGCACCGGACTCGGGATTGCCCGAAGTGCTGGGCAATCCGGGCTTCCTCAAGGCCACGCGCGTGCCCGCCACCGAGTGCGCGGTGATGCTGCAGTCGGCCAGCACCGGCGTGCTGGAAGACCTGCCGCCCAGCAGCAATGCGCGCGGCCCGGCCTGGCTGTTGCATCCGAAGGGCCAGCCGGACCAGGTATGGCTGGTGGTCGGCGAGTCCGGCGGCGAGCGCACCTGCCATGGGCCGCTGCCGGCCGACGCCATGCAGGCGCTGGCCGCCCGGGCCAAGGGCTGAACCCGAGGCGCCGCCGTCAGTGCGGCTTGATGGCGATCTTCAGCACGCCGTCGCGCTGGTTGGCGAACAGGTCGTAGGCCGCGACGATGTCGTCCAGCTTGTACTGGTGCGTCACCAGCGCGCCCAGGTCGACCCGCCCCGACTCGATCACATTGATCAGCCGCCGCATGCGTTCCTTGCCGCCGGGGCACAGCGCGGTATTGATCTTGTGGTCGCCCAACCCCGCGGCTAAGGCCGACAGCGGAATGGTCAGGTCGCTTGAATAGACCCCCAGGCTGGACAGCGTGCCGCCGGGCTTGAGCACGCGCAGCGACTGCTCGAAGGTTGCCTGCGTGCCCAGTGCCTCGATCGAGGCATCCACGCCGCGCCCGCCGGTCAGCTTCATGACCTCGTCCACCACGTCGCAGTTGCGGAAGTTCAGGACCACGTCCGCGCCCATCTTGCGCGCGATCTCCAGCCGGTGGTCGTTGCCGTCGACGGCGATGATGGTGGTGGCGCCGCACAGCCGCGCGCCGGCGGTCGCGCATAGCCCGATCGGACCCTGCGCGAACACGGCCACGGTGTCGCCGATGCGGATATTGGCGTTTTCCGCGCCCTTGAAGCCGGTGGACATGATGTCGGGGCACATCAGCACCTGCTCGTCGGTGAGGCCATCGGGGATTGGCGCCAGGTTGGCCTGGGCGTCGGGCACCAGCACGTATTCCGCCTGGGTACCGTCGATCATGTTGCCGAAGCGCCAGCCCGCGGTCGCCTTGTAGCCGTGGCAGCCGCACTGGCCGCTGGCCATCAGGTAGCTGCCATCCTGCGAGGCCACGCCGTCCTGCGCCGCGTAGGAGTTGAAGTTGGGGCAGATTGCGCCGGCGATCACGCGCTGGCCTTCTCGGTATCCCGTCACCGCGCTGCCGAGCTTTTCGATGATGCCGACGGGCTCATGGCCCACGGTCAGGCCCTTCGCCACCGGGTACTCACCCTTGAGGATGTGCACGTCGGTGCCGCAGATGGTGGTGGTGGTGATACGCACCAGGGCATCGTTGGGGCCGATATCCGGGATTGGCTTGTCTGCCAGTTCGATCCGGCCAGGCTCGACAAAAACGGCGGCTTTCATCATTGCGGTCATGCGTTGCTCCCAGGGAAGGCGCAGGGGGACGCGCGGTGGGTGGAGTGGTGCGGGACGTTGCCGGCCCGCTTCCTCACTGATAGCACGCCTGGGTTATAGGTCGGTTTATCCAGATCAAGCCGAGGCCATACAGAAAATGTGCACAATACATGGCAATCTGGCAAAGGTTTCACATCGGTGTGCAAAGAAGCTGAACGCCGCGGTGTGCCGCGTGTCCCAGCATCCACATACTCGCCATACCCATCAGGAGAACGACATGATTGCGAAGCGAACCATCCGCCGTTGGCTGCGCCAGTCCGCCATGCTGGCGGCGGGCGGGGCCCTGCTGGCGGCTTGCGCGGCGCCCGCGCCGACCGGCCCGCAAGGCGCGCGTGGCACGCCGCAGGGCTGTGCCGCCGACAAGCTGGCCGACGATGCCCTGGTCGGCAAGCCCGAGGCCGAGGCCATTGGCCTGCTGCAGGCCTGCGCGTGGCGCCTGGGCGAGCGCGACGGCCAGCAGTTCCCCGGCACCATGGACTACAACCCGCAACGCCGCGCGCTCGGCGTCAAGGCTGGCAAGGTGGTCTGGGTACGCCGCGGCTGAGATCCGGCGCCCGCCTTGCCGGTTCGCCTTCGCACAAGGGGCGATTAGGTTAGTGCGGGCATCTCCCTGATATTGAGCGGTCAACGGGCGTCAACATGACAGAAATGTAATTTGACCGCCTGAACAAGAATCAATATTGTTCCCCGCTGACCGGAATCCAATAACCGGGCGGCCTCGGGTCCCCGGCGGCTGCCCAAACCATGCTGGGGAGCCAACCGCGTGAAGACCACTATCCGAACCTTGCTGCCGCGCGCTGCGGCGCTGGCCCTGCTGACCCTGCCGCTCGCCGCGGCGGCGCAGGAAAAGGTGCTCAACCTCTACACCGCGCGTCACTACCAGACGGACGAAGCGCTGTACGCCAACTTCACCAAGCAGACCGGCATCAAGATCAACCGCATCGAAGGCCAGGAAGACCCGCTGCTGGAGCGCATCCGCAATGAAGGTGCCAACAGCCCGGCGGACGTGTTCATCACGGTGGATATCGGCCGCCTGTGGCGCGCCCAGCAGGCTGGCGTGTTTGCGCCGGTAAAGTCGAAGGCGCTGGAATCGCGCATCCCGGCCAACTATCGCGACCCCAATGGCGAATGGTTCGGCTTCTCGGCGCGCGGCCGCGTGATCGCCTACAACAAGACCGCGGTCAAGGCCGGCGATATCGCCAGCTATGAAGACTTGGCCGATCCCAAGTGGAAGGGCAAGGTCTGCACGCGTTCCAGCGGCCATGTCTACAACCTGTCGCTGGTCTCCAGCCTGATCGCCCATGATGGCGAGGCACGCACCGAGCAGTGGGCGCGCGGCGTGGCCGCCAACCTGGCGCGCGTGCCCAAGGGCGGCGACACCGACCAGCTCAAGGCGGTTGCCGCCGGCGAGTGCGACGTGGCCATCGCCAACACCTACTACATCGCGCGCCTGCTGAAGTCGACCAAGCCGGAAGACAAAGCCGTGGCCGACAAGCTGGGCGTGCTGTGGCCGAACCAGTCGAGCCAGGGCGTGCACATGAACGTCTCGGGCGGCGGCATGCTCAAGCATGCGCCCAACAAGGAAGCGGCGGTCAAGTTCCTGGAGTACCTGGCCAGCGACGAGGCTCAGCGCTACTTTGCCGACGGCAACAACGAGTGGCCGGTGGTGCAGGGCGTGAAGGTCAGCAACCCGGCGCTGGAAGCGCTGGGCACGTTCAAGTCCGACACCATCAACGTGGCCGAACTGGGCAAGTACCAGCCGCAGGCACAGAA
Source organism: Cupriavidus sp. CPT47-8839-RL05A (assembly GCF_058792255.1). NCBI lineage: Bacteria > Pseudomonadati > Pseudomonadota > Betaproteobacteria > Burkholderiales > Burkholderiaceae > Cupriavidus > Cupriavidus sp. CPT47-8839-RL05A. The sequence continues at coordinate 57,267 of NZ_JBYTEG010000003.1, read as the reverse complement.
GCTGGTGGACCGCGCCGGCTTCAAGTAAGCCGCCACGGCCTTTGCAGTAGCGGTTCTTGCTACAGCAGGAACCGCTTGTTCCCCGTCACCTCGGTCGGCTCGACCTTGCGGAACGTCAGCTTCACGCTGCTGTTGAGCCGCCGCCCCGCCTGGCGCCGTACCAGCGCCCGGTGCAGCAGGCCCTTGTGTCCGACCGTGCCTTCCGCATAAGGCTGGTCTGGCGTCCCGCCCAGCGCCATCGCGGCCAGCGCCTGGTTGCGCTGCGCCGCACTCTTTTCCAGCAGCTTGTCCAATGCCATGCGTGCGCGCACCTGCGCCGCCAGCGCGATGTCGCCGGGATTGGCGCGGGCACGCTCGGCGTCCCAAGGCAGCTGCACCTTGCCGGCAAGGCGGCGCAGCGCGGCGCGCAGTTCGGCGCCATCCATCCGGGTTTCCTGCACGATCCAGACGGCGTCATGGCGCAGCACCGCTTCGGCATCGGCCATGCGGCGCATCAGCGCGGGCTGCAGTTCGGGCGACGAGAACTGCCGCGCGCGGCGGATCGCGTTGAGCGCGATGCGGCGCACCTGCGGGTTGGCGTGATCGAACAGGTCGGCGATGACGCGCGCGGCCGTGTCGGCCGAATTGACCATCTCCGCCAACTGGCCGGCCAGCGAGACTTCTTCCACGCCGCTCAGCTTGTTGCGGCTGAGCCGGTTCAACTTGAACAGCAGGATGTGATATCGCAGCATAGGTTCTTGCGCGGCAGGCATGCCGCTGTTCGCTCCCGGGCGGACGCCGGGCCATAAAAGGCTATCGGCGCGTTGCGGCGCGACTTTAGGGCAAGAAGCGCGGGAGGCTCAGCGCTGCGCTTCGCGCCGGATCGTGCGCGAGAGCACGATCACCGGCAGCAGGCCCACGGCTACGATCACCAGCGAGGCGGTGGCGGCCTCGGTCAGGCGCTCGTCGGCAGCGAGGTTGTAGGCCTGCACGGCCAGCGTGTCGAAGTTGAACGGGCGCATCACGAAGGTGGCCGGCAACTCCTTCATCACGTCGACAAAGACGATCAGTGCCGCGGTCAGCAGGCTGCCGCGCAGCATCGGGAAATGCACGCGCCGCAGCGTGGCGCCGGGGCCGTGGCCGAGGCTGCGCGCGGCCGCATCCATGCTGGGCGTGATCTTGCCCAGCCCGGCATTGACGGTCTGCAGCGCCACGCCCAGGAAGCGCACCAGCAGCGCATAGACCAGCGCGGCGATGCCGCCGGTCAGCAGCAGCCCCACCGAGAGCCCGAACTGCTGCTGCAGCCAGGCCGACAGCGCGTTGTCTAGCCGCGCCACCGGCACCAGCACGCCCACGGCAATGACCGAGCCCGGCAGCGCATAACCCATGCCGCACAGCCGCGTCAGGCCGCGCATCAGCCAGCTGCGCTTGCCGTTGGCCGCGCGCGCGGCGTAGCCCACTGCCAGCGCGACCGTCACCGCGGCCAGCGCGGTGGCGCTGGCCAGCAGGAAGCTGTTGCGCACCAGCCCGACAAAGCGCGCGCCGAACTGCGCATCGCCGTCGGTGAAGGCCATGCGGCACAGCATCAGCGCGGGAATCAGGAAGCCCAGCAGCACCGGCACCATGCATACAGCCAGCGCCAGCCAGCCGCGCGCGCCGTCCAGCGTCCAGGCCACGGCGCGGCGCTGGTTGCCGTAGACCTGCGCGCGGCCGCGGCTGGCGCGCTCCATCAGCAGGATGGCGGCGACGAACAGCAGCATGCATGCCGACAGCTGCGCCGCGGCGTTCTTGTCGCCAAGCGAAAACCAGGCGCGGTAGATGCCGGTGGAGAAAGTCGGGATGGCAAAGTAGGCGACGGTGCCGAAGTCGGCCAGCGTTTCCATCATCGCCAGCGCGGTGCCGGCAACGATGCCGGGACGCGCCAGCGGCAGCACCACGCGCCAGAGCCGGCTCCAGGTGCCGTGGCCGAGCAGGCGCGCGGCTTCCAGCGTGTTCTGGGTCTGCTGCAGGAAGGCGGCGCGCGCGGTCAGGTAGACGTAGGGGTACAGCACCAGCGAGAACAGGGCGATGGCGCCGCCCAGCGAGCGGATATCCGGGAACCAGTACTCGCGCGCCTTCCAGCCGGTCAGCTCGCGCAGCCAGCCCTGCACCGGCCCGGCAAACTGCAGCGCGTCGGTGTAGGCATAGGCGATCACGTAGGCGGGCATCGCCATCGGCAAGACCAGCGCCCATTCCATCACGGCGTGGCCCGGGAAACGGTAGGTCGATACCAGCCAGGCGGTGGTCACCCCCAGCAGCAATACGCCCACGGCGACGCCGCACAGCAGCCAGACGGTGTTGAGCACGTATTCCGCCAGCACCGTGTCGATCAGGTGGCGCCAGGTGTCGCCGGCAGGCAGCAGCACTGCCGAGGCGATCACCAGCACCGGCACGGCGATCAGCAGCGCCATCACCAGGGTGGCCAGGGTCAGGGGATGGAAGCGGCGGCGGCTGGACAGGAGCATGCGTCGGAAAGTGGGCGGAAGTGCCGCGCACAGCGTGCGGGCTGCCGCATTCTAGCAATGTGGGGCACGCATTTGCCCCGAAAGGCGCTCCCGGCCCCGGCCGCGTCCCTATAATGCGCACATGCGAACCGATTCCTATTCACGCTTGCCCGGCGCCCAGGCCCGCAGCCGGCCGGCGACCCGCGCAGGCGTTGCTGACGTCACTGGCGCTGGCGCCGCTGTCATCGAGGTCGACCAGATCCGTCACGCTTTTGGCCGCCATGTGGTGGTCAAGGGGCTGTCGTTCTCGGTGGCGCGCGGCAATATCGCCTGCCTGCTGGGGCCCAGCGGCTGCGGCAAGACCACGGTGCTGCGCGCCATCGCCGGTTTCGAGCCGCTGCAGGATGGCCGCATCGTGCTGGACGGGCAGGTCGTGTCGTCGTCCGGGGCGATGCTGGCGCCGGAGCAGCGCCGCATCGGCATGGTGTTCCAGGACTATGCGCTGTTCCCGCACCTGGACGTGGCGGCCAACGTGGGTTTCGGCCTGGTGCGGGCCAGCCGCGCCGGGCGCGCGGCGCGCGTGGACGAGGTGCTGCAGCTGGTCGGACTGGCCGGCGCGGGCCGCAAGTATCCGCATGAGCTGTCCGGCGGCCAGCAGCAGCGCGTGGCGCTGGCGCGCGCGCTGGCACCGCGCCCGGAGCTGCTGCTGCTCGACGAGCCGTTCTCCAACCTCGACGTCGACCTGCGCGAACGCCTGAGCCTGGAGGTGCGCGCGATCCTGAAGGCGCAGGGCACCACCGCGATCCTGGTCACCCACGACCAGCACGAGGCCTTTGCCATGGCCGACGAGATCGGCGTCATGCACGACGGGGTGATCGAGCAGTGGGGCAGCGCGCACGACCTCTACCACCGGCCGACATCGCGCTTTGTCGCGGGCTTTATCGGGCAGGGCGTGCTGATGGCGGGGCGGTTGCGCGGGACCGCGGAGATTGAACTGGAACTGGGCCTGCTGCGCCCCGCGGCGCCGCTGGCGCTGCCCGCCGGCGCCGCCGTCGACGTGCTGGTGCGCCCCGATGACATCGTCCACGACGACGCCAGCCCGATGCGCGCCGAGGTGGTCCACAAGGCCTTCCGCGGCGCCGAGATCCTGTACACGCTGCGCCTGGCCAGCGGCGGCCGCGTGCTGGCGCTGGTGCCGTCCCACCACAACCATGCCGTGGGCGAGCGCATCGGCATCCGTGTCGAGATCGAGGACGTGGTGGCATTTGCCGCCTAGCCTGCCACGCAGGGGCAGGGCGCCGATGGTCTACACTGTGGCGTTCTGCATTCACAAGGCTTGAATACCGTGGCGGACACGCTGTTTTCCGATACTCCCGACCGTTCCCGGCAACCGCTGGCCGAGCGCCTGCGCCCGCGCACCATCGACGAGGTGATCGGGCAACAGCACCTGCTCGGTGCGGGCAAGCCGCTGCGCGTGGCGTTCGAGTCCGGCGAGCCGCATTCGATGATCCTGTGGGGCCCCCCGGGCGTGGGCAAGACCACGCTGGCGCGGCTGATGGCCAGTGCCTTCGACGCCGAGTTCATCGCGCTGTCGGCGGTGCTGTCGGGGGTCAAGGACATCCGCGAGGCGGTCGAGCGCGCCGAGCAGTTCCGCGCGCACGGGCGGCGCACGCTGGTATTCGTCGACGAGGTCCATCGCTTCAACAAGAGCCAGCAGGATGCCTTCCTGCCGCATGTGGAAAGCGGGCTCTTCACCTTTATCGGCGCCACCACCGAGAACCCCTCGTTCGAAGTCAACGGCGCCTTGCTGTCGCGCGCGGCGGTCTATGTGCTCAAGAGCCTGGACGATGCCGAGCTGACCCAGCTGGCGCTGCGCGCCAGCGAAGAACTTGGCGCACAGGCGGGCGACCTGAGCTGGCAGGATGAAGCGCTGCAGCTGATCGTGGCCTCGGCCGATGGCGACGGGCGCAAGCTGCTGAACAATATCGAGATCGTGGCGCGCGCCGCGCGCACCGCCCGCGCCGCGCAGATCGATACCGCGCTGCTGGGCAGCGCGCTGTCGGAAAACCTGCGCCGCTTCGACAAGGGCGGCGACGCCTTCTACGACCAGATCAGCGCGCTGCACAAGTCCGTGCGCGGCTCGGACCCGGACGCGGCGCTGTACTGGTTCTGCCGCATGATCGACGGCGGCGCCGACCCGCGCTACCTGGCGCGGCGCATCGTGCGCATGGCGTGGGAGGATATCGGCCTGGCCGATCCCCGTGCCGCCCGCATCACGCTGGACGCGGCCGAGACCTATGAGCGCCTTGGCTCGCCCGAGGGCGAGCTGGCGCTGGGCCAGGCCCTGATCTACCTGGCCGTGGCGCCCAAGTCCAACGCCGGCTACAACGCCTACAACGCGGCTCGCGCCTTCGTCGGCAAGGACAAGTCGCGCGCGGTGCCGGTGCACCTGCGCAACGCGCCGACCAAGCTGATGAAGGAGCTTGGCCACGGCCACGCCTACCGCTACGCGCACGACGAGCCCGAGGCCTACGCCGCCGGCGAGCACTACTTCCCGGACGACCTCAAGGCCCAGGACTGGTACCAGCCGGTGCCGCGCGGGCTGGAGGGCAAGATTGCCGAGAAGCTGCGCCACCTGCGCGAGCTGGATGCCGCCTGGCATCGCGAGCAGCGCGTGGCCAAGGCAAAGGACGGCGGCAAGGGCGGGGAGTGAGCGGTGGCGTGAGCCGGCGACACGGCCCTCTGGCCTGGCATCGCCCGGTTCGCGCCGGACGGGGCCGGTGCAGTAAAATGGCGGGTCCGCCGGCATGTCGCTGGCCCTGCACTTCACCAAAGCAACATGCTCGACATCCAGCTGTTCCGCAAAGACATCGACGCCGTGGCGCAACGCCTTGCCACGCGCGGCTACCAACTCGACGTTGCGGCGTTCCAGGCACTTGAGGCCGAACGCAAGCAACTGCAGACCCAGACCGAGGAACTGCAGGCCCGCCGCAACAGCCTGTCCAAGCAGATCGGCATGCTCAAGGGCAAGGGCGAGGACGCCTCGGCCGTGATGGCGGAAGTGGGCGGCATCGGCGACACGCTCAAGGCCTCGGCCGCGCGGCTGGACGAGATCCAGGCGCACCTGGCCGAGCTGATGCTGGCCATCCCCAACCTGCCGCATGAAAGCGTGCCGGTGGGCAATGACGAAACCCAGAACGTCGAAGTGCGCCGCGTGGGCGAGCCGCGCCAGTTCGATTTCGCCGTGCGCGACCACGTCGACGTGGGCGAGAAGCTGGGCCTGGACTTCGACACCGCGGTCAAGGTCACCGGTTCGCGCTTCTCGATGCTGCGTGGCGGCCTGGCGCGCATGAACCGCGCGCTGGTCCAGCTGATGCTCGACATTCATACGCAGGAACACGGCTACACCGAGATGTACGTGCCGTACATGGTCAACGCCGCCTCGATGCGCGGCACCGGCCAGCTGCCCAAGTTCGAGGAAGACCTGTTCAAGGTGCCGCGCAAGGTCGGCAGCGAAGACGGCGAGCGCATCGAGAACTTCTACCTGATCCCGACCGCCGAGGTGCCGCTGACCAATATCGTGCGCGACGCCATCGTCGCCGGCGAGAAGCTGCCGCTGCGCTTTGTCGCGCATACGCCGTGCTTCCGCTCGGAGGCCGGCTCGTACGGCAAGGACACGCGCGGCATGATCCGCCAGCACCAGTTCGACAAGGTCGAGCTGGTGCAGGTGGTGCCGGCCGCGCAGTCGTTCGAGGCGCTGGAACAACTGACCGGCCACGCCGAGGCAATCCTGAAGAAGCTGGGGCTGCCGTTCCGCACCATCGTGCTGTGCACCGGCGACATGGGCTTCGGCAGCACCAAGACCTACGACCTCGAAGTGTGGATCCCCGCGCAGAACACCTACCGCGAGATCAGCTCGTGCTCGAACATGGGCGACTTCCAGGCGCGCCGCATGCAGGCGCGCATGCGCGCGGGGCAGGGCAAGCCGGAGCTGGTGCACACCCTCAACGGCTCCGGGCTGGCCGTGGGCCGCACGCTGGTGGCGATCCTTGAGAACTACCAGAACGCAGACGGCTCGGTCACGGTGCCGGCCGCGCTGCAGCCGTACATGGGCGGCATCACCCGCCTGGAACCGGAGCTGTAAAGCGAACCGAAAAAATCCGCTGCCAGCCTATTGCATCGGCTGGCCGGACATGGCTATAATCTTGGTTTCGCCACACGGCAACAAGTTACCGGAGAGGTGGCAGAGTGGTCGAATGTACCTGACTCGAAATCAGGCGTACCGGCGACGGTACCGTGGGTTCGAATCCCACCCTCTCCGCCATTTATAAGAGACTGCTTAACTCAGTACCTCGCGAGCTACACTGATGCGCCATAACAACAAAGCGCAGGGTCATGCTGGTAGGGTACGCACGGGTTAGCACCCAAGAACAAGAGTTTCACTCTCAGATCGACGCACTGCGAACAGCGGGCGTCGATTTTTTATTTTCCGAAAAGAAATCAGGGGGTAGTACCAACAAGCGCCCCGAGCTCGAGCTCATGCTGTCACGCCTTCGTCCAGGCGACACCGTAGTGGTGTATAAGCTCGACCGCATCGCGCGGTCCCTCAAGGACCTGCTTATCATCATCGAGCGCATCGAGGCAGCAGGTGCAGAATTCCGTAGCCTGACGGAACACCTAGACACCCGATCCCCTGCAGGAAAGATGATCTTCCAGATCATCGGCGCCTTCGCAGAGTTTGAGCGAGAGCTGATCCGCGAACGCACCCGAGCAGGCATGAAGGCAGCCATTAGCCGCGGCGTCAAACTAGGCAGGCATCGAGCGATGACACCGAAGCAAGAGCGGGAATGCATCGATTTCTGGCTGACAGGAAACTACACCAAGACGGCGCTGGCCTACCGATACGGGACGCACATCAGCAGCATCAAGCGAGCCATTAAGCGTTACCATGAACACTTACAGCCAGACCTACTAGAAGCGGCATAAGAGCGAGGGAGGGGTTACCGTGGGAATCTATGATCGAGACTGGTGGCGCGAACGATATAACAAGCGCACAGCATGGAACGAACATAGAGATGCTGACTGGCGCCAACCAACAACTCCACACGAGCCGCCAGTTGGCAAGCCGACTCCACCACCACGGCCAACCGGCTACCAGCTAAAGCCTTCCCCCGTTGCCACCATCCTGATATGGCTTTTTATCTTCGCTGTCATTCTGACAGTGGCAAGGGCATTACTGGACCACAGAATCTAGGTCCAGTAGCGAGCCAAAAACAGCCCGTACGCGCATTTATGCGGGCTGTCAGATCATCGATGCCAGCAACCTCTTGCAGCCACGCCAGCACAGGCTTGAGCGCGTCATACATCGAACTGTAGGCCATAGACGTACCCCAGTACTGCTTTTCTGGCAACGCGATCCCCTTGGACGCCCAGTACCGCTTTTCGTTTAGCTCGCGCCGCTCCACATCCTTGCCGAGATACTTGCTAATGTAAGCCGCAAGCGAGTGCGCATCCCATGCCTTGCCGAAGTGACCGCCTTTCGTGCGAGGAAAATGGACATAGCCATTCATCTTGCCGCCGACAGCCTTGTGCCAGCAACGAATTGCGAACCACTGTGCAACGCGGCCATGCACCGCCACATGCAGATGCCAGCCGCCACGACCCGGATGTGGCTCCGGCACCGCCACGTAAGAAAACGCCTTGTGCTTGCGCATCAGACGCCTGAACGTGTCCCAGATGGCCGCGAATTCGCTCTTGTCCAGGATGTTCTTACGCGTGGTGAAAGTCAGCATCCGGTCAGCACTGATCTGCTTGCACTTCATACGGATGTTCTGGCGAGCGCGGCGCACGGAAGCCTCTTCCGAAGCCTCCCGGTTTTCCGACTCGCCCCGCTTGGCCTTTGCCCGAGGCATCGCATGCGCGCGCGGGTCATCGATGCCATAGAACTTGCGCGCCGGGTCTTGGGTCTTCCAATGGGTAGTGTTGAACCCTGAAACCTCAATTTGCCCATCCGCAAAGGTACGCGTACGAACGGTGATGCCCTCTTCATACGCACAATATCTGGCGCCATCGCCTACAATGTCTTTGTCCATAGTCTTTGCCTATCAAAGTTGAGTTGTGGACCGCGCCCGGGACAGTTGCCGCTGTTGCCGGGTTTTTCTTTGCCTAGCCAGAGCCGCGCTAGTGTGTGTTCCGTTATGTGTTCTTAAAAACAAGTAAGCGCGCGCCGCCGCGCCCGGTGCCGGCCTGCGGCCGGCACCGGTCACGCCGCCCCACGCTTGAGGCTCCGCCGCACGATTGAGATTTGATCGGAGAGAGAGGGAAGGGTGGAGGCACTAGGAATGCCCGGAGAACGCACCAAACGGCCCGCCACGCCGTCTTTCTTGCCCTGCTGACGTGCCAGCGCCTCAAACAGCATTTGACGCTTCTGAGCGTTGCCTTCGCGCGCGTAGACCAGTGCAACTAACCGCCGATCCTTGATCGACCAAGACCCAACCGAGGGACGCACGAACTTTTGCGCCCACCGCACCACGCGCCAGCCGATCGGCACCACCTCAGGATGTTTGTAACCCTCAAGGTGCCAATGCGAGAGATAGCAGAACGTGCCATGCGGGTAGGACTCTTGGAAAACCTGCGTGGTGTCATACGCCTTGTGGATGTTGCCACCCCGGAACACCCAACGATCCGCGACCATGCCGGAGGGATCGCAGCCAAGGCGCATCACGCCAATATGGAAGCGCGGGAATTGCCCCTTGAACTGACCCGCGGTAATCAGGCGCGTGGCCGCAGACACGCCCGGAATCTTGATCTTGTCCAGGCGATGGAAGCGCACGCAGTATTCAATGAAGGACTCGCGCAGTTGCTTGTCCACCTGGTTGATGTGTTGCATAAGATAGAACACGTCCCAGCCGAACTTACGCGCATGTGCGAGCCAGTCCAGCACCGGCTGCCGCGTGGGATCTTGAAACGAGCGCGAATTCAGCCACGTCCCCATCTCGTCCAGCGCCAGCAACCCGTTTTCGTTTTCGTCAAAGCCATCGAGCAGCACCGGATCGGTCGTGCCGATGCATAGGCCATAAGTCTTGCTCTTGGGGTCGCGGTCAATGATCGGCTCGAACTTGATTTTCGGGTTGCCCGAGCCGAGCGAGAACAGATCATGCGCGCTTGGCTTGTCCCGCAGCCGAATGACCGATGCCCGCGAGTGAGCGGGCATCAAGTGTTCGATGTGGATATTCAGGTTGGTTCCGACACGCATACCTGCACGCAAGCGCGCCTGTATCTGTCGCACCGCGCCTGAACTTTTGCCGGTGCCTTTCTTGCCTGTCAGCGCGTAGTCACTCATACCTACTCCAATCAATCCTTGGCTCAGCTCGTCGAGATCCAGCGCACAGGTCCTGCGGAAATTCGCGCCAGCTCGTCGAGATCCAGTGCGCAGGTCCTGCGGAAATTCGGCCCAGCTCGTCGAGATCCAGCGCTCAGGTCCTGCAAAAGTTTGCCCTCAGCGCTTGCGCAGCAACTGCGAGCGAATCAGCTTTTCAAAGACCTGCGTCTTTGTCGTGTCCTTGAACCGCATGTACTCAATGACCGCCGCGACCAACTCAGCAGGTAGCAGCACTGTCATCGGCACCAGCCCATGACGGGCACGGAAGGCAGCTTGCCGTTCGGCGCCAGTCATGGCCTTACCCGTTGAAGGACGACCACGGCGGCGCACTCCGCCTACATCCAACTCACCAGCCTTGTTGTCAGCAGCATCACGCATCATCACCCCTCGCAATTTGCGTTACACATCACGGAAATTCCGGCAGACGGTCAGCGCGTAGTCACTCACAGCATTGCCCTCCGCATCGCACGAAACATCACAACCGCGCCCATTGCCGCCACCGCAACAACCAGCCCCGCCAAAAACAATTGCTCACCCGGAGCAAGGGGAGGGGAAGGTTTCGCATCACCCACGGCCAACCCGAGCAGAAGCCCCACAAGGAAATCCATCGTCATTCCCCCTTGGAAAACGTCAGCGCCACGCCCACCGCCACGAGCAGCAGCGCCAACAGCAACAGCCCGCCACCGAGCACTTGATACGGCACGCACCAAGACGCCCCGGACGCCTGATCGATCATGTACAGCCCGCCCATGGTGGAGCACGCACGCGCAGCCTTGAGCAGCATGTCAGCCAGCCACACGCAGAGCAGAGCGCCTATCGCAAGGTGAATCGCCGTCTTGTGCATGACATGCCCCTCAGACCATTTTGATCAACTGGTCAAGAATCTTCTTTTTCCAGACGTACAGCGACGCGCCTGTCGCCACAGCGATCCAGCAAGAGATGGCCACCGTGGTCACGCCGTTGAAAATCAGCCCGAGGCCCATTTGGAAGTACTGTTGCAGCCCCGATGCCAGCGGGATATGCGGCACGCATGACTGGATGCATGTCACCACAAGCGCATAGGTGGAATACAACAGCCCCACCGTGATCACCACCAGCGCCAGCACCCACGCCTTTTTGATGTCGAAGAACTTCAGGAACACTTTGACGAGGAAGTCAAAGAGCATCAAGAGCAGACCAGACAGGAGCGGCATGGTTACACCTTCACAGCTTCACGAACCAGTTGAATGGAATCGATGATGACCAGAATCGAGACGCCGAACGACACCACGTCCTTGAGCATGTAGTAGTAGGTGCAGACGTCCACCGGCAAATCACCGCCGCCGACACCCGGCACCCTGGGGTTTTCGCATTGCTCAGTGGCAAACGTCGGGAAGATGTTGAAGAAGTCTAGGATGTGCACCGAGCCGTGCTTTTGCTCGACGCTGGACAGCGAATCGTTTGCCGCCTGCTCAACCACTGAGAGCCGGGAATCCAGTTCCGCCGACTGCTGGGTCAGCGCCGCGTCCACATCGGTTTGCGCCTTAGTGCCGGTTTCATCGATCTTGCACGCAGGCTTGCCGGGCAGGCCGCACGTTTCCAACTCCACCTTTTCCCCGATCTTGGGCGAGCCTTGCGGCGCGGCCGCCTTTTCCGTGACTTCCTGCGTTTGCGTACCATCCGGTGCCGTGGTCGTAGTCGTGCAACGCTCAGTGACCTTGAGCGGGTTCTCTTTCATCGTGGCCGCATCGGTGTTGCCAGTAGCCGTGTAGGTGCATGTCGTTTGCTTGGTAGTGGTTTCCGTGCCGCCGCCGACCTTAGGCTTTGTCGTACTTTCCGCTGGACGCACTTCCGTCACCGTGCCATTGATCACTTCAGCCGTTTGCGCCAGCGCCGCTTCCCACGCCTTGAGGTTCTGTGTCTGATCTTCGAAGCCCCAGTATTTCTCTTGGATGAACGGATTCGCCTGGAAAGCGCCTTTCCACGCCGTTTCCACGTCCGCATCGGTGGCAGGCACCGTGGCACCAGAAGCCGGACGCGTACCGTAGCCCGTCATGGAAAAATTCTGCGTGTACGTAGTGCCTGACTGCCTGAATGTCAACGTGACGACTGCACTAGTGGACGTCGCGCCAGACATCACCGCCCAACTGATAAACGTCGAATTCGGATTGTTCGCAGCAAACGCCGTCCACAACGTGTCTAGATTCTGCTGCCAGCCACACAGCGTCGCCTGCGAACCCCAGCACGCCCCTTGATAATTGTTGTACCAGTACCTCGTGCCGTTCGACGGATCACCTTGCTCCACCTGCGGCTTGCACCATGTGCCATCCGCGCACTTCTGCAGACCATAGTTGATCAATTCAGTTGCCCCCAGCGCCAGCACTGCAGGCACCGTAGATGCCCGCGCGTACTTGGCAAGCGTAGCCAGATCAATCAGCCGCTTTTCGTTGAGCGCGAACGAGCCGACAACCTTGCCCGCGTTGACGATATTCATTGTGCCTGGCTGTTTGACGACAAGGCCGGAGCCGGAACCCGCCACGATCTTGGATAGCGCCTTCTGAAATTGATAGTCCACAGGCGGCGGCGCCGTTTGCGCATTGGCTTGCAACGGCAGCAGCAGAGACGCCAGCACCGACAGCGCGACCACGACCGGCGCCAGCAGCATGTCAAACAGGATGCGGGGGAGGGACAGCACGCAGGCGAGCGCACCGGAAAAAGAAACTCGCCGGAGCATGGCGAGCAAGAGAGAGGAGGGGAGTGGTCGCATATGAAAGAGGAAATCGTTTGTACCAAACGATTCCCCCTTTCATACGCTGGCGGGCACCACAGCAGGAGAACCGCTAACCCCCGCCTGCCAGTGAACAGTCAATTGTCCCAATTGACTGCCCACTGGTAGGCGCACCCCGTAGGTACTGCACGCGCCCTGAGCTTATGGATATGTGGACAGCCCTACGGGTTCGCCGCTCTTCGGCCTATGGACAACCGGGGGATAACGATACTGCCGTTATCCCCCGGTTGCCCACAGGCACGCGGCCTGCCCACAGATCCACAAGCCCCGACGAGCTAGGAGAGATAGACCCCGAAACCTCAACCCCAACCCCCGCCTACAGAGAGGTCCGGGAGCCGTTTCCCGCCATCGACGCACCAGTAGCCGTCACGACAGGAATTGCCGCCCGAGAGGTCAAGAAACGCGCCGCACGCCGACAGGCAGAGCAGGAGGCCCGCGAGCAGTGCGACACGGTAGGCGCGGCGCATGGCTTACTTGGCCTTGCCGAACGCCTTTTTCATCATGGCGATACCCCACCATGCGCCGGCCGCCAGAACCGCAACGGTCAGCGCGGCGCCGGTGTAGGACGTCACCTTGGCGCTCAGGCCGTTGATGGCGTCCAGACCAGCGTCACCAGTGGCCTGCGCCATGGCAGCGCTCGACAGCGCCAGAGCAGCCACACCGGCACCGATTTGCGCCGACTTCTGTTTGGCCGCGATGGCCAGATGCTTCACCTTGTGCATATGCACTCCCGTACAAAGAAACGGTGGAGAGCGTCCACCAGCGCTACAGCGTCAATCCAGCACTTCGAATGCCCGAGTTGCCAGCTTGATCCAGAAGCCCGAGGCATACCCAATCCCCCAGGCACACATGCAGTACAGAATCACGCTACTCACAACGACCCCCGTATGTCGTTCCAGAGCTTCACCGCCAGCGCCAGCCCGATCCGATATGCCGCCGCTACCAGCAAGATCGGCCACGCGATTTGCCAGAGGCTAGCGAAGGCGTCCACAGACATGCCCCAACGCGAACATCAAGCACAGCACGCAGTAGAAAGCCAGCTCAGCGTTTGTCAGCCCGTACATCATTGACCCCTTTTCCCATCCACGATCCCGGATGCGATCTGCGCCGCAAACCAGAAGCCCAACACGAACCCGCCCACAATGCCCCCGACCATTAGCGCCGTGAGACTGGCCACCGCTCCAGCATCCATATCTGAACCTCCCGAAACGCCGCCCGAACCCAGCGCCAGACCACACCGCAGCCCCACACCACGCCACCGACGACGATCAGCAGCAACGCAACACCCCACACGATCAGCACCACGTCAGCAAAGGTTCCTAGCCCAACCAGCAGCCAAACTACCCCCTTCATGACGATCAATTCGAAATACGGATGCAGCGCCGACAACAACGAGGGGTAGTCCATCACCATTCCCCCATCAAGCCGCCCAAGCGATCCAGCCGCAACCGAATCGATTCCTCGCAGAGGACCACCATCCAATACAACTTTTGCTCATTACAGGCTTGACGCTCCGCCAAGATCTGCACCAAGAACCGTGCATTCAGTGCCTTGTCCATAACGACCCCTCGTTTACGAAAAATTGGCCGTCTTTCCGGCCTGTCACTCGCAAGTCATCGCTGCGAGAAACGAGGGGTTTTCTTAGGCCGCCGCCGCTGAGGTCTTACCGTTTGCCGCCGGACGATTTAGCGGAACGAGGCCGGCCACTTGGAAGTCGAGATTGCCCTTGCTATCGGCGAACGGGCGCAGTTCAGTCAGGTATTCACCAGGAGCCGTGTCCTTGAGGTGAGCGGGCAGCTTGCAACGAGCCACGAAGGTCTCTTCGACCATCTTTCCGTCCTCTTCGCGCGCCGACACGATCAGCATTTGCGCGTTGTAGGAAATGCCCTTGCGGCCTTCCATTTCCCATTCGCGGGAGTTGATAGCGAACAGCTGGGTCTTGAATTTCATGATGTAACCCCTCGTTACGTTTAGCCGCCGCTGGCGGGCTAGGTTTGGTTTACGCGGTGTTGTTTACCGCCTACACTTCGTGCAGCACCCAATCTGAGTACATACCCAGATTGGGTACATCGGAAGCATAGCCGGAGATACACAAAATGGGTATGAGAGAGGTCATTGATTTTCTTAAACAGAAAGGTGGATTCAACAGCGATCCACTATTGGCGAAGGCCGCGGGTATCAGCCCTCGCCGCCTTGAACACGCCATCCAGCGCGGTTCGCAACTAACTGCCAGCGAAGAAATCGCCCTCGGCAGCGCCGCAGGCGTGCACCCCTTTGAAGCAATTCGGATGATTGAGCTTGCCTACGATCCGGCCCGGGAGGCGCTGCTCAAGGGTTTCCGCAGGCTGCTTAGCGCCATGAACGGAGGTGTCAGCTTGGCTCGCTGATGCTGCGTTAAGCAGTCTCAAGAGGGGTTCAAAAACGACCCTCTCCGCCAAAACAAGAAGCTGTCGGAATCGACCACCGGCAGGCAACAACAGTGTAGTAAAACTCAGGCCGACGCCCACGACAGTGCGCGTCGGTTTTGTTTTTTCCGCGGCCGGTTTTCATGCGGCGGGCATGGGCCGCCGCACTGGCCTCCATACCGGACGCACTGCCAGGTGCACTATCATGGCGATCCGCAACGCAGGATGCCGCACCATGACACAGCCACCCGCCAGCCAACCCCCAGCACCGGTCTTCCACGGCGATCCGGCCGAACTGCCGGCCGACCCCAACCTGGTCGCCGGCATGCCGTACCGGCACTACAAGGGCGGCGCCTACACGGCAGTCGGCATCGGCCGCTTCGAGGCCGATCTCGCGCCGGTGGTGGTCTATCGCGCGATGCGCGATCCCTCATTGCTGTGGGTGCGCCGCTCCGATGTGTTCAGCGAACCGGTGGCCACGCCGCAGGGCGAGGTGCCGCGCTTTGCGCCCGCCTGGCCCGCGGCGCTGGCCTGCCTGGACTTCCTGCCGCGCCAGGCGGTGCTCGATGTGCTGGCGCTGCACGACACGCCGTACCGGCACTACCACGACCGCCGCCATATCCTGGAGATGTTCGAGACCGCCCACGTGCGCGGCATTGCGCTGGACCGCGCGCAGGCGCTGGCGGTGCTGTGCCACGACGCGGTCTATGTGGCGGGATGCGAGCACAACGAAGCCGCCTCAGCCGCGCTGATCGAAACGGTGGCGCCCGGCGAGGACCGCGCGGTGCTGGACCGTGCCGCGCAGATCGTGCTCGATACGCGCGGCCATGGCCCGAGCATTGCCGGCGCCGACACCGTGCTCGATCTCGACCTGCTCAGGCTGGCCGCGGCGCCGGAAATGTTCGATGCCCATAGCCAGGACGTGTTCGCCGAGAACCGCGCCTTGCTGGCCGCGCGCACCGGTCTCAAGGGGGAGGCGCTGGAGACTGAATTCATGCGCCGCCGCGCGGCGTTCCTGGGCAAGCTGGCGCAGCGCCCGCGACTCTTCCTGACCGACGCCTTTGCCGGCTGCGAGGCGCCGGCTCGCGCCAATATCGCCCGCATCGTCGGCGCCGCGGGCGCGTCCCGTGATTGACGTGCCGGCACGCGCGAGCGCCTTCGCCGAGGCCTGGCTCACGCCGGGCACGGCGCTCGGGCTGCTGGCGCTGTTCACGCTGGTGACGGTGCTGCTGCTGAGCCTGGTGCCGCTGCTGGTGGCGCTCTTGCGGCCGGTGGTGCGCTGGCTGGACCGGTGGCGCGTGTGGGGGGCCGGCGCGCTGTCCGCGCGCGTGGCCGCACAGCCGCGCCGGCTGAGCACGCTCACGCTGCGCGTGCTCGAACGCGACATGGCCGAGCTGCTGGTGGTGCTGCTGGCCGGTGCCGTGCTGCTGGCCTGCGGCAGCGCCCTGTTCTGGCTGGCCGGCGAGGTCGCCGAAAGGGGGGGCGTGGTGCGCATCGACCAGATCGTGTTTGCATGGCTGCGTGCCCTGCGCACCGACTGGCTCGACATCGCGATGGTTGCCGTGACCGAACTGGGCGGCGCGCGCATTTCCCTGGCGGTGGGCGTGGCGGTGTTCGCGTGGCTGTGCTGGCGGCGCGCCTGGACCGTGGCGCTGTACTGGGCCGCCGCGTTGCTGGGTGCGCGCGCCTGCGTGATGGCGCTCAAGCTGGGCATGGCGCGCGTGCGCCCGGCCAGCATCTACAGCGGCCTGGAATCGTATTCCTTCCCCAGCGGACACGCCACCAGCAGCATGGTCACCTATGGCTTCCTGGCCTTCCTGATGTGCCTGCGCCAGCCGTGGCGCGTGCGCATCCCGGTGCTGGCACTGACCGTGGTGGCGGTGGCGGCGATCGGGGTATCGCGGCTGTACCTGGGCATGCACTGGCTGTCGGACGTCGCTGCAGGTTATGCGCTGGGGCTGGCATGGATCGCGCTGCTCGGCACGGCTTACCGCACGCTGCACGTGCCGGCGCCGAAGGAATCGGTGGCGCCATGGCGGCTGGGCGCGGTGGCGGCGGCAGCGGTGGTGGTGGCGTTCAGCTATGTGGCGTGGTTCCGGCTGCCGGATACGCTGGAGCGCTACCGGCAGGCCGTCGCGCCTACGCCAGCCGTGCTGGCGCTTCGGCTTCCGGCGCCTGCGGCAGGCGCGACACCAGCAGCTGGTCGATCTTGTGATGGTCGATGTCCAGCACTTCGAAGCGATAGCCCGCCACGGTGATCGACTCGGATTTCTTCGGGATGCGCTTGAGCGAATAGATCACCAGCCCGGCCGCGGTGTCGACATAGTCCTCGCCGGGCAGGGTGTCCAGATCCAGCGCCTTCTTCAGGTCCACCAGCGGGGTGAGGCCGTCGACCAGCCAGGAGCTGTCGTCGCGCCGCACGATCTGCTCGTCCTCGCTGGAATACAGGATGTCTCCCATCAGCGCGCCGACGATATCGTCCAGCGTGACGACGCCCACCACCAGCCCGTATTCGTTCATCACCACGGCAAAGTTCTGGTGCATCTCGCGGAAGCGCGTGAGCGCCTCGGACAGGGTCAGCGTGTCGGGGATCACCAGCACGTTCTTGTCGTGGTGGCGGCCGATATTGTTGATCACGGTGGCGCTCTCGTCGGCCAGCAGCAGCTGCAGGATGTCCTTGGAATCGATATAGCCCTGCACGTCGTCGAGGTCGTGCCCGCACACCGGGTATTGCGCGTGCGGCTGGTTGACCAGCTTGCGGCGCACGCTGTCGGCGGGTTCGTCGAGACTCAGGTAGACCACGTCGTCGCGCGGCGTCATGATCGCGGTAATGCTCTTGAACTCGAGCTCGAACACGTTCTCGATCAGGTGGAGTTCATGCTTGTGCAGCACGCCGGCTTCGGCGCCGGCATCGACCATCGCGGCGATGTCCTCGGTGGTGATTTGGTCGACCGGCTTGGTCGGCAGGCGCAGCAGCCGCAGCGTGGCATCGGCGGCGGCGTTGAAGATCCAGACCAGCGGCTTGAGCACGCGCAGCAGCGTCAGCATCGGGTCGATCACCGCCACCGCGCAGCGCTCGGGGAAGGTCATGGCGATGCGCTTGGGGATCAGGTCGGCGAACTGGATAAACAGCAGCGTCACGATCAGGAACGAGCCGATATTGGCCACGCGCTGGGCGTGGATCACCTGCATATAGGGCGACAGCGTTTCCAGCAGCAGGTCCGACACATGCTTCTCGCCGAGGATACCGGCCAGGATGGCCACGCTGTTGACGCCGATCTGCACGATCGTGAAGAAATTCCCGGGCTCTTCCTTGAGCCGCAGCACGCGCGTGGCGCGGCCATCGCCGCGCTCCGACAAGACTTGCAGCTTGGTGCGGCGCGCGGCGGTCAGCGCGATCTCGGAGACCGAGAAAAAGGCGCTGACAAGGACAAGGGCGATCAGGGTCAGGACGAACATAGGCGGTTTGGCGCACGCAGGTTGTGCCTGCAGGCGGCTTGATGATGGTGCACGCCGCGCGCGGCTGTCAATCGGACATCAATCAGACATCAGGCGGACCCCGATCGCGGCTCCGGGGCGTGGCGTCAAAGCTGGCGGCTGGCGCTTCCAGCCGCTGCGGCAGCGTTGCGGCCAGTTCCGCGGCGGCCAGCGCAAACTGCGCGCGCAGGTCGTCGGCGAGGCTGGAGCCGGCGCGGTGGCTGGCGCGCAGCATCTGGATCTCGAACGGCAGCGCCGGCGCCACGTCGTGCAGCGCGACGCGCTCCGGGCTGGCGCTGAGCGCGGTGTACTGGTCCAGCAGGGTCACGCCCAGCCCGGCATCGACCAGGGCCAGCGCCAGCGAATAGGTCTGCACCTCCAGCGTCGAGCGCGGCTCCAGCGCGTGCCGGGCCAGGGTCTGGCGCACCAGCAGCCCGAGCGAGCTGTTGTCGTCATAGCCGATGAAGGCGCGCTCCATCAGCCGCTGCATCGGCACAACCTGGCGGCGCCCGCCGGCGGGCAGCGGCTGGCCGCGCGGCACCGCCAGCAGCATGCGGCCGCTGGCCACCGGCTCGCTGGAAATGGCCTCGTGGCCCGGCGGCGCAAAGGCAAAGCCCAGGTCGATCTGGTTGGCCAGCAGCGCCCCGACGATCTCGTCGGTATGGTGGGTCAGCACCTGCACCTGCGTGTCCGGGTGGCGCGCGCAGAAGCGCCGCACCGCCGGCACCAGCAGCGGGTTGGCCAGGCTGGGGGTGGCGGCCACGCGCAGCCGCCCGGCGCCCTTGTGGCGCAGGCTTTCCGAGACCCGGCGCACGCGCTCGATCTCGCCATATAGCCTTTCGACATCGCCATAGAGCGCATTGGCCTCGGGCGTGGCCTGCAGCCGGCCGCGCACCCGCTCGAACAGGCGAAAGCCGAGCGAGGCCTCGGCGTGCTGCAGCACGCGCGTGACCACCGGCTGGGACACGTGCAACAGGCGCGCGGCCTCGCTGACGGTGCCGGTCAGCATCACGGCGCGGAAGACTTCGATCTGGCGCAAGCGCATGGCAATCCGGGAAGCGGGCAGGCATCCATAGCCTGATGACATATTCTGGCACGTATTCGCATTGGGCAATCCGCGCCGCCTGCACTACGCTTTGCCGGATCGGGAAAAAGCAATCAAGGGATGGCAATGCAGGTAGTGATCGTGGGCGCCGGCGTGGTCGGCATGACGACGGCGTGGCGCCTGGCCGAGGACGGCCACCAGGTGACGGTGCTGGAGCGCCACGACGGGCCGGCCGAGGAGACCAGCTTTGCCAATGGCGGGCAGCTCAGTTACAGCTATGTGGCGCCGCTGGCCGGGCCGGGCGTGATGGCCAAGGTGCCGGGCTGGCTGCTGCGGCGCGATTCGCCGATGCGCTTCCGGCCCGCGGCCGACCCGGCGCAGTGGCGCTGGCTGGCAGCCTTCATGGGCGCCTGCAATGCCGCCACCAGTGAAGCCACCACGCGCAAGCTGCTGCGGCTGGGGTTCTATTCACGCGACCTGATGCAGGCCTTCGTGGCCCGGCACCAGCATGACGATGTTGGCGCCGGTTTCGATTTTGCGCGGCGCGGCAAACTGGTTGTGCACCGCGATGCGGCGGCGTTCGACGCGGCCTGCCGGCTGCTGGACTACCAGGCCAGCCTGGGTTGCGAGCAGCAGGCGCTGGACCGCGATGCCTGCGTGGCGCTGGAGCCCGCGCTGGCCGGCATCCGCAACGAGATTGCCGGCGCCATCTACACGCCGAGCGAGGAAGTGGGCGACTGCCACCGCTTCTGCCTGTCGCTGGCACGGTTGCTGCAAGACGGGGCACACGCCGGGGTGTCGATGCGCTTCGGCACCGTGGTGCAAGAGCTGGTGCAGCAGGGCGGGCGCGTGACCGGCGTGCGGACCGCCAGCGGCGTGGTGCCGGCCGACGTGGTGATCGTGGCCAGCGGCATCGGCAGCGTGCCGCTGCTGCGCCCGCTGGGCGTGCGGCCGATGCTGTGGCCGCTCAAGGGCTACAGCATCACGGTGCCGCTGGCCAGCGGCACGCGCGCGCCGCATATCAGCGTGACGGACTTTGCCAACAAGATCGTCTACGCGCGCATCGGCAATACACTGCGGGTGGCGGGCATGGCCGACCTGGTGCGCGGCGGCACCCGCATCGATCCGGAGCGGGTCGGCACGCTGGTGGCACAGACACGCGCGTTGTTCGAGGGCATCGTGCCCGAGCTGCCGCTGGCGCAGCTGCAGCCGTGGGCCGGGCTGCGCCCGGCCACGCCGGACGGCCTGCCGCTGGTGGGGCCGTCGCGCGTGTCCGGGCTATGGCTGAACCTGGGCCACGGCGCACTCGGTTTTACGCTGGCGATGGGCAGCGCCGGCCTGCTGGCCGACCGGCTGGCAGGGCGCCGTCCGGCCATCGAAGCAGAGGATTTTGATGCTGTGTGCGCCTAGTGTCCTGTCCCGCTAGCGCCGCAGGCAAGTGTTGGTTCATGCCGTACCCGTGCGTCCGCAAGCCACGACGCCGTCCGCGAAACATGCCTCAATGACCAAGCCCCACTACAAGGAGCGCCACATGCAATCACTGCACACCCACCGATCCGCGACCCGCCGCGCGCTTGCGGCCGCCACGCTGCTGCTGGCCGCCGGCGCCGCCCATGCCGCCGATGGCGACACGCTGAAGAAGATCAAGGACAGCGGCGTGATCTCGCTTGGCTATCGCGAATCGTCGATCCCGTTCTCATACACCGATGGCAAGGAGGTCATGGGCTATTCGCACGAGATCCTGCTGCAGATTGTCGACAAGGTGAAGGGCGAACTGAAGATGCCCGGCCTGCAGGTGCGCCTGACCCCGATCACCTCGCAGAACCGCATCCCGCTGGTGCTGAACGGCACCATCGACATCGAATGCGGCAGCACCACCAACAACCTGGAGCGCCAGAAGCAGGTGGCGTTCTCCAACAGCATGTTTGTCTACGGCATCAAGATGCTGACCAGGAAGGATTCGGGCGTGAAGGAGTTCACTGACCTGAAGGACCGCAATGTGGTCACCACCGCCGGCACCACCGGCGAGCGCCTGCTGGTCAAGATGAACGGCGAGAAGGCCATGAACATGAACCTGATCAGCACCAAGGACCACGGCCAGTCCTTCCTGATCCTGGAGACCGGCCGTGCCGCTGCCTTCGTCATGGACGAGCCGCTGCTGTACGGCGAGCGCACCAAGGCCAAGAGCGCAGCCGACTGGGTGGTGGTCGGCGCGCCGCTGCAGACCGAGAACTACGCCTGCATGTTCCGCAAGGACGATCCCTCGTTCAAGAAGCTGGCCGATGGCGTGATCGCAGACCTGCAGACCAGCGGCCGTGCCGAGAAGCTGTACAACAAGTGGTTCATGTCGCCGATCCCGCCGCGCGGCATCAACATGAACTACCCGCTCTCGGCCGACATGAAGGCGCTGTTCGCGGCGCCCAACGACAAGGCCTACCAGTAAGGGCAGGGCGCCACCGCCGGGGCGTATCAGGTCCGGCGGTTATTTAGCCATAATGAATCAATATTTAGCGCTCGATAGTGTTTGCGGTAGTGTTGAGGCCGATATAGGCTCATAGCAGCACAACTGGCCGGCGGCCCTCACAAGCGGCCTCCGGCGCTGTCTGCCCCCCACACTGCTTATCCGCATCCACTGGAGAACATATGCGATCGATTCGTACTGGCTGGCTCAAATCCCTGCTGGCTGCCTCGCTGCTTGCCGGCGCCGGGCTGGCGTCCACCGCGGCGCAGGCCGCCGACCTGCTCGATACCGTCAGGCAGGCCGGCGTGCTCAGGATCGGCCTGGAGGGCACCTATCCGCCGTTCGGCTTCCGCGGCGCGAAGAACGAGCTGGAAGGCTTTGACGTGGACGTGGCGCGTGCGGTGGCGGGCAAGCTGGGCGTGAAGCCGGAGTTCGTCACCACCGAGTGGAGCGGCATCATTGCCGGCCTGCAGGCCGGCAAGTTCGATGTCATCGTCAACCAGGTTGCCGCCACGGCGCAGCGCAAGCAGGTGCTGGATTTCTCCACGCCCTATGTCTACTCCGAAGCGCAGCTGATCCAGCGCAAGGATGACAAGCGCGAGTTCAAGTCGCTGGAAGCGCTCAAGGGCCACAAGCTCGGCGTCAGCCTGGGCAGCAACTACAACGACCTGGCCAAGTCCGTGGCGGGCATCGACGTCAAGACCTACCCCGGCGCGCCCGAATACCTGCGCGACCTGGCGGCGCAGCGCGTGGATGCCGCGCTCAATGACCGGCTGATGGTGGGCTACCTGATCAAGACGGCCAACCTGCCGCTGCGCCCGGGCGCGGTGGTGCTGGGTGCGGGTTCGGAAGTCGCCATCCCGTTCCGCAAGGACAATCCCAAGTTTGCGCAGGCCATCAACCATGCGCTGGATGACCTGCGCAAGGACGGCACACTCAACAAGCTGTCGGTGAAGTGGTTCGGCACCGATGTGACCAAGCCGGTGAAGTAAGCCTGTGAAGTAAGCCGGGCGGTATCATGTCGCGGCGCGGCGGCCAGAGGGCTGCCGCGCCGTTTGCCATTTGCGCCACGCGTTCATTGTTCACGCCTCAGCCTTCCTTATGCCAGCTCTCCAACTCGTCATCGACTCCATGCCCGTGCTGCTGCAGGGCGCGCTGCTGACCATCAAGTTCGCGTTGTGGTCGATGGTGTTCGGGCTGATGCTGGGCACGGTGGTGGCGCTGATGGGCATCAGCCATAGCCGCGTGCTCAAGGCGGTGGCGCGCACCTACGTCAGCATCATGCGCGGCACGCCGCTGCTGGTGCAGATCTTTGTCGTCTACTACGGGCTGCCGGGCATCGGCATCGCGCTGGAGCCCACCCCCGCGGGCGTGCTGACGCTGAGCCTGAACGTCGGCGCCTACCTGTCCGAGAGCATGCGCGGGGCCATCCTGGGCGTGTCGCGCGGCCAATGGCTGGCAGCCTACAGCCTGGGCCTGACGCCGGTGCAGGCACTGCGCTACGTGATCGGCCCGCAGGCGCTGCGGCTGGCGGTGCCAAGCCTGTCCAACAGCCTGATCAGCCTGATCAAGGACACCTCGCTGGTATCGGTCATCACCGTGACCGAGCTGCTGCGCACTGCGCAGGAGGTGATCGCGGCCACCTACCAGCCGCTGCCTCTGTACCTGGCGGTAGCGGCGATCTACTGGGTGCTGAGCACCGGGCTGTCGGGCGTGCAGCATATGCTGGAGCGGCGCTTGTCGCTGCCCGGGCGCCACTGATCGGCGCGCAAAGAAAAAGGCCAGCTCCGCGGAGCTGGCCTTTTTTTTATCGCCGGGCCGGTCAGCCCTGCGCGATGCGGCTGGCGATATGCCCCAGCGCCTCTTCCACCTGGTCCACCAGGACCAGGCACAGGTCGCCCGGCTGCAGGTGCGACAGCGCGGTATCGATGGCGAGGAACTCGCCACGGATCTCCTCGACCTGGCCGGCGCGTTGCGCGCCCTGCAGGCCTTCGCGCAGCAGCGCCAGCACCTCGCCGTCGGCGCGGCCGCGCTGGCACTGGTCCTGGTACAGGATGACTTCATCGAACACGCCGCCCAGGATCTGGGTCTGGCGGCGGATGTCGTCGTCGCGGCGGTCGCCCGCGCCGCTGATCACCACCATGCGCCGCTTGGCCGGGATGGTCTCGACAGCGTTGCACAGCGCCAGGATGGCATCCGGGTTGTGGCCGTAGTCGGCGATCAGCGTGGCGCCGCGGTAGTCGAACACGTTGAAGCGTCCCGGGGCGGTCTGCGCGTCGTTGACGAAGGTGGCCAGGCCACGGCGGATGATCGACCAGTCGATGCCCAGCGCCCACGCGGCCGCGATCGACGACATCGCGTTATCGACCTGGAAGCCGATGGTGCCGTTGCGCGTCAGCGGGATCTCGGCCAGAGCGATGCGCACTTCGGTATCGACTTCGGACGCGACGATGTCGGCGCCGTCCACGAACACCACGCGCTTGCCCTGCGCGCGGTGCGTGGCCATGGCCGGCTGGTTGGGATCGTGGGCGAAGAAGGTGACGCTGCCGGGGCAGGCGTCGGCCATGCGCACCACCATCGGGTCGGCTGCGTTCAGGACCGCCATGCCGTGCGGCGCGACGTTCTGCACGATCACGCTCTTGAGCACCGCCAGGTCTTCCACCGAGTTGATGTAGGACAGGCCCAGGTGGTCGCCTTCGCCCACGTTGGTCACCACCGCCACGTCGCAGCGGTCGAATGCCAGGCCTTCGCGCAGCAGGCCGCCGCGCGCGGTTTCAAACACGGCGGCGTCCACGTCCGGGTGCAGCAGCACGTTGCGCGCGCTGCGCGGGCCGCTGCAGTCGCCGGTGTCGATGCGCTCGCCCTGGATATACACGCCATCGGTGCCGGTCATGCCCATGCGCAGGCCGCTGGTGGCCATGATGTGGGTGATCAGCCGGACCGTGGTGGTCTTGCCGTTGGTGCCGGACACGGCCACCACCGGGATGCGGCCATCGTCGCCATCGGAGAACATGGTCGAGACAATGGCTTCGCCGACCGCGCGGCCCTTGCCGTAAGACGGCTGCAGGTGCATGCGCAGGCCCGGCGCGGCGTTTACCTCGACGATGCCGCCGGCCTGTTCCTCGAACGGCTTGAGCATGGTCTCGCACACGGCGTCGACGCCGGCGATGTCCAGGCCCACCATCTGCGCCGCCGCCACGGCACGCGCGGCGATGTCCGGGTGGACGTCGTCGGTCACGTCGGTGGCGCTGCCGCCGGTGGACAGGTTGGCGTTGTTGCGCAATACCACGCGCGTGCCGTTGGCCGGCACGGAATCGGCGGTCAGGTTCTGCTTGGCCAGCGTGGCCAGCGCGATGTCGTCAAAGCGGATCTTGGTCAGCGAGGTCGCATGGCCTTCGCCGCGGCGCGGGTCGCGGTTCACTTCCTCGACCAGCTGGCGCACCGTATGCACGCCGTCGCCGATGACCTGCGGCGGATCGCGGCGCGCGGCCGCCACCAGCTGCTTGCCGACCACCAGCAGGCGGAAGTCATGGCCCGGGATATAGCGCTCGACGATCACATCCGAGCTGATGTCCGAGGCGACCTCGTAGGCCGTCATCACTTCCTCGCGGGTGCGGATGCGCACCGCCACGCCCTTGCCCTGGTTGCCGTCGCGCGGCTTGACCACCACCGGGGCGTCGATTTCCTGCGCTGCGGCCCAGGCCTCTTCGGCGCTGCGCACCGAGCGGCCCAGCGGCACCGGCACGCCGGCGGCGTGCAGCAGGGTCTTGGTCAGGTCCTTGTCCTGCGCGATCGATTCGGCCACGGCGCTGGTGCGGTCGGTCTCGGCGGCCTGGATGCGGCGCTGCTTGCTGCCCCAGCCGAACTGCACCATCGAGCCCTGCGTCAGGCGCCGGTAGGGGATGCCGCGCGCCACGGCGGCGTAGACGATGGAGCCGGTGCTGGGCCCCAGGCGCACGTCCTCGTCCAGCTCGCGCAGGCGGTGCAGCGCGTCGGCCAGGTCGAACGGGGTGTCGTTGCGCGCGGCGCGGCACAGGGCCTCGGCCAGCTCGAACGCAAGCCGGCCGACTTCTTCCTCGCTGTATTGCACGATCACCTGGTAGGTGCCGGGCTCGACCGTCTGCGCGGTGCGGCTGAAGGTGACCGGGCAGCCGGCAGCGGCCTGCAGGCGCAGCGCGGTCACTTCCAGCACGTGGGCCAGCGACAGCTCGCCCGACTCCTCGTCCGGGCGCAGCGGCCCGATCTCGGGGAAACGGGCGCGCAGCCGGTCTTCAAAACCGGGCAGCGCCGACAGCATGTTGGTGGCATCCTGGCAGGCCACGATCGCCTCGATGGCGGTGTGGCGGCACCACAGGTTCGGGCCCCGCAGGGCCCGGATACGTGAGACTTCCATAGAACGGTTTCCGTGTCTTCTAAGCGCGGTTGAGCTTGGGGCCGCGTCAGGCGCGGCGCGCAGGCTGGCCCATCCAGTGGTGCACCAGGTCGACGGTGGCGCCGGTGGCGGCCTCGTCGCACTGCAGTACCAGCAGATCGCCCGGCACCAGCTGGTTCAGGGCGGTTTCAATGGCGCTGGCACGCGTGCCTTCGTCGATGATCTTGGTGACGCGCCGGCCTTCGTACAGGCCCTGCTTGAGCAGCGCGCGCGCCTCGGCATCGGGCAGGGCGCGCTTGACGCTGCGGTCCTCGCACAGGAAGACGCGGTCGAAATGCTGGCCCAGCGCCATGCCCTGGCGCACCAGGTCTTCGTCGCGGCGTTGCATGCCGGCGCCGTAGACCACCATGCGGCGCTCGGCCGGGAAGCGCTCCAGCGCGGTCGCCAGGGCTTCCAGCGCGGGCGCGTTGTGGGCGTCGTCGACCACCACGGTGGCGCCGTTGCGCTCGAACAGCGTGAAGCGGCCCGGCACGTCGACCTGGCCGACATCGAAGGTCACCACGCCGGCGCGGATCAGGTCGTTGGAAATGCCCAGCGCCCAGCCCGCGGCCACGGCCGCCAGCACGTTCTCGACCTGGAACGCGACGCGCCCGGCATAGGTCAGCGGCACCGCGGCCACGTCCACCAGCGCGGTTTCGCTGCTGCCGGTGGCCAGCACGATCTTGCCTTCGCGCAGGTACACCGCGCGCTTGCCGGCGGCACGGTGCGACACGATCGCGGGCAGCTCCGGCGTCAGGCCGAAGAAGATCACGTCGCCGTCGCACAGCCCGGCCATCTCCACCAGGCGTTCGTCGCGCGCGTTGAGCACGGCCGCGCCGGTCTCAAGCACCACGTCGACCTGCGTGCGCAGCACGTTGTACATGCGGTCCTCGTCCTCGACGTAGTAGTCGCCGAGGTGGTCGGGCTGGTCGAAATTGGTGACCACGCCGACCTGGCAGCGGTCGTAGGCCAGGCCTTCGGAGAGGATGCTGCCGCTGTCGTTCTCGAACACGGCGGCCTCGACCGCGCGGTTCATCAGGATGCGATGGCCCGATTCCCAGTTGGCGCGGTCGCCGCTTTCCACCTGGCGGCGGTCCAGGAACAGCCCGTCGCTGCAGGCCAGGCCGGTATGCTTGCCCGACAGCTGCAGCAGGCGCGCCACCAGGCGCGCGACCACGGTCTTGCCGTTGGTGCCGGTCACGCCCACCACCGGGATGCGGCCCTGGTCGTCATCGGACTCAGGGAACAGGTGGTTGACGATGGCGCGGCCGACCGGACGCGGCGTGCCTTCGGCCGGCTTGATATGCATCAGCAGGCCGGGGCCGGCGTTGACCTCGACGATGGCGCCGCGCTGCTCGGCCAGCGGGCGCGAGATGTCCTCGGCCACCAGGTCCACGCCGGCGATGTCCAGCCCGACCACGCGCGCGGCCAGCGCCGCATGCGCTGCGACGCTCGGGTGCACGCGGTCGGTGACGTCGAAGGCGACATTGCCGTTGCGCTGGATCAGCACGGTGCGGCCTTCGGGCGGTACCGAGCTGGCGTCCATGCCCTGGCGCTTCAGTTCCAGGCGCGCGGCCGAGTCCAGCCGCACACGGTTCAGCGGATGATCCTCGGTGGTGCCGCGGCGCGGATCGGAATTGATCTGCAGCTCGATCAGCTCGTCGATGGTGGACTTGCCGTCGCCGACCACGCTCGCGGTCTCGCCCATGGCGGCGGCCACCAGGCGGCCGCCCACCACCAGCAGGCGGTGCTCGTTGCCGGGGATGAAGCGTTCGACGATGACGCCGTTGCCTTCGTCGATGGCCACGCCGTAGGCGGTCTCGACTTCCTCGCGGGTCATCAGGTTGGTGAACACGCCGCGGCCGTGGTTGCCGTCATAGGGCTTGACCACCACCGGCACGCCGATGTCCTCGGCGGCGTCCCAGGCGTCTGCCGGGGAATCGACCATGCGGCCCTCGGGGACCGGCACGCCGCAGGACTCAAGCAGGCTCTTGGTCAGGTCCTTGTCGCGCGAGATGCTTTCGCCGATGGCGCTGGTACGGTCGGTCTCGGCGGTCCAGATGCGGCGCTGGCGCGCGCCGTAGCCCAGCTGCACCAGGTTGCCGTCCGACAGGCGGATCGCCGGGATGTCGCGGTCGTCCGCGGCATCGACGATGCAGGCGGTGCTGGGGCCCAGGCAATGCTCGTCCACCAGGCGGCGCAGGTTGTCCACGGCGGCGGGGACGTCGAAGGGACGGTCCTCGATCGCGGCCATGACCAGGTCGCGGGCGGTGAACAGGGCGACGCGGGTGACTTGCTCGTGCCAGGCGCGCACGATCACCTTGTAGACGCCGCGCACCGGGGTCTCGCGCGCCTTGCCGAAGCCGCCGGGCATGCCTGCCAGGTTCTGCAGCTCAAGCGTCACGTGTTCCAGGATATGGCCGGGCCAGGTGCCGTCCTTCACGCGCTGCAGGAAGCCGCCGCGCTCGCCGATACTGCAGCGATGCTCGATCAGCGACGGCAGCCAGGCCGACAGGCGCTCGTAGAACCCCGGAATCGTGTTGGAGGGAAAGTCCTCCAGTTCCCCGATATCGACCCATGCCTCCAGTACGGGCCGATATGTCCACATATTCGGGCCGCGCAGCGACATGACATCGAAAATCTCAATGTCCTTCTTTTTCATTGAATTAGCTTGAGGCAGTGGGCGGAACCGCCCGAGAAATGGAAGCCTAACCTTTCAGTAACGTTACAGCACAGAGCGGGTTGACTTTCTTCGTGTAAAAGTGATTGTGCAGTGCATCAGGAGTACCCGCGCGTTCGTCGTTATGTATACTGCGGGCGAATTCGCGGGCCGCCAGAGCGTGCCCGGCCTAAATTTGTTTCAAGTTATGTCCGTACCCCCTGGACGCACGCCGCGCCATCCATGACCCAGTCCTCCCTGCCTGTCCCTACCGCCCCTGCTGCCGACGAGCCCTGGCGGACCGAATCCGGATCGTGGCTCCGACCCGGCGAGACCGTCCTGGCCGGACTGGTTCTGGACCTCGACGCGAAGCTGCATTTTACCCAAGGGTGGCTGGTTGTGACCGACCAGCGCATCGTTGCCCGGGCTCCCGGTGAAAAAAATGTGCGGGAATGGAACATCGGGACCTCCCTGCGCCTCTCGCACACCGACCACGCGGGCGTGGGCGCGCTGGAACTGAGCGGTCCAGAGGGCCGGCTGGCCAGCTGGCGATACACGCTTGGTTACAATCCGGCCGCGCTGCGGCTGGCCGACCAGTTCGAATTCCAGCGCGATGCCGCCGGCGCGCGCCCGGCCGGCGAGGCGGGCGAAGTGCTGTGCCCGACCTGCAAGGCGCCGCTGCCGCCGGACGAGGAACAGTGCCCCCAATGCAGCCGGGAGCTGGAAACCCCGCCGTCGACCTGGGCGCTGCTGCGCCTGTGGCGCTTTGCCCGGCCGTACCAGTGGCAGCTGCTGGCGGGCTTCCTGCTGACGCTGCTGTCCACCGCGGCCACGCTGGTGCCGCCGTACCTGACCATGCCGCTGATGGACAAGGTGCTGATCCCGTTCCAGAACGGGGTGCCAATCGACTACGGGCTGGTGCGTCTGTACCTGGCGGGATTGCTGGGGGCGGCGCTGGTGGCCTGGTCGCTGGGGTGGGCGCGCACTTACCTGCTCGCGCGCGTATCGGAGCGTATCGGCGCCGATCTGCGCACTACCACGTACGAACATCTGCTAAAGCTGTCGCTGGAATACTTCGGGGGCAAGCGCACCGGCGACCTGATGGCGCGCATCGGCTCGGAAAGCGACCGCATCTGCGTCTTCCTGTCGCTGCACCTGCTGGACTTTGCCACCGACGTGCTGATGATCCTCATGACGGCGGTGATCCTGGTATCGATCAACCCGTGGCTGGCATTGGTCACGCTGGTGCCGCTGCCGTTCATTGCCTGGATGATCCACCTGGTGCGGGACCGCCTGCGCCACGGCTTCGAGAAGATCGACCGGATCTGGTCCGAGATCACCAATGTGCTGGCCGATACCATCCCCGGCATCCGCGTGGTCAAGGCCTTTGCCCAGGAAAAGCGTGAGGTGTCGCGCTTCCGCGAGGCCAACAAGCACAACCTGGCGATCAATGACCGCGTCAACGCGGTATGGTCGCTGTTCACGCCGACGGTGACCCTGCTGACCGAGATCGGCCTGCTGATCGTGTGGGTGTTCGGCATCTGGCAGGTGTCGCACAGCGCCATCACGGTGGGTGTGCTGGTGGCGTTCCTGACCTATATCAGCCGCTTCTATACCCGGCTGGATTCGATGAGCCGGATTGTCTCGGTGACGCAGAAGGCCGCTGCCGGCGCCAAGCGCATCTTCGACATCCTCGACCATGTGTCGAGCGTGCCGGAGCCGGTGCGCCCGGCGAAGCTGGACAAGGTCGAAGGCGCCATCGACATGAGCGACCTGGGCTTCCGCTACGGTAACCGCGCGGTGATCCGCGGGCTGAACCTGTCGATCGAGCCGGGCGAGATGATTGGCCTGGTGGGGCACAGCGGCTCGGGCAAGAGCACGCTGGTCAACCTGATCTGCCGTTTCTACGATGTTTCCGAGGGCGCGATCCGCGTCGACGGCGTCGATATCCGCTCGCTGCCGGTGTCGGAGTACCGCCGCCATATCGGCCTGGTGCTGCAGGAGCCGTTCCTGTTCTTCGGCACGATTGCCGACAACATTGCCTACGGCAAGCCCGACGCCACGCGCGAAGAGATCATCGCCGCCGCGCGCGCCGCGCATGCGCACGAGTTCATCCTGCGTCTGCCGCACGGCTATGACTCGCTGGTCGGTGAGCGTGGCCAGGCGCTGTCAGGCGGCGAGCGCCAGCGCATCTCGATCGCGCGCGCACTGCTGATCAACCCGCGCATCCTGATCATGGACGAGGCCACCTCGTCGGTCGACACCGCCACCGAGAAGGAAATCCAGAAGGCGCTCGACAACCTGGTGCAGGGCCGCACCACCATCGCCATCGCGCACCGCCTGTCGACGCTGCGCAAGGCCGACCGGCTGGTGGTGATGGACCGCGGCCAGATCGTCGAGGTCGGCAGCCATGATGAGCTGCTGTTGCGCGAAGGTGCGTACTACAAGCTGTACCAGGCGCAGGCGCGCAATGTCGACACCGAGGACGGCGAAGACGAAGCGATCGAAACGCCGGAGGCCGCCAATGCCCAATGACATCCCCGCCACCATGCCGACGCCCATGTTTACGCTAGATCGCAATCGTTTTGGCCGCCTGGTCCTGATCGCCGAGGACGGCACCGTCCACGAAGGCGTGGTGCCGGTGCGCGCCTTCCCGATTTCCGCACCGCAGGGCGGCATCGGCCTGATGAGCACCGACGGGCATGAAGTGGTGTGGATTCCGCGGCTGGAGGATTTGCCGCTGGCAGAGCGCAGCATGATCGAAGCGGAACTCGCCTCGCGCGAGTTCATGCCGGAGATCCAGCGTATCGTCAGCGTGTCGACCTATGCCACGCCCAGCGTGTGGACGGTGCAGACCGATCGCGGCCAGACCGAACTGGTGCTGCGCGGCGAAGAGGCGATCCGGCGCCTGGCCGGCAGCACGCTGCTGATATCGGACACGCACGGCATCCACTACCTGATCCGCGACCTGATGGCGCTGGACAAGCACAGCCGCAAGATCCTCGACCGCTTCCTCTGAGGCGTCCCTGGCGACGCTGACCCCGAGCCGGAGTTCTGCCGGCCGGGTTCCCGATCCGGGCCCTAGTGCAGCATCTCGGACGCGTCGTCCGCGTCGTCCCAGTCATCGTGCATGACCGGCACGTCAGGCGCCATGTCGAACACCATCGAGTGGTAGCGCACGCTGAACCACTCGCGGAACATCTGCAGCGACAGTTCCTCGGGCCACATCGAGTCGTCGAACCACTCGCCCAGCATGAATTCGAAGAATTCCTGCCAGCGCTTCTCGACCCAGCGCACGGCGTTGTCGTGCGTATCGGCCAGTTCTTCCGGCAGCAGGAACACGCTCTGATCCTCGCGCACCTGCTCTAGCGTGAGGCCGGCCACCGGCTGGGGATCGACCGCCTGGATCCAGTCCAGGAACGGCTGTTCCGGGACCAGGGCGACCATGGAACGGTTGATGGTGAAGCGGGGATGGTCAGACATGGCGAAAGCCTTCAAGGACTGCAGCCGGCTATTGTAGTCCTTCGGCGCGCCGCTTCCATGCCGGCTATTGATAATCCATGGTAAAGACCATCGCGCTCGACACCGTCCCCGGGGAGGGCGTGCCGCCCAGTCCGATGTAGCGCGCGCCGAAGCGGTATGTGGCGGGAACGTTGGCCGTGATGTTGCCCATCGCATTGCGCACCTGCAGCGGAACGGGCGCGGTGCCGCTCGCATTGACGATCTGCACGCCAGCGCCACTGGCCATGCCGCCCGTCCCGCCACCGCTGATGCCGAGTATGCCGGTTGCGGCCGAGACCACGGGTGTGCCTGCGGCGCCGTCGAGTGTCATGCCGACTATGGCCGCGCCGCTGCAGGTCAACTGGATGGCGAATGGTGTGCTGCCACCCGCGCGCCCGCTCGCGAGCGTGCTGGCGCTGATCGTCGGCAAGTTGACCACCGTTGGGTAGTTGAGATTGCAGGCAATTTCCCGGGGGGTCACATTGCCGGAGAAGCCGATGTAGTTGTTGCCAGAGCCGCCTAGCGCGCCGGCCAAGCTGCCGTTGTAGACACCGAAGCCGAACTCGGTCTGGCTTGGATCGAGATTGCCTGAGGTGATCGGGCCGGTCTTGACAAATTCCACCGATACCGACACGGCATAGTTCAGGTTTGCGTCCAGGTTTCCCAGGTTAGCGCCGCGGGTATCGCACCAGACACCAGCGGCATTCGTCATGGGCTGGCCAGAGGCATTGCGCAGCCGGATGCCGATGCCGGCGACGCCGGTGGAGTAGACGCCGGGCATGACTTCAGTGCCGCTGCCGTAGTAGCAGGAGATGATGGGAGCGCCGGCCACCACGTACGGCGGCACGTAGGCACAGGTGCCGCTGAATGAATAGTAGTGCACCGTTCCGGGAATGGTGCTGCCAACGGCAAGGTTGGCGGCGACGGCAATGTTGCTTAGTGCCTGCAGATATGGCATTGCCGGCGTGGCACTGCAGGTCGCATGAGCGAAATGCGGGACCGCAAAGCATGCAAGTACCACCAGCCAGTGGCGCAGGGTGCTGATTAGTTGTTTTCCGTTCATAGCAGGGCTCGCCGTGATGGCATGCGCGGCGTGCACAAACGGCCAGGTTGCGGGCCGGCCCTCCGGCTTTCCGGCATGCCGGTTGAAGTTGCGCTACTACGATAGGTTTGGCGCAGTCCGGCGGCAATAAGGCTTGCCTTAAACCCGGGTCAGAGATTTCACGCCACCGGAACGGAAGAACTGCCAAACAGCTCCTTGATCCACACCATGCCGCAAGGCTCTGTGATCCGGACGTTCGCTTTCGTCCAGCCATTGAGGAAAACGACAAGCGCATGGCCGCCGGTTGCTGGCTATAGTCTGCGAGGGGATGCAGACAGGCCATGCAGTTTGATGAATGCAATGCATGAATCGATACTTGTCTGTCATGAATCGGGCGCCTGCCGGCAAGGCAAGGGCCCGGCAAGGAGAAGTCATGGATACGTATGTCGACCTGCAGCGGGCCATCCTGAACAACATACCCGACCAGGCCTGGCTGAAGGACGTCGGCTCCCGCTACGTCCTGGTCAATGACGCCTTCATGGCCGCATGCGGGCGGTCCGAGGCCGAGATCCTGGGCAGCACGCCGGACAAGGTGTGGTCGGAGGAATGGGGACAGGTCTACCTGGGCACCGACAAGGCCGTGGTGGCCAGCGGCATCCGCCGGCGCTATGAGGAATGCCGTCACGGCCAGGACGGCAGCCTGCACTGGTTCGATACGATCAAGATGCCGATTCGGGGCCAGGACGGCGCGGTCGTCGGCACGGTCGGCATCTCGCGCGACATTACCGACCGCAAGCGCTCCGAGCAGGAACTGCTGGACTCGCGCGCGCAGCTGCGTGAGTTGTCCGCCTACCTGCAGTCCGTGCGCGAGGCGGAGCGCACCCGGATCTCACGCGAGCTGCACGATGAGCTTGGCCAGTCCCTGACGGCATTGCGCCTGGGTCTGAGCTTTATCGAAGCGCAGCAGGGCCCCGATGCTGGCGACGCGTGCCGCAAGCATTTGCAGATGCTCAAGCAGATCGCGGATTCGACGGTGGACGCGGTGCAGCGCATCGCGGCAGACCTGCGCCCGCCGCTGCTGGATGAGCTGGGGCTGACCGCTGCGATCGAGTGGCTGGCCGAGTCCTTTTCCGAGCGCGGCGGCATCGCCTGCGAGCTGGCGCTGCAGCCCGTTGGCGAGCTCGGCGCCGAACTCAGCACCGCGGTCTTTCGCATCGCGCAGGAAGCGCTGACCAATGCCTGCCGTCATGGCCGCGCCGATCGCGTGCGGGTGGAACTGAGCGAGGCCGGCGGAACCTTGCGGCTGGTGGTTGCCGACAACGGCCGCGGCATCGATGCGTCCAGGGCCGGGCATCGCCGCAGCCTGGGTTTGCTGGGGATGCGCGAGCGTGCGCTGATGCTGGGCGGCAAGCTGGCGGTAACCGGCGAGAAGGGCGGCGGCACCCGGGTCGAGGCGCAGATTCCCAATGCCGGCGCTGCCGGCAACGGAGGGGCAAGATGATCCGCCTGATGCTTGCCGACGACCACACTATCATCCGCGACGGGCTCAAGAAGATCTTCTCCACCGTGCCCGACATGCAGGTGGTGGCCGAAGCCGCCGACGGCTGCGAAGTGTTGGCGCTGCTGCGCGCGCAGGCGCCGGACGTGCTGTTGCTGGACATGTCGATGCCGGGGCGCAGCGGCATCCTGCTGATCCAGCAGATACGGGCCGGCTATCCGGCGCTGCCGGTCCTGGTGCTGAGCATGTACCGCGAGTCGCAATACGCGGTGCAGGCTATCCGCGCGGGCGCGGCTGGCTACCTGACCAAGAATGTCGAGTCCGACCAGCTGCTCGGTGCCATCCGCAAGGTGGCGCGCGGCGGTACCGCGGTCTCGCCGGCGATTGCCGACAAGCTCCTCAGCCAGGCCCGGCAGCCCGATGCCATGCTGCCGCATGCACGGCTGACGGCGCGTGAACTGCAGGTGTTCCAGATGCTGGCCGAGGGGCTGGGCATCAACGAGGTCGCCGCGGCGCTGTTGCTCAGCGCCAAGACGGTAAGCACCCACAAGGCCAACATCCTCGGCAAGATGGACATCGCATCGACGGCCGGGCTGGTGCACTACGCCATCCGCCACGGCCTGCTCGCCGAAGCCGGGGACGCGGCCTAGTCTGCTGCGGTGCGTCTAGGAAAATCCTTAGGTCGAATTCAGCCAATCCTGATGTAGCGATGCCGGCCCGGCACCTACGCTTCAGGTAGCGAAGCCCTGACTTCGCCTGCATAACAAGACCTGAGGAGACAAGCCATGCAGCTGGATCTGCTGATCCGGGACGCCTGCGTTCGCGACGACGCGCCCCTGACCGATATCGCCATCCGCGACGGCCGCATCGCCGCCATCGAGCCCGGCATCGACGTGCCGGCGCATGAAGTGATCGAGGCCGGCGGCCGCGCCGTCATCCCGGGGCTGGTCGAAGCGCACCTGCACCTGGACAAGGCTCTGCTGCACCGCCGCCTGCCGGCGCGCTTCGGCACGCTGGACGAAGCCATCCGCGTCACCGGTATCCTGAAAAGCAAGCAGCAGCGCCAGGATGTGCTGGACCGCTCGCGCCAGGTGCTGGACATGGCGGTCAGGAACGGCACGGTGGCGATCCGCGCGCATCCCGATGTCGACCTGATCCAGGGGCTGATCGGGGTGGAGACGCTGCTTGAGCTGAAATCGGAGTACCACGATCTGCTCGACCTGCAGATCGTGGCCTTCCCGCAAGAGGGCATCCTGAAATCGCAGGGCACCCGCGAGCTGCTGACAGAGGCCATGGACATGGGCGCCGATGTGGTCGGCGGCTGTCCGTACAACGAGCTGAGCTGGGCCGACACCATGCGCCATATCGACATGGTCTTCGAACTGGCACAACGCTATGACGCGCCGGTGGATATGCATGCCGATTTTGCCGACGACACCGGCGACCAGCGCTTTGCCGCAGTGTCATATATCGCGCAGAAGACCATCGAAGCCGGCTACCAGGGGCGCGTGTCGCTGGGCCATGTCACGAGCCTGGGCGCGCTTGACGCGGCGCAGCTGCAGCCGCTGATCGAGCAGATCCGCGAGGCCGGCATCAGCATCGTCACGCTGCCCGCCACCGATCTCTATCTCGGCGGCCGCAAGGACGTCCAGAACCAGCGCCGCGGGCTGACGCCGGTGAAGGCCCTGCACAGCGGCGGGGTCAACGTGGCGTATTCCTCGAACAATATCCGCAATGCCTTCACCCCGTTCGGCAAGGCCGACATGCTGCAGATCGGCAACATGCTGGCGCACGTGGCCCAGTTCGGCGTGCCCGAGCACCAGCTCGCGGTGCTCGACATGGGCACGCACAACGCCGCGCGCGCGATCGGCCTGCACGACACCTATGGCCTCAAGGTCGGGCGCCAGGCGGACCTGGTCGTGCTCGATACCTTCCAGGTGGCCGATGCGCTGATCGACATCCCGCCGCGGCTCTGGGTGGTGAAGCGCGGCAAGATCACCGTGGTCACGCAGCATCGCTGCGAGATCCATCGGCACCGGTGCTGCCCGCACTGACAGCAATGCCCGTTCCCCGCCCATCAAGGAGTCGATCATGAGAAAGCTGCCTGCCGAAGTCGTGGCCTCACTGCTTGCCATCACCACTGTTCCCATCGCCGCGCATGCCTCGCACCTGCCGCCATGGGCCATCTTCATCAGCTGGGCCGCGACCTTTGCCATGGGCGGTCCCACGCCGGAGAACCTGAAGAAGATCTGGCCGACGCTGCCGGTGGGCTCGCTCTTTGCCTTTGTCATCGTGCTTTGCTTCCGCCAGGCAGCCGAGCAGTTCTCCGGCCCTGCGCTGATCGTGGCGGAGATGGTGATCCTGTTCACGCTCAACGCTTCGATGATGTACCTCGCACGCGTGTTCGTCAGGCTGCGCTTCATCCCCGGCATGTTCTTTGGCTTTGCCTCGTATTTTGCAACGCTGTTCGGCGGCTTCGGCCCGGTGCCGGGCGATCCCGTTGTCGCGCTCGGGGCGGTGATCGCCATGAATGCGCTCGGGCCGGCCTATGCCTGGATCAAGCATCACTATGCCGCGCCGGAATCCGTTGCCGAACGCCCATGGCAGGGCTGGAAGACCGAGACCTGAGCCGACGTGTCCTGCCGGGTCTGCGTGCAAGGCGCGGCTTGACCCGGCGCCATCATCGAATCGTTATCGCGGCGGCCGGCGCGTAGGGAATGTCAGCGTCGGACGGTCGCCGCGTATCCGGGGGAAGTGAGTATGGAATTTCTGGGTGAAGTGGATCCTTGCGGCACCGGCACGTCGCGTCGGGCATTCCTGGCCGGCTCGGCCGCGCTGGCGGGCAGCACAGTATTGCCTGCTGTCGGGCAGGAACTGGCGCAGGAGCCGGCGCAATCCGGGCGCGCGGGGCTGGCGCATTCGTCCACGGGCATGGTCACGAGCCCGCATGGACTGGCCAGCCAGGCGGGGCTTGAGGTACTGAAGGCCGGGGGCAACGCCATCGAGGCGGCGATTGCCATCGGTGCAGTGCTGAGCGTGACATATCCTCACTTTACCGGCCTGGGGGGCGACGCCTTCCTGGTGGTCAGCGACCGCGGCGGCAATGTGCGCACGTTCTCCGGCATCGGCCAGGCCGCGTCCGAGACCTCGGGTTATGCCGGCACCATTCCGCTGAGGGGCCCGGCAGCGGCCCTCACTGCCGCCGCCACCGTTGCGATCTGGGACCGCGCCTTTGCCTTCAGCCGGGACCAGTGGGGCGGCACGCAGTCGTGGTCGGCGCTGCTGGCGCGGGCCACCGAGTACGCCGCCAACGGATTCCCGGTCACGCCGTCACAGTGCTTCTGGCAGGAGTTCCGCTCGGCGGATCTGTCAGGCTGGGATGGCTTCGGACAGGTCTTCATGCCAGACGGGCGCATGCCCAGGCCGGGCCAAATGTTCCGCCAGCCCGAGCTGGCCCGCACCCTGGACCGGGTGGCGACACAAGGCGGGCGCGAATTCTACGAGGGCGACCTCGCCGGTCGCCTTGCCGCCGGGCTGGCCAAGGCCGGCTCGCCGTTGCGCGAACAGGACCTGGCGCGCTGCCAGGCGCGCGAAGAAGTGCCGCTGCGCGTGGCTTACCGCGACGGCGAACTGCTCGGCCTGCGTCCGCCCACGCAAGGCGTGACCACGCTGGAGATCATGGGCATCCTCGACCGGTTCGATCTGTCCGGTATCCCGGAAGGCAGCGCAGACTATTACCACCTGCTGGTCGAGGCGGTGAAGCTGGCGTTCCTGGACCGCAACCGCTATGTCGCCGATCCCGATTTTGTCGACGTGCCGCTGGACCGGCTGTTGTCCAGGTCCAATCTCGATGCCCACGCGCGCCGCATCCGCATGGACCGCGCCATGGCGTGGCCGCATGTGTTCAAGCCCGGCGACACGGTCTACATCGGCGCCGCCGACCGCGAGGGCCGCTGCGTGAGCATGCTGCAGACCGTCTATTTCGACTGGGGCAGCGGCCTGGTCGTCGGCGACACGGGGGTGCTCTGGCACAACCGCGGCGCATCGTTCAGCCTCGATCCCGCCAGCCCCAACGTGCTGCGCGGCGGCAAGCGGCCATTCCATACCCTCAATCCCGGCATCTACCTGAAGCAGGGCCGGCCGCACCTGCTGTACGGCACGCAAGGCGCCGACGGCCAGCCGCAGACACTGGCCGCGGTGCTGACACGGATGATCGACTACGGCATGGATCCGCTGACGGCTCTGCGCCGCCCGCGCTTCCTGCTGGGCAAGACCTTCTCGGACAGCCGCGACAGCCTCAAGCTGGAACAGGATGCCGGCCTGCCGGTGTTCAGCGAGCTTGCCGCGCGCGGCCATCAACTGAGCCCGATCCCTGCGCAAAGCCAGCTGGCCGGCCATCCGGGTGCGATCCGGATCGATGCCGGCGGCCAGCTTGCCGGCGCGCACGACCCGCGCAGCGAT
Organism: Cupriavidus sp. CPT47-8839-RL05A; assembly: GCF_058792255.1. Classification (NCBI taxonomy): domain Bacteria; kingdom Pseudomonadati; phylum Pseudomonadota; class Betaproteobacteria; order Burkholderiales; family Burkholderiaceae; genus Cupriavidus; species Cupriavidus sp. CPT47-8839-RL05A. The sequence continues at coordinate 17,697 of NZ_JBYTEG010000003.1, read as the reverse complement.
GGCCGGGCGCTGGGGGTATAAACCGGCGCACCAGCGCCTGCCGCGCTTCCCGCTGACGCTGCGCGGTGCTGGTGCGTCACCCAAGAAAAAGCCCTCGGCCAGGGAGGACGAGGGCCACAAGTGGTAGCGGGCGAGTCGCAGTACGCCCGCATGCCATGATGGTGCCGCTACGCGATCCGGGCATCCCCAATTCTGGGGATGTTGCTTTCAATTGCGCGCTGATAGCACCAACCATCAATGGAGCAAAGGAGCGTGCAATTCCCTGAAATCGAACGCGTCCGATTTGTCATTGATGCCATGAATCGTCAGGACAGCATCGTGGGTCATCGCCAGCTGCAGGCCTGCGGCAATCGCGGCATCGCGGGACGGGTAGACCGGTCCGGGGTTATCGCGGTCGTATTCCAGGGCCCACTGCGCGTCTCGCGTGAGCATGACCTCGATGGACTTGATTGGCATCGCCAACTCCGTTTCATGTGGACGATGTGCGTTCGCGCGGGCGTGGAGAAAGGGCCTGGCAACGGGAGCCGGTGCCAGGCCAGCCCGCCTGTGGAGCACTGTGTTGCTGATGCCGTGCGTTGCCCGGCCTGCAGCAATTCCAGCGTAGGCCAGCGCTGGGGTAATGACTGCAAACAACTGCAAACGCGGCGGTGCGATACGGATGCCGTCCTGGAAGGCAGATGGCGGGGGATCCGGCCGCCAAAGAAAAAACCCGCGAAGCCTTGGGCTTGCGCGGGTTTCTAGACCTGCTGGTATTGCATCGGACTGAATACTGGTGGAGCCGGCGGGAATCGAACCCGCGTCCGTAAGCCCTCCACAGAGAGTTCTACATACTTAGTTCTGTCATTTGATTTAACCGGTGCATCGCGGACGAACACGCTCTGCAACGGCGAGTCACTAGATTTTCGTCCCCGGCTTCGTGACCCTTCCGGAGCTTATCTGACGTAAATGACCTCGCGTGGTCTTGCGACCCTAGCCCGTCAGCGAGCCAGTGCGAGGACGGCCGCAATTAAGCGGCCAGTGCGTAACGTTCGTCGTTAGCAGTTATTGCATTCCCATTGATTAACGAGGTGACGGGTCCTCGGTATGCCCTCCACTGCTTTGTAACCCACGTCGAAACCAGGTCGGCCCCAGTGAGGAAGCTGGATTGTACCCGGTTGGACGCAAGCTGTCGCGGGGAGTTCCTGGCTCGGCCAGGATAACCCTGCGACACAATCAGGCGACCGCGGCGGGCAACAGCAGCGGGATCAGCTCGGCCGGGTGGCGGATCAGGTGGTCGGCGCCCCAGGTCTCGGGCGGTTCGGCGTCGCCGCAATAGCCATAGGCGGCGGTGACGGTGATCATGCCGGCGGCCTTGCCGGCCTGGATGTCGCGCAGGTCATCGCCCACGTAGACGCACTGGCGCGGGTCGACGCCGGCGCTTGCCGCGGCATGCAGCAGCGGGGCGGGGTGCGGCTTGGCGTGGGCCGTGGTGTCGCCGCTGACGACCGCGCTGGCGCGCGGGGCCAGGCCGATCGCGGCGACCAGCGGCACGGTGAAGCGGGCGATCTTGTTGGTGACGATGCCCCACGGGATGCCCGCTGCCTCGAGCGCGGCCAGCACTTGCGGCATGCCGTCGAACAGGCGCGTGTGCACCGCGATGTCGGCCTCGTAGTAGTCCAGGAAGACATCGCGCAGCGCCGGGAACTCTGCATCCTCCGGACGCAGGCCGAAGGCTGCACCCAGCAGTCCGCGCGCGCCGTGCGAGGCGACGGGACGCAGTTTTTCATAGGCCACCGGCGCCTGGCCGCGTTCGACGACCAGCCGGTTGGCGGCCGCCGCCAGGTCCGGCGCGGTATCTGCCAGCGTGCCGTCCAGGTCGAAGAAGACCCCTGCAATGCCGGCCCTCATGCTGCCACCCGGCGGAACGCCATCATGTAGTTCACATCGGTGTCGCGGCCCAGCGCATACACCTGCGACAGCGGGTTGTAGGTCATGCCGCGCATTTCCAACAGGTCCAGCCTGGCCTGGCGGGCAAAGCGCGCGAGCTCGGACGGCGTGATGAACTTGTCGTAGTCGTGCGTGCCGCGCGGCAGCATATTGAGCACGTATTCCGCGCCGACGATGGCCAGCAGGTAGGCCTTCAGGTTGCGGTTGATGGTCGAGAAGAACACATAGCCGCCGGGCTTGACCAGCGTGGCACAGGCTTGCACGATCGACGCCGGATCGGGCACATGCTCCAGCATCTCCATGCAAGTCACCACATCGACGCTCGCCGGTTCACGTGCGGCCAGCGCTTCTGCGGCGATCTCTTCGTAGGTGACGGCAACGCCGGTCTCCAGGCTGTGCAGGTCCGCTACCTTCAATGCCTTGGTCGAGAGATCGATACCGCGCACCGTGGCACCCAGGCGTGCCATGCTTTCGGACAGGATGCCGCCGCCGCAACCCACGTCGACCACGCGCTTGCCGGCCAGGCCGGCGATGCCGTCGATCCAGCCCAGGCGCAGCGGGTTCAGCTCATGCAGCGGCTTGAACTCGCTTTCCGGGTCCCACCAGCGGTGGGCCAGTTCGCTGAACTTGTCGATTTCCTTCGGATCGGCATTGCGGCGCGGCAGGTCCTGATTGGCGGCACCGGCTGCGGAAAGGGTTTGCGATTGCAACGTCATCGTATGCGGGGCCGGCGGCACTAGCCGCGCCGGCGGTGTGAAGGGAAGAGAGGGACAGTCCGGGCAACTGTACCAAAAAAAAAGCCCAGCTTGCGCTGGGCTTTTCGTCGTCGGAAAGAATCCGATTAACGTGCGCTGCGGGTGCCGACCACTTCGACTTCCACGCGGCGGTTCGGCTGCTGGCAGGCGATCTGGGACTTGCGGTTGCCCTTGCACGACTTCGGATCGACCTTCAGCTGGCGCTTGCCCTTGCCTTCGGTGTAGACGCGGTTGGCTTCAACGCCCTTGCTCACCAGGTAAGCCTTGACCGATTCAGCACGACGGATCGACAGGCGATCGTTGTACTTGTCCGAACCGAACGAGTCGGTGTGGCCAACGGCGATGATGACTTCCAGGGTGATGCCTTGCAGCTTCGAGACCAGGTCGTCCAGCTTGGCCTTGCCTTCCGGCTTCAGGACAGCCTTGTCGAAGTCGAACAGGGTGTCAGCAGCGAAAGTGACCTTCTCGCTCGAGACGACCGGAGGAGCCACCGGAGCCGGTGCCGGTGCCGGTGCGGCCGGGGCCAGGGCGCCGTCGCACAGCGCGTTGGCGGTGGCCGGGGTCCAGGAGCTGTCGCGCCAGCAGAGCTCGTTCGTGCCATTCTTCCACACGTACTCGCTCGTACCGTTGCCCCAGTTGTCGTTCACTGCCTTCTTTTCATAAGGGACGGACTGAGCTTGAGCGGATGCAGCCATTACTGCGGTAGCTGCAACGAGCGCGAGCTTGGCAAATTTTTTCATATTTCTCCTCTCAGGATGAGATCACCGCAGGGTTACTGCGAGCAAATGGACGAAAACAAGTCATACATTCTTCGGAGTATAACATTCTCGATGTGGTGGATGCTCCACTTCGAACAATGTCTGGCTCTTCGCTGGGGAATTGTGCCACAAGGGTCGTTTCCTAAGAAGTAAATATATTCGATTCGCCGCATGGGTTTTGGGCCTGTGGTGTTTGTGCAACATGGGTCTTGTATCGCCCGCAAAGCCTTGTGGCATCAGGGATTCCGGGTTTCAGTCAGGGCCTCGGGAGGTGTGCGCAAGGGCTGTCCGGAGAGCGGCAGGCGGGGGGTGGCGGCATGTTAGAATGGCACGTTGCCCAGCCGTCAGGCGCCCACCGTGCCGCGCGCTAAAGGGCCTGTCATTCGCTTAAACCTGCCGCATAAACCACGCCGCAATGGATCCATTCGCAAAAGAAACCCTTCCGGTCTCCCTCGAAGAGGAAATGCGCCGCTCCTATCTCGATTACGCCATGAGCGTGATCGTGGGCCGGGCGCTTCCTGATGTGCGGGACGGCCTGAAACCGGTGCACCGGCGCGTGCTGTTTGCGATGCACGAGCTCAACAACGACTGGAACCGACCCTACAAGAAGTCGGCCCGTATCGTCGGTGATGTGATCGGTAAGTATCACCCGCACGGCGATACCGCAGTCTACGACACCATCGTCCGCATGGCGCAGGACTTCTCGCTGCGCTACATGCTGGTCGACGGCCAGGGTAATTTCGGTTCGGTCGACGGCGATAACGCCGCGGCCATGCGTTATACCGAAATCCGCCTGGCGAAAATCGCCCACGAGATGCTGTTCGACATCGACAAGGAAACCGTCGATTTCGACAGCAACTACGACGGCTCTGAAAAAGAGCCTTCGATTCTGCCGGCGCGTATTCCCAATCTGCTAATCAACGGTTCGTCCGGTATTGCGGTGGGCATGGCCACCAATATCCCACCACATAACCTGAATGAAATCGTCGATGGCTGTCTGCACCTGCTGCGCAACCCGCAGGCGACGGTGGATGAGCTGATTGAATTGATTCCGGCGCCTGATTTTCCGACCGCCGGGATTATCTATGGCATCCAGGGCGTTCGCGAAGGCTATCGCACCGGCCGCGGCCGCGTGGTGATGCGGGCCAAGACGCACTTCGAGGACATCGACCGCGGCCAGCGCCAGGCGATCATCGTCGATGAGCTGCCCTACCAGGTCAACAAGCGCACCTTGCTCGAGCGCATCGCCGAACTGGTCACTGAAAAGAAGATCGAGGGCATTTCCGACATCCGCGACGAGTCGGACAAGTCTGGCATGCGCGTGGTGATCGAGCTCAAGCGCAATGAGGTGCCTGAGGTTGTTCTCAACAACCTATATAAGAACACCCAGCTGCAGGACACCTTCGGCATGAACATGGTGGCGCTGGTCGACCGCCAGCCGCGCCTGCTGAACCTGCGCCAGATGCTGGAGTACTTCCTGGCGCACCGGCGCGAAGTCGTCACCCGCCGCACGGTGTTCGAGCTGCGCAAGGCGCGCGAGCGCGGCCACGTGCTGGAAGGCCTGGCCGTGGCGCTGGCCAATATCGACGAATTCATCGCCATCATCAAGGCCGCACCGACGCCGCCGATCGCCAAGCAGGAACTGATGGCGAAGGCATGGGATTCGGCCCTGGTCCGCGAAATGCTTGCGCGCGCCGAAGGCGAGACCCCGGGCGGCCGCGCCTCCTATCGTCCGGACGGGCTGCCGCCGGTGTTCGGCATGCAGGCAGACGGCCTGTACCGCCTGTCGGATGGCCAGGCGCAGGAAATCCTGCAAATGCGCCTGCAACGCCTCACCGGGCTCGAACAGGACAAGATCGTCCAGGAATATCGCGACATCATGGCGGTAATCACCGACCTGCTGGATATCCTGGCGCGGCCGGAGCGTATTACTGCCATCATCATCGACGAACTCACCGCTATCCGCGCCGAATTCGGCGACGAGCGCCGTTCGCAGATCGAGCTGAACGCGACCGAGCTGGACACCGAAGACCTGATCACGCCGCAGGACATGGTGGTCACGCTGTCGCACAGCGGCTATATGAAGAGCCAGCCGATTTCCGAGTACCGCGCGCAAAAGCGTGGCGGACGCGGCAAGCAGGCGGCAGCGACCAAGGAAGACGACTGGATCGACACGCTGTTCGTGGCCAATACCCACGACTACATCCTGTGCTTCTCCAACCGCGGCCGGCTCTACTGGCTGAAGGTGTACGAGGTGCCGCAGGGCTCCCGCAACTCGCGCGGGCGCCCGATCGTCAACATGTTCCCGCTGTCCGAAGGCGAGAAGATCAATGTGATCCTGCCGGTCAAGCAGTTTGACGCCGAGCACTTCATCTTCATGGCCACCGCCCGCGGCACGGTCAAGAAGACCGCCCTGACCGAGTTCTCCAATCCGCGCAAGGCCGGCATCATTGCGGTCGACCTGGACGAGGGCGACTACCTGATCGGCGCGGCCGTGACCGACGGCCAGCACGATGTGATGCTGTTCTCCGATGCCGGCAAGGCCGTGCGCTTCGACGAGAACGACGTGCGTCCGATGGGCCGCCAGGCGCGCGGCGTGCGCGGCATGAACCTTGAAGACGGCCAGACCGTAATCGCCATGCTGGTGGCGCCGGCCGAGACCGCCGAAGAGGCTGAGGCGGGCATGCGCGGCAGCGTGCTGACCGCGACCGAGAACGGCTACGGCAAGCGCACCCCCATTGCTGAGTACACTCGACACGGCCGCGGCACCAAGGGCATGATTGCGATCCAGACGAGCGAGCGCAATGGCCGTGTGGTGGCGGCAGCACTGGTTTCGCCCGAGGATGAGATCATGCTGATCACCACCGGCGGCGTGCTGATCCGTACCCGCGTGGCTGAAATCCGCGAAATGGGCCGCGCCACGCAGGGTGTCACGCTGATCAACGTTGACGAAGGCACCAAGTTGTCCGGGCTGCAGCGCATCGTCGAAAGCGATGCCGACAACGGTGCCGGTGGCGACGAGGCTGAAGACGCCGACGGTGCAGAAGGTGCTGCCGGGGCCGACTTGGACGCTAATCCGTAAGACAAATCGTAAATTGTTGCAACAATAGGACGCCAGCCGGAACTCGCCTCGCGGCTGTCCGGACTAAAACGGACGTATTTACCAGGGAGTCACAATGCTCAAAACCTATCGACGTATCGCAGTTCTGGCCGCTTTCGTTCCGACCTTCATGATGGCGCAGCACGCCCATGCGCAGGATGCGGAAAAGACAGCAGCCATCAAGGAACTGCTTTCCGTCATGCAGGCTGACCAGGCCGTCAAGGGCCAGGCCGAAAACTGGCAGCAAGGCGCCAAGCAGGAAGCTCCGCTGGTGCTGGAACAAGTGCTGGTCGAGAACAAGACCCTGAACGACAAGCAGAAGCAGGCCGCTGTCGAAAAGCTGAAGAAGAACGGCGCGGTGCAGCGCATGGTTGACGGCGCCGGCTCGGCGTTCAGCACCGATGGCTTCCGCAAGGACGCGATCCAGGCGCACTACGATGCCTTCGGCAAGTACTACTCGACGGCGGAACTCAAGGACCTGACCACCTTCCTGAAGTCGCCGACCGGCCAGAAGTTCATGGCCAACCAGGGCAAGGCGACCCAGGAGATCTGGGGTTCGATGATGCAGAAGTACGGCACGCAGGTCGGCAAGTCGATGCGCGACGCCGCAGAGAAGGAAATCACCGCCGCTTCGAAGTGATGCTGGCGTGATCCGCGACTGAATCAGACCGCCGCCCGCCTGCAGCCTTGCAGGCAAGTGCGGCCCCGGGGCCTGGCCCCGGGTGCCCAACGGGGCGCGGGTTTGAGGGATAATGGCTGCTTGGGTAACACCGGCAGCCATTTTTCCATTCCCCGTCTCATGAACGATCCCCAGAATCCCGCTCTTGCCGGCATGATGCAGCGTGCATTGGCCGAACGTGTCTACAACTTCTCCCCTGGCCCGGCGGCGCTGCCCGCCGAAGTGCTGCAACAGGCTGCCGAGGAGATGCTGTCCTGGCACGGGACCGGGGTTTCGGTGATGGAGATGAGCCACCGCAGCCGCGAATTCGAAAGCATCCATAACGAAGCGATCGCTGACCTGCGCGAGTTGCTGCACATCCCCGCCAATTTCAAGGTGCTGTTCCTGCAAGGCGGCGCCATCGGCGAAAACGCCATCGTGCCGCTGAACCTGATGCGGCTGCGCAGCGCCGAGCAGCCCAAGGCCGATTTCGTCGTCACCGGCACCTGGTCGGTCAAGACCGAGCAGGAAGCCCGCCGCTATGGCGCGGTCAATATCGCTGCCACCAGCGAGGCGCAGAAATTCCACCGCATCCCCGACGTTGCGGACTGGAAACTGTCGGACGATGCCGGCTACGTGCACCTGTGCACCAACGAGACCATCGTCGGCGTGGAGTTCCAGGACATTCCCGATATCGGCCAGGTCAAGGGCGACCGCGTGGTGGTGGCGGACGCTTCCAGCCATATCCTGTCGCGCCCGATCGACTGGTCGCGCGTGCAGGTGGTCTACGGCGGCGCGCAGAAGAATATCGGCCCGGCCGGCGTCACCATCGTGATCGTGCGCGACGACCTGCTCGGTCATGCCCACCCGCTGTGCCCGTCGGCATTCAACTGGCGCCTGGTGGCCGAGCACAACTCGATGTACAACACGCCGCCGACCTATGCGATCTATATCGCCGGCCTGGTCTTCAAGTGGCTCAAGCGCCAGGGCGGCGTGCCCGCGATCGAGCAGCGCAATATCGCCAAGGCGTCGGCGCTGTACAACTACCTGGACCAGAGCGATTTCTATCGCAACGAGATCCATCCGAGCTGCCGCTCGCGCATGAACGTGCCGTTCTTCCTGGGCGACGAATCGCGCAATGAAGCGTTCCTGCAGCAGGCGCGGGCCAACGGCCTGGTGCAGCTCAAGGGACACAAGACCGTGGGTGGCATGCGCGCCAGCATCTATAACGCGATGCCGCTGGAAGGCGTGATGGCGCTGGTCGATTTCATGCGCGAGTTCGAGCGTACATCCGCCTGACGCGCATTCCCGCTGGCTGCCCGCGCACGTCAGGCACAGTGCGCCGGCAGGCAGAGGTCAGTTTTTCTCCGGCCGCCGCGCCCCGGCGGCCCACCGGATTCATACAAAATGACAAGCCAAGACCGCACCCCCGCGCGCGAGGAGACGCCGCCCAACGAGCAGCAGAACGATAGCCACCTGAGCGAAGCCGAGCGCAAGCTGTCGGTCGAGCTGGGCCCGCTGCGCGAGCAGATCGACACCGTTGACCGCGAACTGCTGGCGATGCTGAACCGCCGCGCCAAGCTGGCACTCGAGGTCGGCGAGGTCAAGAAGAAGTACGGCGCGCCGGTGTTCCGCCCGGAGCGCGAGCTGCAGGTGATCCGCAAGGTGCAGGGCGCCAACCCCGGCCCGCTGCTGGGCGAAAGCGTTGCGGCGATCTGGCGCGAGGTGATGTCCGCATGCCGCGGGCTGGAAAAGCCGCTGGAAGTGGCTTTCCTCGGCCCGGCCGGCACGTTCTCCGAGCAGGCGCTGTATGCGCACTTCGGCCATGAGGTGTCGGGCGTGCCTTGCCCGAGCATCGACGAGGTGTTCCGTGCCGTCGAGGCGGGCACGGTCGAGTACGGCGTGGTGCCGGTCGAGAACTCCACCGAGGGCGCGGTGTCGCGCACGCTCGACCTGTTCCTGCAGACCTCGCTGAAGATCAGCGGCGAGATCGCGCTCAAGGTGCACCACAACCTGATGGCATCTACGCCCGACATGCAGGGCGTCACGGTGGTGCGCGCGCATGCGCAGGCACTGGCGCAGTGCCAGCACTGGCTGACCGCCAACTATCCGCACCTGGAGCGCCAGGCGGTGTCGAGCAATGCCGAGGCCGCGCGCATGGCCAGCGAAGACCCGACCGTGGCCGCGATTGCCGGCGAGTCCGCCGCCAACCGCTATCACCTGCATATCGTGCGCACGCATATCCAGGACGATCCCCACAACCGCACGCGCTTTGCCGTGATCGGCCGCTATGAGACCGAACCGTCGGGCAGCGACCAGACCTCGATGATCCTGTCGGTGCCCAACAAGGCCGGCGCGGTGTACCAGCTGCTGGCGCCGCTGGCGGAGAACGGTGTTTCAATGTGCCGCTTCGAGTCGCGCCCGGCGCGCAGCGGCGCGTGGGAGTACTACTTCTACGTCGACGTGGAAGGGCACCAGCATGAGCCGGCAGTGGCGCGCGCCATCGAAGAGCTGCGCCGCAACGCGGCTTACCTGAAGGTGCTGGGCTCGTATCCGTCGAGCAAGTAAGGCAGCCAGGCAAGAACAAGGAGACGAGATGGCAGAGCAGGGTAAGCAAGGCGGCACGGTGTTCGGACCCGGCTATGTGCGGGCGATTTCGCCGTACGTTGCCGGCAAGCCGATTTCGGAAGTCGCGCGCGAGTTCGGCCTGGACGAGGCCGGCATCGTCAAGCTCGCCTCTAATGAAAATCCGCTCGGCATGCCCGAGTCGGCCCGCCGCGCGGTCGCCGATGCGGTGGCTGAACTCGGCCGCTACCCGGATTCCAACGGCTTTGCGCTGAAGGGCGCGCTGTCGGCGCGCTTCGGCGTGCCCGCCGACTGGCTGACGCTGGGCAACGGCAGCAACGACATCCTGGAGCTGGCCGCGCATGCGCTGGTGGAGCCGGGTCAGTCGATCGTCTATGCCCAGTACTCGTTCGCGGTCTACGCGCTGGCCACGCAGGAGATCGGCGCACGCGCCATCGAAGTGCCCGCGCGCGACTACGGCCATGACCTGGAGGCGATGGCCGCGGCGATCGCGCCGGATACGCGCCTGGTCTTTATCGCCAACCCGAACAACCCGACCGGCACGTTCGTGCCGGCCGCGCAGATCGAAGCCTTCCTGCAGCGGGTGCCGGCCAATGTGGTGGTTGTGCTGGACGAGGCGTACAACGAATACCTGGATGCCGACCAGCAATATGATTCGCTCGCCTGGGTGCGCCGCTACCCGAACCTGATGGTGTCGCGCACGTTCTCCAAGGCCTATGGCCTGGCGGGCCTGCGCATCGGCTACGCGGTGGCGCAACCGGAGCTGTCGGACCTGCTGAACCGCATCCGCCAGCCGTTCAACGTCAACAGCGTGGCGCAGGCCGCGGCCATCGCGGCGCTGGGCGATGCCGGGTTCCTGCGCCGCAGCGCCGAGCTGAACCGTGCCGGCAAGCGCCAGCTGACCGATGCCTTCGACCGGCTCGGGCTGGAATACGTGCCGTCGTCCGGCAACTTCGTGATGGTGCGCGTGGGCGATGACGACGGCGCCGGCGCGCGCGTCAACCTGGCCTTGCTGAAGCAGGGCGTGATCGTGCGGCCGGTGGGCAACTACAACCTGCCGCGCTGGCTGCGCGTGACCATCGGCCTGGCCGAGGAGAACGCGGCCTTCATCGCGGCGCTGGAGCGGGCGCTGGCGTGAGCGCGGCTACAATCGCGGCGTTTCGCTGCAGGCTGCTTGCCTGCCTCGTTGCCAATCATCGATTTACCTCGGCCTGGTCCGAGCCACTGCCCCTAGCGGCCTGAGATTGTGAGTGCATTGCATTTTTCCCGTGTTGTCATTGTCGGTGTCGGCCTGATCGGCGGCTCGCTCGCGCTGGCGCTCAAGCGCGCCGGCGTGGTGGGCACGGTGGTCGGGGTGGGGCGCTCGCCGGCGTCGCTGCAGAAGGCGCTGGATCTTGGCGTGATCGACGAGGCCGCGACGCTGGCGGATGCCGCGCGCGGCGCCAGCGTGATCGTGCTGTGCGCGCCGGTGGCGCAGAACTTTGCGCTGCTGCACGCGCTGGAGCCGCACCTGCAGCCGGGCACCATCGTCACCGATGCCGGCAGCACCAAGTCAGACGTGATCATGGCGGCCAAGACGGCGCTCGGCGACAAGGTCGCGCAGTTCGTGCCGGCACACCCGATCGCCGGGCGCGAGCTCAACGGCGTGGAGGCGGCGCTGCCGGACCTGTACCTCGGCAAGAAGACCGTGCTGTGCCCGCTGCAGGAAAACTCGCGCGCCGATGTCGCCGCGGTGCGCGCCATGTGGGAAAGCGCCGGCGCAGAATGCCATGTGATGTCGGCAGTGCAGCACGACGCGGTGTTTGCCGCGGTCAGCCACCTGCCGCACGTGCTGTCGTACGCGCTGGTGGCGCAGGTCGCCAATGCGGAAGATGCCGCGCTGAAGCTGGGCTTCGCCGGCGGCGGCTTCCGCGATTTCACGCGCATCGCGGCCTCGTCGCCTGAGATGTGGCGCGACATCTGCGTGGCCAACCGCGACGCGCTGCTGCGTGAGCTGAATACCTACCAGTCGGTGCTGGCGCACCTGAAGGCGCAGATCGAGAAGGGCGACGGCGACGCGCTCGAACGCATCTTCGCGCGCGCCAGCAAGACCCGGCTGGCCTGGGGCGCAGAGCGTGCCGCGGGCAACCATACCGAACCCTGAACCAATAGCCTGACCGCGGCGCCCCGGCGCCCACGAAAACCATGGAACACCTGACGCTAGGCCCCCTGACCCGCGCCAACGGCACCGTCCGGCTGCCGGGCTCGAAGAGCATCTCCAACCGCGTGCTGCTGCTGGCCGCACTGGCCACGGGCGAAACCCGCGTGCGCGACCTGCTCGATTCCGACGACACCCGCGTGATGCTGCAAGCGTTGCGCACGCTCGGCGTGGCGTGGCGGCAGGAAGGCGACGACTACATCGTCACCGGCGCCGGGGGCAATTTTCCGAACAAGTCGGCCGAACTGTTCATGGGCAATGCCGGCACCGCGATCCGCCCGCTGACTGCCGCGCTTGCGCTGCAGGGCGGCAGCTACAAGCTGTCGGGCGTGCCGCGCATGCATGAGCGGCCGATCGGCGACCTGGTCGACGGCCTGCGCCAGGTGGGCGCCGTGATCGACTACCTTGGCAATGAAGGCTTTCCGCCGCTGCATATCCAGCCGGCCGGCATTCGCATCGACGCGCCGATCCGCGTGCGCGGCGATGTGTCGAGCCAGTTCCTGACCGCGCTGCTGATGAGCCTGCCGATGGCGCAATCCGACAGCGGCCGCATCGAGATCGAAGTAGTAGGCGAGCTGATCTCCAAGCCGTATATCGAGATCACGCTGAACCTGCTGGCGCGCTTCGGCATCGAGGTCGAGCGCCAGGGCTGGGAGCGCTTCGTGCTGCCGGCCGGCGCGGCTTACCGCTCGCCAGGCGAGATCTTTGTTGAGGGCGATGCGTCGTCCGCTTCCTACTTCCTGGCGGCCGGTGCGATCGGCGGTGGCCCGGTCCGGGTGGAAGGCGTGGGCATGGCCAGCATGCAGGGCGATGTGCGCTTCGCCGAGGCGCTCAACCGCATGGGCGCCAATGTGATGGCAGGTGACAACTGGATCGAAGTGCGCGGCACGGAACGCGACGACGGGCGCCTGCACGGCATCGAGCTGGACTGCAACCATATCCCCGATGCGGCGATGACACTGGCGGTGGCGGCACTGTTTGCCGAAGGCACGACCACGCTGACCAATATCGCCAGCTGGCGCGTCAAGGAAACGGACCGTATCGCGGCGATGGCGACGGAACTGCGCAAGCTCGGCGCAGTCGTGGAAGAAGGGGCCGACTATCTGCGTGTGACGCCGCCGCAACCGTGGCAGACTCCGGCCGACGGCATTGGCACCTATGATGACCATCGCATGGCGATGTGCTTCTCGCTGGCAGCCTTTGGGCCGCTGCCGGTGCGGATCAATGATCCGGGCTGTGTGGCGAAGACGTTCCCGGATTACTTCAGCGTGTTTGCGGGCGTGACCGTCTAAGCGCTGGCCAGGTTGGCGTGGTCGCGCTGCGCCGGGGCGCGGTCGCGGGCAGTTCCGGCCTGGCGGCGCTCGCGCTTCTCCCAGTAGCGGTCGAAGAAGTAGTGGGCCACGGTATTGACGGCCGGCTCGATGAAGGTGATGGCACCGCTGATGGCGAGGCTGCCGGTCAGCGCATACGTCACGCTGAAAGCGATGCCGAGGTGCATGATGCCGAAAGTCAGGGTTTTTGCCATGGTAGATTGCCTCGCGACTGGACGGAAAGGGCACGGTGCCGCGGCTGCGGCGAAGTGCCATGAATCAAATGATAATTATTCTCAATTGAATTCACAATCAATCGTTTCTCTTGGTTTTATAAACAATGACTATCGTCAACGTCATCGCCATTGACGGGCCGACTGCCTCGGGCAAGGGCACTGTCGCGCACAAGGTCGCGGACGCCGTGGGCTTTCACCTGCTCGACAGCGGCGCCCTGTACCGGCTCGTGGCGCTGGCCAGCGACCGCGCCGGGATTGACTTGGCGGACGTGGACGCGCTTGCAAAGATCGCTTCCCGCCTCGATGTGAAGTTCGGCCCTGACCGCGTCTGGATGCAAGGCGAGGAAGTCAGCCTGGCAATCCGTGCCGAGGCGATCGGCAACCGGGCCTCGGCCATCGCCGTGCACCAGCCGGTGCGCGACGCGCTGACCCAGCTGCAGCGCAGCTTCCGCAAGCTGCCGGGGCTGGTCGCCGACGGCCGCGACATGGGCACTGTGATCTTCCCGGATGCGCCGCTCAAGGTGTTCCTGACCGCAAGTGTTGAGGCGCGCGCTCGCAGGCGCTATAAACAATTGATTGATAAGGGAATTTCTGCTAATATCGAAGACCTTTTGCGTGACCTTGAAGCGCGCGATGTACGGGATCGCACCCGCACCGCCGCGCCGCTTCGTCCCGCCGAGGATGCAAAGCTGCTGGATACCTCCGATATGACGGTGGACCAGGCAGTGGCGCAGGTGCTGGAGTGGTTTGCCGCTGTGCGGCCCGATGCATGAGATGCATGCGGGCGCATCAGTAGAAGCGGCGTACCCCGACGGCACCAGATGGCGCCAGCCCGGGCAAGGCTTGTGGCTGGCTTGTGTCAAACCTGACCCCGCTGCACTGGCAGACTGAGCGCGATAGTCGCGCCGGCCAGCGTATTGCGGATTTCACCTTACGTTTATGTCCGACCTGCAAACTAACGAATCCTTTGCCGCACTGTTCGAGGAATCCGTCGCCCGCTCCAATATGAAGGCTGGCGAAGTGATCTCCGCTGAAGTCGTGCGCATCGACCACAATTTCGTGGTCGTCAATGCCGGCCTCAAGTCCGAGGCATTCGTGCCGGTGGAGGAGTTCCTGAACGACCAGGGCGAACTCGAAGTGCAGGCCGGCGACTACGTCTCCGTGGCCATCGATGCGCTCGAGAACGGCTATGGCGACACCATCCTCTCCCGCGACAAGGCCAAGCGCCTGGCATCGTGGCTGAACCTCGAGAAGGCGCTGGAAGACGGCGAGATCATCTCGGGTACCGTGACCGGCAAGGTCAAGGGCGGCCTGACGGTGATGGTCAACGGCATCCGCGCGTTCCTGCCGGGTTCGCTGGTTGACGTGCGCCCGATCAAGGACACCACCCCGTACGAAGGCAAGACCCTGGAATTCAAGGTCATCAAGCTGGATCGCAAGCGCAACAACGTGGTGCTGTCGCGCCGCGCCGTGGTCGAAGCGACCCTGGGCGAAGAGCGCCAGAAGCTGATGGAAACCCTGAAGGAAGGCGCCATCGTCAACGGTATCGTCAAGAACATCACCGACTACGGCGCATTCGTGGATCTGGGTGGCATTGACGGCCTGCTGCACATCACCGACCTGGCCTGGCGCCGTGTCCGCCACCCGAGCGAAGTGCTGTCGGTTGGCCAGGAAATCACCGCCAAGATCCTCAAGTTCGACCAGGAAAAGAACCGCGTCTCGCTGGGCGTGAAGCAGCTGGGCGAAGATCCGTGGGTCGGCATCTCGCGCCGCTACCCGCAAGGCACCCGCCTGTTCGGCAAGGTGACCAACCTGACCGACTACGGCGCGTTCGTCGAGATCGAAGCCGGCATCGAAGGCCTGGTGCACGTGTCGGAAATGGACTGGACCAACAAGAACGTTGCCCCGTCCAAGGTTGTCCAGCTGGGCGACGAAGTCGAAGTCATGGTGCTGGATATCGATGAAGACAAGCGTCGTATCAGCCTGGGCATGAAGCAGTGCAAGGCCAATCCGTGGGACGATTTCTCGCGTAACCACAAGAAGGGCGACAAGCTGGCCGGCCAGATCAAGTCGATCACCGACTTCGGCGTGTTCATCGGCCTGCCGGGCGGCATCGACGGCCTGGTGCACCTGTCGGACCTGTCGTGGCAAGAGACTGGCGAAGAAGCCGTTCGCAAGTACAAGAAGGGCGACGAAGTCGAAGCCGTGGTCCTGGGCATCGACGTCGACAAGGAACGCATCTCGCTGGGCATCAAGCAGCTGTCGGGCGATCCGTTCAACAACTTCATCTCGGCCAACGACAAGGGTTCGCTGGTTCAGGGCACCATCAAGGCGGTTGACGCCAAGGGCGCCGTGGTCCAGCTGGCTGACGATGTGGAAGGCTACCTGCGTGCTTCGGAAATCTCCGCTGACCGTGTGGAAGACGCCCGCAACGTGCTGAAGGAAGGCGAGCAGATCACCGCCCTGGTGGTGAACGTCGACCGCAAGTCGCGCAACATCAACCTGTCGATCAAGGCCAAGGACAGCGCAGAGCAGCAAGAAGCGATGCAGAAGTTCCAGGCTGACACCGGCACGGCTGGCACGACCAACCTCGGCGCCCTGCTGAAGGCCAAGCTCGGCCAGGACAACCAGTAATCGCAGGCCCCCGCGCTTGCGCGTATGCCCATGACCAAGTCGGAGCTCGTCGAAAAACTGGCTGCCCGCTTCCCCCAGCTGCTGCTGCGGGACGCGGACATCTCGGTCAAAACGATACTCGACGCGATGTCCGAGGCGTTGGCCGATGGCCACCGCATCGAGATCCGCGGATTCGGCAGTTTTGGTCTGAACAAGCGTCCGCCTCGCGTGGGGCGCAATCCCAAGTCCGGCGAGCGTGTGCTGGTTCCCGAGAAACGGGTGCCGCACTTCAAGGCGGGCAAGGAATTGCGCGAACGGGTTGACCGCAGCCAGCCGGCGCCTCCGGGCGCCAATGGCAACGGTCATGCCGCCGGCACGGCCCAGGCCGTGCCGGGCAAGGTAGGCCAGGGCAGCGCTCCCGCTGCAGCGGCGGGATTGCACGAGGGTGGGCTGAATTTTGTCCGCTCTTCCTGATTGCCGGGTTTTGCCTGCTGCTTGTGTGGTTGAAAAAAGCGCCCCCCTTCGGGGTAATGCCGTTCAGTTAAGGTCCTTCTTCAGGTACCGAACGGTGTAGCGAGAAGGTCGCGACTTAACGATCCGTGCGCATGAGCGTGCGGGTCGTTTTTCGTTTGGGAGCGCCTTCAGGCGCTCGCGCAAGCGCTGTAGCAGTGCAGGCAGTTTGCCGTGTGATCGCGTTGCGGCAGCCCACATTAGTTCGTACTGAATGGTATGGAAGGCACGCACGAAGCTGATGTCGGTCGGGGCGATCTTCGCTTCGAGCGCCGCTTTGGCCATTTCCAGCCGAATCGTGTTGTAGGCAATCAGTGCGCCCCAGATTTCCTGATAGACCCCATCTACCGTCTGGCTGCGCAAGGTCAACTCCATCCCCAGCATGGATTGCTTGAGCTCTCGGTAGCTCGTCTCGATCTGCCAGCGGCGCGTGTAGCACGCGACAATATCGGCTGGCTTGAAACGTCGGCGATCCCGTAGGGAAGTCAGCAAAACGCGCTCGCGCCCGCGCGAGTCGATCGTTCGGATGGCGCGCGCCTCCCAGAACTCGGGCAGTTCCGGACACTTCGCCCGCGCTTGGGGTGACACGCGCATGCGCACCGTAGCATCGTCAGGCTTGCCCTCGACGACATCCCAGCGGGTGTTCGTCTTGGCTGGAATCACGAAGTGCCGATTGTGGCCGCCGATGGTGAGTCCACACAGGATCTCGGCGGCCAGAAAGCCCTTGTCGAAGACAGTAATCGAATCGTCAGGGATGCGCGGTACAAGTTGCTTGGCATACACCATCTCATTGGTGTCGTAGCGGCCAAACTCGACATCGCGGATCAGATGGGTCGGAATGGCGGTCAGCGTGACAGCACGCACCTGCGGATAGCTCGCCAGCTTGCCGCTCGGATAGACCTGGGCCCCGAAGTGCCCGCGATTGGCGGGGCTGTCGGCGGTACGAAGGATCGTCCCGTCCATGGCCAGCAGATTCAGTCCTTTGAACACATAGCTGGGCGCATCCTGCTGGCTCCAGGCATTCGCAGACTGGTGAAACAGCCAGGCC
>NZ_JBYTEG010000002.1:0-355427 GCF_058792255.1 Cupriavidus sp. CPT47-8839-RL05A | reverse complement strand
TGCAGCTTGAACTGCTCGGTGTACTTTGCCATGTAAAAACCCCAAAAAGTTGTCTCCAACTTCTGGGGGTCAGTTCAAGCGGGACGCGAGACGATGCCGCCTTACACCGGCACATCCCTGGTCGGATCCGGCCTGCGATCATCAAACCACCGATACAGCGTAGGCACCATCACCAGCGTCAGCAGCGTCGACGTGATCAGCCCGCCGATCACCACCACCGCCAGCGGACGCTGCACTTCCGAGCCCGGCCCCGTCGAGAACAGGAACGGCACCAGGCCCAGCATCGCAATGGTCGCGGTCATCATCACCGGCCGGAACCGCTGGGTCGCGCCCTGCACCACCGCTTCATCGAGCGACAAACCCGAGTCGCGCAGCGTGCGGATATACGACACCAGCACCACCCCGTTCAGCACCGCCATGCCCCACAGCGCGATAAAGCCCACCGAGGCCGGCACCGACAGGTATTCGCCGGTGACGAACAGCCCGATGATGCCGCCGATGGAGGCAAACGGCAGCACCGTAATGATCAGCGTGGCAAAGCGCAGCGAGTTGAACAGCAGGAACAGCAGGAAGAAGATCGCGGCGATGGTCACCGGCACGATGATCTTCAGGTGGCCCATGGCGCGTTCCATGTTCTGGAACTGGCCGCCCCACTCCAGGTAGTAGCCTTCGGGCAGCTTCACCTTGGCGTCGGTGGCCTGCTGCAGCTCGGCCACGAAGCCGCCGAGGTCGCGGTCCTTCACGTTGATCATCACCACCACGCGGCGCTTGGCCATTTCGCGGCTGATCTGGGCCGGACCGTCGTTGACCTCGATCCTGGCCACGCTCTGCAGCGGCACCTGGGTGCCGTTGGGGGTGGACACCAGCAGCTGGCGGATGGCCTGCTCGTTGTTGCGGAACTCCTCCGGCAGGCGCACCGCCGCGGCAAAGCGGCGCTCGCCTTCGAAGATGTCCGTGGCACGCTTGCCGCCGATGGCGATCTCGATCACGTCATGGATATCGGACACGTTCAGCCCGTAGCGCGCAATCGCCTGGCGGTCGATCTCGATCGACAGGTACTGCTGCCCCGACACGCGCTCGATGCGGATGTCCTGCGAGCCCTGGATGCCGCCGGCCACGCGCGAAATCTCGCCCGCCAGCTCGCGCAGCTTGTCCAGGTCGTCGCCGAACACCTTCACCGCCACGTCCGAACGCACGCCGCTGACCATTTCGTCGACTCGGTCCGAGATCGGCTGCGCCATCACGATCTGCACGCCGGGAATGGCCTTGAGCTTTTCGCGGATGGCGTTGGCGATATCGTCCTGGGTCCAGCCGTCGGGCCACTCGCCGCGGTCCTTCAGGCTGGCGATCGGGGTCGACTCGTTCTGGCCCTGCGGGTCGGCCGGACTTTCGCCGCGGCCCACGCCGGACACCACCGACTTCACGCCCGGCACGCTCAGCACCAGCTTGTTGGCTTCCTTCTCCAGCTTGATCGACTCTTCCAGCGAGATGTTGGGCACGCGGTCGATCGCGGGCACGATCGAGCCTTCCTTCATCTCCGGAATGAACGAGGTGCCCAGCAGCGGCACGATCGCCACCGTGGCAACGAAGGCCGCCACCGCGCAGATCACCGTCTTGCGGCTGTTGCCCAGCGCCCAGTGCAGCAGGCGCAGGTAGTGGCGCTTCATGAAGGCGATCACATGCGTGTCGTGCTCGGCGCCGCCCTTGAGCAGGTACGACGACAGCACCGGCGACAGCGTCAGCGACAGGAACAGCGAGATCGCCAGCGCGATCGAGATGGTGAACGCCAGCGGCGCGAACATCTTGCCCTCCATGCCCGACAGCGTCATCAGCGGCAGGAACACCAGGATGATGATGCCCACGCCAACGATCACCGGCGTGGCCACTTCCTGCACGGCCTTGACCAGGATCTCGGTCTTGGTGAGGCCCGGCTCCTTGTGGCCGAGCCGCTCGAACGCGTTCTCGACCACCACCACCGAGCCGTCCACCATCAGGCCGATGGCGATGGCCAGCCCCCCCAGCGACATCAGGTTGGCCGACAGCCCCACCTCGTTCATCACCATGAAGGTCAGCAAGGGCGTCAAGACCAGCGTGGCCAGCACGATCACCGACGAGCGCACGTCGCCCAGGAACAGGAACAGCACGATCACCACCAGCACCACGCCTTCCAGCAGCACCTTGGTCACGGTCCACAGTGCGGAGTCGACCAGTTCGCTGCGGTCGTAGTACGGCACGATCTGCAGCTTGCCCGGCAGCATGCCGCGCTCGTTGATCTCGGCCACGCGCGCCTTCACGCGGCTGACCACCTCCTTGGCATTGCCGCCGCGCATCATCATGACGATGCCGCCGACCGCCTCGGTCTGGCCGTTCTTGACCAGCGCGCCCTGCCGCACCTCATGCCCGATGGTGACGTTGGCCACGTCGCGCAGGTACACCGGCGTGCCGTTGATCTCCTTGAGCACGATGCTGCCCAGGTCATCCACGCCACGGGCCAGGCCCACGCCGCGGATCAGGTACTGCTCGGCATAATGCGGCAGCACGCCGCCGCCGGAGTTGGCGTTGTTGCGCGCCAGCGCCTCATACACCTGCTGGGTCGAGATCTGGTAGTGGCGCATGCGTTCCGGGTTGACCAGCGCCTGGTACTGGCGCACGTAGCCGCCCTGCGAGTTGATCTCGGCCACGCCCGGAATCGAGCGCAGCAGCGGGCGCACCACCCAGTCCTGGGCGATGCGGCGCTCGGCCAGCTCTTCCTGCGTCAGTTCGCGGTTGCCGTCGTCGGCACGGTCCAGCGTGTACTGGTAGACCTCGCCCAGGCCGGTGGAAACCGGGCCCAGCACCGGCGACACGCCTTCCGGCATGCGCCCGCCCACTTCGATCAGGCGCTCCATCACCAGCTGGCGGGCAAAGTACACGTCAGTGGCGTCGGTAAACACCAGCGTGATCAGCGACAGGCCCGCCTTGTTCAGCGAGCGCATCTCTTCCAGGCCGGGCAGGCCGGTCATGGCCATTTCCACCGGCACGGTGACAAAGCGCTCGACTTCCTCGGGCGAGCGGCCCGCGGCTTCGGTCGCGATCTGCACCTGCACGTTGGTGACATCGGGGAAAGCATCCACCGACAGCCTGGTGGCAGCGCGCAGGCCGAAGAAGAACAGCACCACGGCTATCACGCACACCACCAGCCGCTGCTTGATGGCGGCTTCGACTAGGGATTTCATCATGGCCGATTACCCTTGCTCGAGGCGCTTGCGCTCGTTGTCGAGATGGAAGGCACCATCGACCACGATGCGGTCGCCGGCCTTCACACCGTTCTGCACCACGCGCATGCCGTCGCTCTCGGCGCCCAGCTTGACCTTGGTGAGGCGGTACTTGCTGCCCGGCATCTCGACATAGACCAGCTCGTCGTTGCCGTCGCGAACCACCGAGGCGGCCGGGATCACCAGCTGGTCGACCGGCTTGCCGGCGATCAGCATGCTGGCCAGCATGGCAGGCTTGAGGCGGCCTTCGCGGTTCTCCAGCTCGGTGCGGACCAGCACCGTGCGCGACTGCGGGTTGACCGTGCGGCCGACGTAGATCAGCTTGCCGGTGATGCTCTTGCTGCCCGCGCCGTTGCCAAGCGAAGGCACCTCGATGTCGACGCTCTGCCCTTCGGCCACCTGGGCGGCCTGCTGCTCGGGCACCTCGGCCACCACCCACACGCGCGACAGGTCGGCCACGGTATAGAGCGCATCGGCCGGCTGCACCACCTGTCCTTGCGCCACGTTGCGCTCGACCACGGTGCCGCTGATGCTGGAAAACACCGGCGAATGCGAGTTGATGCTGCCGCTCCTGGCCAGCTCGGCAATCGATGCCTGCGACATGCCCAGCACGCGCAGCTGGTCGCGGTAGGCGCGCATCTCGGCCGAGGCGATCGCCAGTTCGCTCTCGCGGCGCTGCAGCTCGCCGCGGCCGATCACGTCGGCGGCAAACAGCTGGCGCGCGCGCTCGGCGTTGCGCCCCTGCAGCTCAGTCTGGGCCTCGCTCTTCAGGAAGGCCATCTGCGCCGTGCCCAGCTCGCTGCTGTGCAGGCGCGCCAGCACCTGGCCGGCCTTCACTTCCTGGCCCAGGGTGGCATAGAGATCGGTCACGCGGCCGGTCACGCTGGCGCCGATGCGGGCCACGCGTTGCTCGTCGAAGTCGATGCGGCCGGCCACGCGCAGCATCTCGCTGAACGGGGAGGTGGCCACCGGCGCCACCTTCAGCCCCTTCTGCAGGTTGCCCTCGGGCTGGATCACGCCCGGCGGCAGCTTGGGCGCTTCGGCGACGGGTTCAGGTTTGTCGGAGCAGGCCGCCAGGCTGAACGTCAGGACGGCAGCGGCCGTCAGAGAAAGCAGGAAATTGGGGCGCATGGTTATTTCTGTTCGATGGTGGAGGTCGGCTGCAGGCCCGGCGCTGCGGTAGCGCCCGGGGCGGTCGACATAAGCTTTTCGATCTGGATGGCGGCCACCTGCAGGTCGTACTGGGCGGCAATCAGGTCATTGCGCGCGCCGCGCAGCACGCGCTGGGCATCGAGGTAGTCCAGGATGCCGCGCTCGCCGAAGCGGTAGGCGGACTCGGCCACGCCCAGCGCCGACTCGGCCTCGCGCACGATGCCGGACTCGAGCGCCGTCACCTGGGCCTGGTTGATCTCGTACTGGCGGTAGGCGGCTTCCAGCTCCTGCGTCAGCTCGAACTCGCGCGCTTCCAGGGCGCTGCGCGCCTGCGTGGCCTGCGCCGTGGCCTCGCCCACCGGGCCGCTGCGGCGGTCCCACAGCGGGATGGTCAGGACCAGGCCGATCTGCGAGACGTTGTTGTCAGGCTGGCGGTCGGTGCTGGCGCGCACCGCCACCTCGGGCCAGCGCAGCGACTTCTGGTAGTTCACGCCCAGCTGCGCGCGCTCCAGCTCCATGCGGCGCTGGACCAGCTCGGCATTGCTGGCGGTCATGGTGTCGCGCAGCACCGGCAGCGGCGGCACGTCGGGCGCCTGGCCCAGGGTGCCGGCCAGCGCAAACTGGCCCGGCATGGCACCGCCCACCTGCTGGCGCAGCGCGGCCTTGGCCTGGTTGACGCGCAGCCCGGCGGTCTGCTGGCTCTTCTGCGAGGCCAGCAGTTCGGTCTCGGCCTTGATCAGTTCATAGCGCGGCGCCTCGCCCACCTCCACGCGCAGGCGCGCCCGCGAATGGATCTGGCGCATCATCGCCAGGTCTTCCTCGGCGGCATGCAGCTCGCTCTCGCGGCGCAGCACGTCGTAGTAGGCAGTCTTCACGCGCGCGGCCAGGTCGGCCCGGAAGCCTTGCCGCATGGCCTGCGACGACTCCAGCCCGCGGGTGGCCATGGCCTCGCGCAGGCTGCGCTGGTGCGGGTAGTCCAGCTTCTGCACCACGGCGTAGCTGGGCGCATTGCCGCTGGTCACGCCCGGCTGCTTGCCGGACAAGCGGCCGTACATCACTTCCACCTGCGGGTTGGGATAGGCACGTGCGCTGCTGATGGCCGCGCTGGCGGCATCGACACCGGCCTCGGCGGCGGCCACGCCCTTGTTGGTGGACTGGGCCAGGTCGAGCAGTTGGGGCAGCGAGTAGGCGGGTCCCGCCTGGGCGCCGGCCGCTGCGGCGGATGCGGGCTTCGGCACCGCCGCGGCCGCCAGGATGGCGGAGCCCGGCATGGGTGCGGCAGCAGGTTTGGTCAGGGGCGCGGAGGCGGCTGGCGCGGCACCGGCCGCGTCCGTTGGCTTCGGGGACACCCCGCCTTGTGCGCCGGCATGGGCCGGGGCAGCGGCGAGCGCGATCAGCGAAAGCGACGCGATCAGGGTCAGCTTGGTTGTTGTCATAAGTCGGGAAAGCAAGCAATACGGCTGCCTGTCGCCATGCTGCCGCCCGCCCCGGGGCGAGCGGTCACTTGGACGCGATCACGGCAGGACGCACAACGGCAGCGGCTTGCCCGCGCGGTCAGGCAGCAGGCAGGCTGGCGATATCAGGCAAGGGGGGCGCGGCCCGCGGCACGGCAGCGGCATGCTGCAGCGCGTGCGGTGCGGGCGCAGGAAACGCTCAGGCGCGGGAAATGGGTGGCCGGAAGAAGGCCGAAGGCGGCGGCTCGGCGCGGCCAGGCGGATGCTGGGCGACGTCGCCGGAGGGCAGCAGCAGCTTCACTGGCGGCAATGCAATCAGGGCGCTGGATTCCTCGATCTCGTCGAGCAGGTCGAGGGGATCGAGCAGGTCCGCCGACCAGATATTGCAATACCCGGGGGGTGGGTCGTCGCAGATATCGTCGTCATGCAAGCCGTCGTCACCGGGCACGATGATCCGGCCCAGGTCGTCGACAGGCTGTGCCGCCGCCAGGTCCACCAGGTCAACGCTGACCTGCGCCTGCGACGCGGCGCGCGCGTCCGCCACTGCTCCGAAGGAGAGCAGCGACAGGCACATGGCAGTCAGCAGCAGGAACAACAGTCGCATTGGATCGGGGGCATTGACGGCATCCGCCGGCCGTCCCTGTCGGGGGGCTTGGCCAGTGGGATGCTGCAGGACAGCATTGTAACTGAACGATTACGATTGACAGGGAATCGTTACGTTCGTTCCCTTGCTGTAGAGAGATCGTGCGCCTGCAAGGGCTTGCAGACTCCTCCAATTTCTGGCCAATTCGCTTCCCAGTTACGCTCTGATCACTGCTTCCAAACCTTGTTAGTCGGTCCATCTGTTAGTGGCTTTGTAATACAAAAATGAGATACAAATGAGCGCTATACTTCCGTATCAGCCAAGTACGGAGCCATTCATGCAAGGAACGACCTTGTCCTTCCGCGCCGGCGAAGAACTGGCCGACCAGACTCGCGCGCTGGCAAAGGCATCGGGACAAAAAACTTCCGACTACATCCGCGATGCCGTGCGCGAGAAGAACGAGCGGGAAATGGCCTCCCGTATCGCCATGCTTTCCCGCAAGCTCTCGGCAAAGCACCTGGCCGCCAGCGAAGACATGGACGCATCGGCTGGAGACGGGCTTGACTGAGCTGAAGCGCGGGCAGATCTGGGAGGTCGACCTCAATCCCCAGACGCATCGGGAAGAGCCGGCCAAGCGCAACCGGCCGGCACTGATCATCCAGACGGATTTGCTCAATGACGCCGGCCATCCGACTACGATCATCGTGCCGGGCACATCACAAATCGAGCGCGAGGATTGCTTCCCGTTGCGGGTCGCGCTGGGCAGGCTGCCTGGCCTAGCCTGTGAGACGGACCTGTTGATCGACCAGGTCCGAGCGGTGTCCAATCGCCGGTTCATGGGCGGCCGGCCGGTAGCCACGCTGGCGCCCAATCACCTGCGCAAGGTGGAAGAGGCCATGCGTCTGCTGCTCCGCCTTTAGGCCTTTCGGTCTCGCCCGTCGCCAGCCTCGCTGCATGATATGCAGCGTCAGTGCATATCATGCAGCGGCCCTACACCACCCTGAACCCATGCGTCCCGTCGCGCTCCAGTTGCGCGATCAGGCCGAACTCCCAGTCCAGGTAGCCCTGCATCGCCTCGCGCGGGTTGTCGGTGCCTTCATACGGCCGGCGGTAGCGGTCAGTGCGTTCCGAGGCCAGGCGCGTTTCCCCGCTTTCCAGCGGCAGTCCCGCGGCGATCCATGCCTGGGTGCCGCCTTCCAGCACGAACACTTCCGCATCCGTCAGGCGCTGCAGGTCGGCAGCGGCAAAGCGCGCCAGCAGGCTCGATCCGCAGGTGAGCACGTAGCGCCTGGCCTGCGGGATGCGTGGCAGCGTGTCCGCCAGCTGCGCGCGAATGACGAAGTAGGCGCCGGGAATATGGCGCTTGACGTAGTTGGCGCTGGTGGTGAAGTCGAGGACAGCGGTGCTGCCATCGCCTGCGTCAATCCATGTAGCCAGTTCGGCTGCAGTGACGGTCGATACCGGCGCTGACGCCGGCACCGGTGCGCTGACCGCGCCAGTTTCGCTGCGCTCTGCCGCCGCCACCGGTTCCACCACCCACACGTCCCAACCCATCTGCGCCAGCCATGAGCCGGTCATGCTGGCGCGCACGTCGTCATCATCCGCCAGCACGATGCGCGCGCCGCGCACCGGAGCGGAATGGTCGGTCTCCTGCACCAGCTGGCCACCGGGCGCGTTGACAAAGCCCGGCAGGTGGCTGTCCGCGAATTCCTCGGGCGTGCGCACGTCGAAGCGGTACACGGTGCGGCCAGGCGGCTGCAGCGCTTCGATCTGGGCCAGCGCAATGCGGCGCACGCCGGCCCGGTCGGCGATCTCGCGCGCGCCGCGGCGGGCACTGTCGCGGTTGGCGTCGCTGACCGCGGCGGGCGCGCGGCGGCTGGCACCGTGGTCCAGTCGCTGGCCGGCCAGGGTCCAGCCGATGGTGCCGTTGCGCAGCGCCGCCACCGGGTTGGGAATCCTCGCGTTGACCAGCGACTGCGTGCCGATGATGCTGCGCGTGCGCCCGGCGCAGTTGACGATCACACGCGTGCGCGGATCGGGCGCCAGCTCGCGCACGCGCAGCACCAGTTCGGCGCCCGGCACGCTGGTCGCGGTGGGAATGCTCATGGTCTGGTACTCGTCGAAGCGGCGCGCATCGACGACCACCACATCGGCCTTGGTGTCGATCAATGCCTGCACCTCCTCGGCCGCCAGCGACGGCGTGTGGCGCTTTGCCTCAACCACCTCGCCGAACGACTTGCTCGGCACGTTGACGTCGCGGAACACCTCGCCGCCGCCGTCGATCCAGGCGCGCAGGCCGCCTTCCAGCAGATGCACGCGCGTATAGCCCAGCTCGCGCAGCACGGCCGCGGCGCGCGGCGCCAGGTCGGTGCCGGCGTATTCGCCGTAGACGACGATCAGCGTGTCGCGGCGGGGGATGCGTGCCCAGGCGTCGATCTCTAGCTTCGACAGCGAAAAATTGGCGGCCCACAGCGGATGTTCCTGCGCGAACGGGTCTTCCTCGCGCACGTCGATCAGCGCGATCTCGTCGCCGTTGCGCAGGGCCTTGCGCACAGCTTCGGGCGAATACGTCGGAAATGCCGGTGCGGCTTGCGTAGCAGTAATCGTGGTCATGACTGGGCAACTTCGCGGGAACGGTCCCACAGGTTAGGCAGGGTCTGGTTGGAATAGCCGGAGATGAAAGGCTTGCGGGTGCCGTCCTCGGTATAGACCGAGCGCCGCACCGCGCCGATATTGGCGCCGTACACGTGGATGCTGACCGAGACGCGGTCGTCATGCACGTTGTTGACACGGTGGATATCGCCGACCGTGGGCGACACGGCCTCGACCTGCCCGGGCAGCAAGCGCACGGCGTCGCCATGCGGCACAGGCCGGCCGCCGGCGTCGAGCACGAACGGCTGCGAGTCTTCCGCGCCGCGCAGCATGCCGATCAGGCCCCATACGGTGTGGTCGTGGATGGGCGTGCGCTGGCCCGGTCCCCAGACAAAGCTGACGACCGAGAAGCGTTCGGCGGAATCGCAATGCAGCAGGTGCTGCTGGTAGTACTCGGGATGCGGCTGGGCCCAGGCATTGGGCAGCCAGTCGTCGCGCGCAACCAGCCTTGCCAGCAGCGCGCCGCCTTCGCGCAGGATGCGGGGCTCGTCCGGCTGCTGGTCCAGCAGCGCGGCCAGGCCGGTGATGAAGTCGCGCAGCGGCGCGAGCGTGTCGGGGGTGGGGGTGCTGCCCATGGGAATGACTCCGGAGTGTCTCGTTCTGGTTTGCCGGCGCGGCGGGCGCCTGCGCCGCGGCCCTCTGCGGGGCGGTGCTGCTGCAAACATAGCACGGCCAGGCAGGCCCGCGCTTACAGGCCAAGCTGCGCCCGCCCGGCGGCGACCAGGATGGAATCGTTCTGCGGCGTATGGATGCGGCTGCACAGCACGTCGCGGTAGTGGCGCTCGAGCGGGTTGTTGCGGCTCAGCCCGTGGTTGCCGGAGAGCTGCAGTGCCAGTTCCACCGCGCGGATGGCATTGCCGGTCACGGTGTACTTGAGCAGCCCGCTGTCGGCCGGCGCGGGCGGCTCGCCCGCGTCGGTGCGCACGGCGGCATCGTCCAGCAATACCTGATTGGCCCGCAGCAACGCGGCGATCTCGCCGATGGCTTCCTGCACGCGCGGCAGCGTGGCCAGCGGCGCCCCCAGGCTGCCGGGCGCACGCTCGCGCACGAAATCGCCAATCCAAACAGCGGCCGCGTGCGCCACCGCGTCATAGAGGCTGCCCAGCAACACGGTCATCCAGGCCTGCTGGTCGGCGTTGGCGTCGATGTCGGCCTGGCTGGCGCCGGCCGGCGCCCATGCTGACGGCGGGCGGATATCGACCGCGTGGTCAGGCGGGATCCAGACGTTGTCGAGCACGGTCTCATGGCTGCCGGAAGCGCGCAGGCCAAGGTGGTTCCAGTTCTCGACGATGCGCACGCCCGCGATGCCGGCCGCCGGTCCGGGCACCAGGAACACGCCCACGCGCGGCTGCGCCTCATCGGTGCGCGCCCAGACCGCCAGCCAGCGCAGCGCCGGGATGCCGGTGCTGTAAAGCTTGCGCCCGCTGATGCGCCAGCCGTCGGCCACGCGCGTGGCCACCGTGGCCGGCAGGCCGCCGCGTGCCGGCGATCCCAGTTCCGGTTCCACCCGCAGCGCGTTGATCAGCGCACCGTCCTGCACCGCACTGGCAAAGACCTGGTCGCGCACGGTCTGTGGCCAGTGCGAATCGGCGCGGGTGATCGCGCGGTGCTGCAGGTAGGTCATGGTCAGCACCAGCGCGGTTGCGGCATCGCCGCCCGCCACCGCCGCCACGATGCGGCGCGCCTGCGCCAGGCCTGCCCCGCCGCCGCCCTGCGCGTGCGGCACCACCTGCGCAACCAGGCCACTGGCATGCAGCTGCGCAAAGTTGTCGTGCGGAAAGCTGGCAGCGGCATCGTGCGCGCCGGCACTGGCGGCAAAGCGCGCGGACAGCCCGGCCAGCACCTCGCCAAGGCGCGCTTCGCTGCTGGGCAGCCTGCGCAAGGTAGACGTTAAAGACATGGGAGAAGACTCCGGGAAGGATCACGATGCGGCGCGCAGCCTGCACGAGGCTCGCACCGAATGCCGCCTAGCGTAGCGCCAGCACCGCATTACGAAAACGACGCTTATTGAATATGGACCGTCGTTTTTATTCGTTAGTGAGCGCGCGCGCCTGTCGTACTTTCTGCCTCAGCCCAACACCATCCGGGCGGTCACGCTGCCGCCCTCACCGAAACCAGGAGAACGCGCATGAGCGTCGATTTCATCGGCATGATCCAGAGCCAGAAGCAGTCCGAGATCCATCCGCCATCAGGCCCGGTGATCGATCGCGACTATGTGCGCGCCTTTGCCCAGGCCCATGAGCAGGCCGGCTTCGACCGCATCCTGGTGCCGCACCATTCCACCGGCCCGTCGGCCACGCTGACCATCGCCTACGCGGCCAGCGTGACCGAGCGCATCCACTTCATGCTGGCGCACCGCCCCGGCTTTACCGCGCCGACGCTGGCCGCGCGCCAGATTGCCACGCTCGACCAGTTCAGCGGCGGCCGCCTCGGGGTGCACTTCATCTCGGGCGGCTCGGACAGCGAGCAGCAGCGCGACGGCGACTTCCTCGACCATGACCAGCGCTATGCGCGCACCGACGAGTACCTGCACATCCTGCGCCGCATCTGGACCGAAGCCGCGCCGTTCGACCACGAAGGCCGGTTCTACCGCTTTACGCAGGGCTTCTCGGAGGTCAAGCCCGCGCAGCAGCCGCATGTGCCGATCTATTTCGGCGGCGCCTCGGAAGCGGCGCTGGCAGTGGCCGGCAAGCATGCCGACGTCTACGCGCTGTGGGGCGAGTCGCTCGAGCAGGTGCGCGAGCTGACCGGCCGCGTGCGTGCCGAAGCCGCGCAGCATGGCCGCACGGTGCGCTTCTCGGTGTCGTTCCGCCCGGTGCTGGCCGAGACCGAAGAAAAAGCCTGGGCCCGCGCCGACAGCATCCTGGAGCGCACCCGCGGCCTGCGCGTGCAGGCCGGCTACAGCCGCGGCGGCCCGCAGCAGAGCGAAGGCGCACGGCGCCTGCTCGCTGCGGCCGACCAAGGCGAGCGGGTCGACCAGCGCCTGTGGACCGCGATCGCGCGCGAGACCGGCGGGCGCTCCAACTCCACCGGCCTGGTCGGCACCCCGGAGCAGGTGGCGCAGGCCCTGCTGGCGTACTACGAACTGGGTGTCACCACCTTCCTGATCCGCGGCTTCGATCCGCTGGAAGACGCCATCGACTATGGCCGTGAGCTGATCCCGCGCGTGCGCGAGCTGGTGGCGCAGCACGACGCCGCGCAGCGGCCGGAGCGCAAGGCCGCCTGATGGCCTCACCACACCACACAACGAAGACGGGGAGTCTCACCATGAGCCAGGACAACAACAATCACGCCGACCCGCGCCGGCGCAGCATGCTGCGGCTGGCCGGCGCCGCGGCCATTGCCGCGCCGTCGCTGATCCTGGGCCGACAGGCCTGGTCGGCGCCGCGCAAGCTGACCTTCGCGTGGAACCAGAACTCTTTCTGCCTGACGCCGATCGTGGTGGCGCAGGAGAAGGGCTTCTTCGAGAAGAACGGCCTGCAGGTCGACCTGATCAACTACAGCGGCTCGACCGACCAGTTGCTGGAATCGATCGCCACCGGCAAGGCCGATGCCGCGGTCGGCATGATCCACCGCTGGCTCAAGCCGCTGGAAGCCGGCTTCGACGTCAAGATCATCGGCAGCTCGCACGGCGGCTGCGTGCGGCTGGTGGGATCGAAAGCGGCGGGGGTCACCAGCCTGCAGCAGCTGAAGGGAAAGACCGTCGGCGTCAGCGACCTGGCCGCACCGGGCAAACACTTCTTCACCATCCTGCTGGCCAAGAACGGTATCGACCCGGACAAGGACATCACCTGGCGCCAGTACCCGGCCGACCTGCTGGGCGTGGCGGTGGACAAGGGCGAGATCCAGGCGATCGCCGACGGCGACCCCAACCTCTACCTGCTGGAAAAGCGCACCAACGGCGCCTACGTGGAACTGGCCACCAACCTCACCGGCGAGTACGCGCGCAAGGTCTGCTGCGTGGTCGGCGCCCGCGGCGAGCTGGTGCGCAACGACCGCCCCGCGGCCACGTCGCTGGCGCGCGCCATCGTGCAGGCCACCGACTATGTCAACGAGAACCCCAACGAGGCCGCCAGGGTCTTCGCCAAGTACTCGCCCAAGATCAACCCGGAAGACCTGCGCAAGCTCTACGCCACGCTGACCTATACCCACCACCCGACCGGCGTCGACCTGCGCGACGAGATCGCCTTCTACGCCGATGATTTCCGCCGCATCGGCGTGCTGAAGAAGACCACCGATGCCAAACGCCTGGCGCAGCACGTCTACGCCAATGTGCTGGGGTGATGCCATGACGACAAGCCAACCTGCACTCGACGCCGGGCTCGCACGCGAGCCAGCTGCGCCTGCCATCGCCACCGTACGTGGTACCAGCCCGGTCTGGGCCACGGGCATCGTCGCGGCCCTGGCGTGGGGCGCGTTCGGCGCGCTGACGTGGCAATGGCCCAACAAGATGGTGGGCTTTAGCGACTGGGTCTATACGGAGGAACTGGGCATTGCCGCGCTGGCGGGCGCCGTGCTGCTGGCGCTGCTTGCGCTCGTCGGCGAGCGTGTTCATGCGGCGCAACGCGCGTTGGCCGCGTTGCGCATCGCCGGTCCGTGGCTGGTCGCACTGCCGGTGGTACTGTCGGCGTGGGAAATCCTGACCGCCAAGACCGCGATCCTGCCAACGCCCTTCTTTGCGCCGCCGCAGGCGCTGATCGAAGTCTATGCCGACGACTGGCTGCGACTGGGCGACAGCGTGCTCAATACGCTCAAACTGCTCGGGCTGGGCGTGGCCTATGGCGGACTGGCCGGCTTCCTGGTGGGGGTGTCGATCGGCTGGTCGCGCCGCATCGGCTACTGGGTGCATCCGGTGCTGCGCGTGCTGGGCCCGCTGCCGTCGACCGCGCTGCTGCCGCTGACCTTCTACTTCTTCCCGTCGAGCTATTCCGCCGCGGTGTTCCTGATCGCGCTGGCCACCGCCTTCCCGGTGGCGGTGCTGACCTGGTCAGGCGTGGCCGGCGTCAACAAGAGCTACTACGACGTGGCGCGCACCATGGGCGCCTCGGGCTGGTTCCTGGTGCTGCGCGTGGCGATCCCGGCGGCGCTGCCGCAGGTATTCGTCGGCCTGTTCATGGGGCTGGGCGCTTCGTTCTCGGTGCTGGTGACGGCGGAGATGATGGGCGTGAAGTCGGGCCTGGGCTGGTACCTGACATGGGCGCAGGGCTGGGCTTCGTACGTCAATATGTATGCGGCGCTGATCGTGATGGCGCTGCTGTTCTCGGGCGTGATCACGCTGCTGTTCGTGGCGCGTGACCGGGTGCTGTCGTGGCAGAAGGGGACGGTGAAATGGTGAGTGTGGTTGAGCGGTTGAAAGCATCGAGACCCTACACGCACGTGAAGAAGGCTCCCCTCTCCCGCACGCGGGAGAGGGGAGTTAACGCGGCGGCAGACGACACCGCGGAAGCCCGGACCGGTGCCCGCATCGACATCCATCAGGTCAGCCACTGGTTCGGCAGCGGCGGCGACCGGCTGCAGGTGCTGGACGACGTCGACCTGAGCGTCGCACCGGGCGAGTTCGTCGCGCTGCTGGGGCCCAGCGGTTGCGGCAAGTCCACGCTGCTGCGGCTGGTGGCAGGGCTGGACCAGCCCTCCTCCGGCGAGATCCTGCAGGACGGCACCTCGATCACCGAGCCTGACCCGTCGCGCATCGTGGTGTTCCAGGACCCCACGCTGTACCCGTGGCGGCGCGTATGGGACAACGTCGCGCTGGGCCTGCAGGCGCGCGGCGTGCTGGCAAGCCAGCGCCCGCGCGTGGATGACGCGCTGCGGCGCGTCGGGCTGGAAACCTTCGCCCACACCTTCCCGCACCAGCTCTCGGGCGGCATGGCGCAGCGCGTGGCACTGGCGCGCGCGCTGGTCAACGATCCGCGCCTGCTGGTGCTGGACGAGCCGCTGGGCAAGCTGGATTCGCTGACGCGGCTGGCGATGCAGAGCGACCTGGTCGAACTGTGGCAGCGTTCGCGCTTCTCGGCGCTGCTGGTCACGCACGACGTGGAGGAAGCGCTGTTCCTGGCGCAACGCGTGATCATCTTCAGCCAGCGTCCGGCACACATCACGGCAGAGATCCGGGTCGACCTGCCCTACCCGCGCCATCGCGGCGATCCGCGGCTGACCGGGCTGCGGCACGAAGCGCTGCGCCACCTGGGGCTGGACGCGAGCTGGTAATGGCGTTGCGCTCCGCCTCGCGGGCCGCCAGATGAACGGCCCGCCGCCGCAGGCATGGCTCAATGCATTGCTGGTTCTGATCGAGAAATTCCAGCTTGGCTTGCTGTCGCTCTGGCATGCCCTTGGCCTGACCGGCGACAGCCACGGCCAGCCCGCGTGGCCCTGGGCACGGCGCGTGGCGGGCCAAACCCTGCTGATCGACCTGGGCCTCGCGCGCCAGGTCGGCCTGAGCCTGTGCGCGCTTGTCTTTGCCGTGCTGGCCATTACCGCCGCGCTGGCATGGCGACGCCAGCGCGGCATATTGCTTGCCGCCGGTGCGCTCGCCCTGGTGGCGGCTCCCTGGCCCGGCGCAGCGCTGCTGTTGGTGCCAGCCGCGCCGACCAGCTTCCACGCCAGCCCTACCCGCTTCTCCGTCGATGCCATCGCGCTCGGCGCCCGGGTCTATGCGCAGCATTGCGCCAGCTGCCACGGCGCGGACGGGCGCGGAGAAGGCCCGCTGGCCGCCAGCCTGGCGCAGTGGCCGCCCACGCTGGTCAGCCCGCTGCTGGCACGCCGCGCCGATGGCGAACTGTTCTGGCATGTGCTGGCCGGCATGCGCGACCGTCACGGCCAGCCCACCATGCCGGCCTTCGGCAATGTGCTCGGCCTCGGCGAGGCCTGGGCTGTGATCGACTACATGAAAGCGCTGTCGGCCGGCGGTGGTGCCGAGGGCAACTGGCCGGTGCCGTTGCGGCTGCCGGAGATGGCAATCCGCTGCGCCAATGCCGCGCCGCTGGCGCTGTCGCAATGGCGCGGCGACCAGCGCGTGCGGCTGGTGGCGGTGGACGGGACGGCATCGTTGCCGTTCGAGGATCCCCGCTTCCTGACCGTGCTGGTCACCCCCGACGGGCAACCGCCGGCGCAGGTGCCGCGCTTCCGTGCCGGCTGCACCGCGGTTTCCTCACATGCCTGGCAGGCCGTGGCGGCAATCGCCGGGCAATCGCCTTCGCGCCTGGCCGGCACCCAGCTGCTGGCCGACCGCGGCGGCTGGCTGCGCGCCCGCGGCACGCCGGGGCGGCAATGGTCCGACGCAGACCTGGTCTGCGTCTCGGGACCGGACGCCGGCGCACAGCGCGCGCCGTCACCCGCGGCTGACGGGCTGACTGCGCTGCTCCTGCGCATGGACGCCGAGCCGGTGCGCTTCGTCAAGGGCGGTTTCATTCACTGAACCGCCCCCCAGGCCGGCACGCAGCCATCCGAGTGCCGCACGCCTGCCCCTCCTCCCCCTTGTTTCCTCCACCGCAGGTGAGCCCTCGCCCGCGGCGCACCTTCCGTCGCCGCTCTGGAACGGCCAACCGACCCCTATAAATGCCGTACAAGGCACTCAAAACCGCATCTTGTCTCAATTTTTCATCAATTTCATTCCGTAAACCAAAACTTCCTATTGACCAACCGAAGTCTTCCGCCTACATTTCCCCCAACAAGCAATTTTCCGGAACGCCCTGTTCCACTTTATAAGACCCTCATCAGGAGACAACGCCATGCGCGACCTCGATACCACCTCGAATCCCGCCGTTTCCGGTGGCTCGGCCGCCGCGAAGGAGAGCCAGGTCCCGGCCGGCCCGCAGACCATGACCCCGTCGGAAGCCTTCGTTGAAACGCTGGCCGCCAACGGCGTGACCGACATGTTCGGCATCATGGGCTCGGCCTTCATGGATGCGATGGACATCTTCGCGCCGGCGGGCATCCGCCTGATCCCGGTGGTGCACGAACAAGGCGCCGGCCACATGGCCGACGGCTACGCCCGCGTGTCGGGCCGCCACGGTGTGGTGATCGGCCAGAACGGCCCCGGCATCTCCAACTGCGTGACCTCGATCGCCGCTGCCTACTGGGCCCACAGCCCGGTGGTGATCGTCACGCCCGAGGCCGGCACCATGGGCATCGGCCTGGGCGGCTTCCAGGAAGCCAACCAGTTGCCGATGTTCCAGGAGTTCACCAAGTACCAGGGCCACGTCACCAACCCGGCCCGCATGGCCGAGTTCACCGCCCGCTGCTTCGACCGCGCCACCGCGGAAATGGGCCCGACCCAGCTGAACATCCCGCGTGACCACTTCTACGGCAAGGTCAACGTCGAGATCCCGCAGCCGCGCCGCCTCGACCGCGGCCCCGGCGGCGAGCAGAGCCTGAACGATGCGGCCGAGCTGCTGGCCAACGCCAAGTTCCCGGTGATCATCTCGGGCGGCGGCGTGGTGATGGCCGATGCGATCGAAGAGTGCAAGGCCCTGGCCGAGCGCCTGGGCGCGCCGGTGGTCAACAGCTACCTGCACAACGACTCGTTTCCGGCCAGCCACCCGCTGTGGTGCGGCCCGCTGGGCTACCAGGGTTCGAAGGCGGCGATGAAGCTGATCTCGCGCGCCGACGTGGTGATCGCGCTGGGCTCGCGCCTGGGGCCGTTCGGCACGCTGCCGCAGCACGGCATGGACTACTGGCCGAAGAACGCCAAGATCATCCAGATCGACGCCGACCACAAGATGCTGGGCCTGGTGAAGAAGATCTCGGTCGGCATCTGCGGCGACGCCAAGGCCGCCGCGGTCGCGCTGAGCCAGCGCCTGGCCGGCCGCACGCTGGCCTGCGATGCCAGCCGCGAGGCCCGCGCCACCGAAATCGCCAACGAAAAGGCCGCGTGGGAGAAGGAGCTGGACGACTGGACCCATGAGCGCGACCCGTACAGCCTGGACATGATCGAAGAGCAGAAGCAGGAGCGCACGCCCACCGGCGGCCACTACCTGCATCCGCGCCAGGTGCTGCGCGAGCTGGAAAAGGCCATGCCGGAAGATGTGATGGTGTCCACCGACATCGGCAACATCAACTCGGTGGCCAACAGCTACCTGCGCTTCGAGAAGCCGCGCAGCTTCTTCGCGGCAATGAGCTGGGGCAACTGCGGCTACGCCTTCCCGACCATCATCGGCGCCAAGGTCGCGGCACCGCACCGCCCGGCCGTGTCGTACGCCGGTGACGGCGCCTGGGGCATGAGCCTGATGGAAACCATGACCTGCGTGCGCCACAACATCCCGGTGACCGCGGTGGTGTTCCACAACCGCCAGTGGGGCGCGGAGAAGAAGAACCAGGTGGACTTCTACAACCGCCGCTTTGTCGCAGGCGAGCTGGACAACCAGAGCTTTGCCGAAATCGCCAAGGCGATGGGTGCGGAAGGCATCGTGGTGGATCGGCTGGAAGATGTCGGCCCGGCCCTGAAGCGCGCC
Source organism: Cupriavidus sp. CPT47-8839-RL05A (assembly GCF_058792255.1). Taxonomy (NCBI): domain Bacteria; kingdom Pseudomonadati; phylum Pseudomonadota; class Betaproteobacteria; order Burkholderiales; family Burkholderiaceae; genus Cupriavidus; species Cupriavidus sp. CPT47-8839-RL05A. The sequence continues at coordinate 336,883 of NZ_JBYTEG010000002.1, read as the reverse complement.
ATCGACCTGCAGATGAATCATGGCAAGACCACGATCATCGAGATCATGTGCACGCGTGAACTGGGCGACCCGTTCCGCCGCGATGCGCTGGCCAAGCCGGTGCGTTACCTGGACAAGTACAAGGACTACGTCTGAGTCTGAGCCTGTACAGGCGCCCCGCTTGCAATCGGTTTGCTCCCTCTCCCGCTTGCGGGAGAGGGTTGGGGTGAGGGCGGGGATCTCCACGAAGTTCCGCCTGGTGGCATGCCACCGCCTGCCCTCACCCCCTGCCCCTCTCCCGCAAGCGGGAGAGGGGAGCAAACCGCAAGCATGACAAGGGCTCCGGCCCTTTTTTCCGTTTCTGAAACCATCCGACCATGAAAGCCATCCTCCGCATCATCGACCGCGCCCGCGCCGCGCCTCGCCGCATCGTGCTGTGCGAGGCCGAAGACCCGCGCATCCTGCAGGCCGCGCAGCGCGCGACGCAGGAAGGCATCGCGCGCATCGTGCTGGTCGGCAACACGCGCCAGATCAACGCCGCCGCGGCCATCCACGGCATCGGGCTGGACGGCATGACGCTGGTCGATCCATCGACCTCGGCGCTCACGCCCTCGTTCGCGCAGCAACTCTTTGCGCTGCGCCAGAAGAAGGGCATGACGCTCGATGAAGCCAAGCGCGCGGTGCTCGATCCGCTGTGCTTCGCCAACCTGATGGTGCGGCTCGGACACGCCGACGGTTCGGTGGCGGGCGCCGACCACACCACCGCCGACGTGGTGCGCAACGCGATCCAGCTGATCGGGCTGGCACCCGGCTTCCGGCTGGTGTCGAGCTTCTTCCTGATGATGCTGTGCGAGCCTTTCCACACGCTCAAGGGCGGGCTGATTTTCTCCGACTGCGGGCTGGTGGTGGATCCGGATGCCGATGCGCTTGCCGATATCGCCATGGCCGCGGCCGACAGCGCACGCACCTTGCTGATGGAAGAGCCGCGCGTGGCCATGCTGTCGTTCTCGACCAGCGGCAGCGCCAGCCATGCGGCGGTGGACAAGGTGGTGGCAGCCACCGAGCGCGTGCGCGCGCAACGCCCGGGCCTGGCCATCGATGGCGACGTGCAGCTCGACGCCGCCATCGTCGCCGAGATCGCCGCGCGCAAGGTCGCGCATTCGCAGGTGAACGGCCACGCCAACGTGCTGGTGTTCCCCAGCCTGGAAGCCGGCAATATCGGCTACAAGCTGGCCGAGCGGGTCGGTGGCGCCAAGGCCATCGGGCCGATGCTGCAGGGGCTGAACAAGCCCGCCAACGACCTCTCGCGCGGCTGCAGCGCGGACGATGTGTTCCACGTCATCGCCGTCACCGTGGTCCAGGCGCAAGCCACCGCGGAACAGGCCGGCAAGGGCGAGCAGGCGGCGGCATGAAAGCAGAACTGTTGTTGCCGCTGCTGGGCCTGCAGGCCCTGCTCGGTGCCGGCACCTATTTCCAGACGGTGACCGGCTTTGGCCTTGGCATGATCGTGATGGGCGTCACCAGCGGACTGGGGCTGGCGCCCGTGGCCACCGTGGCCGCGGTGGTGAGCCTGGTCACGCTGGCCAACAGCGCCTGCGCGCTGCCAGGCAAGCTGCAGCATATCGACTGGCGCGCCGTCGCCGCGGCAGCCATCGGCATCCTGCCGTCGGTAGTGGTCGGCGTGCTGGTGCTGGAGTACCTGAGTTCCAGCGCAGCCACCCTGCTGCAACTGCTGCTGGGCGCCGTGATCCTGTATGGCGGCCTCAGCGCCGCACTCAAGCCCGCGCCGCTGGCGCAACGCTCCGGTGATGGCACCTTCTTCATGAGCGGGGTCTTCGGCGGACTGCTGAGCGGCATGTTCGGTGTCTCTGGCCCGCCACTGATTTTCCAGTTCTACCGGCAGCCGATGAAGCCGGTTGAAATCCGTTGCGCGCTGATCCTGGTCTTTACCGTGACCTCAACCGTGCGCACGCTGTTCTCGGCCTGGCAGGGGCAGCTCGATGCCGCCGTGTGCATGCAGGCCGCCATCGCCGTGCCGGTGGTGGTGATCGCCACGCTGCTGGGGCGGCGTTTCCCGCCGCCGTTCTCGCCGATGACGACGCGACGCCTTGCGTTTGGCGTGCTGATCGGGATCGGGGTCAGCCTGATGCTGCCGGCGGTGGTGGGGTGGGTGATGTAACGGCGGCTGCCGCTGTACGTGTTCCGTGCGATGTACACGTTACGCGTACATCGCGAAATATCGGACAGCGCACACTGATGCGTGTCCGCGCCCTCACCGCCCCTCAGCGTCTTCTCGCCCCCACCAGCCCCGCCACCTCATCCAGCATCGCCATATCCACCGGCTGCGACAGGTCCAGCGCCAGCGTGTGCCGGTAGTAGGGGCTCAAGTCCAGCCCCACCCCCAGCCCCAGCACTTCCACATCCCGCAGCGCCTCGTGCCGCGCCACCACGGCCTTCAGGTGGTTGTCCAGGTAGCAAGCGTCGTTGGCCTGCCCGGTCGCGGTATCCATGGGGCTGCCGTCGGACACCACCACCAGGATGCGGCGCACCTTGCCGGTGGCGTGCAGCCGCGCGCATGCCCACTCCACCGCCTCGCCGTCCACGCCTTCGCGGAACAGGTCGGCCTTGAGCAGCGCGGCGATGTCGGTGCGCGCGCGCCGCCAGCTGCGCTGCGCGTCCTTGAACACCATATGGCAGGTCTCGTTGAGCCGGCCAGGGTGCTGCGGGCGGCCGCGCGCGAGCCAGTCGGCGCGGGCGCGGCCGCCGTTCCAGGCGTTGGTGGTGAAGCCGAGCACCTCGGTGGCCACGCCGGCCTGGTCGAGCGCGCGGGTGAGCATGTCGATCAGCAGCGTAAGCGGCTCGGCCTGCGCCTTCATGGAGCCCGAGCAATCGATCAGGAAGGCGACCACGCAGTCGGCATGGGCCTTGTGCGCTTCCAGGCGGAAGAGCCGGCGCTCGGCGGGGGAGCTGACCAGTTGCGCCAGGCGGCGGCCGTCGATGCGGCCGCTTTCCTCGCCGAAGGACCAGCCGTCCACGCGCGGCTGCGACAGCGCGGCGCGCAGCCGGCGCGCCAGCCGGGCGACGTTCACGCCCGCGCGCGCGATGCGTGCGTCGAGCCGCGTGCGGTACTCGTCCAGCAAGGCGCGGCGCACCAGCGTGGCGGCGCGCACTTCGCGGTCGTAGCGGGCGGTGAAGACGCGGTAACCGTCGGTGGCGTCAGCCAGCACGCGGCTGTGGCCGCTGTCGGCCAGTGCAAAGTCTTCCGCAGGCGGTTCGTCGAAATCCAGCCACAGCGCAAACCCGGCGCGCGCGGCCGAGGCTAAGTTGTCGTCGTCTTCGCCGGCAAGCGGGGCTTCGGTACGGATCATCTGCGCCACCGCGCGCGCCAGCGCCAGTGCGTGCGCGGCGTAGGCGGCCTGGTCGTGGCGTTGCGCGCGCAGGCCGGCCAGCGAGGTGCCGAGCACCGGCACGATGGCGGCGCGCGTGGCCTCGATCAGGTCTTCGGTCTCTTCCAGCACCGGCTCCCCCGTCAGGCGCGACCACGACACCTGCGCCACGGTATAGAGCAGGATGCCGAGATGCCCCTCGGTCAGCCCGGAGCGATGGAAGGCCCGCGACCACGCCATGAAGCGGTGGCGCAGGTTAGCCGCCACGCCGGCCATGCCGCGCGGCAGGCGGGTCTCGCAACGCAGCTGCTCCAGCAGTTCGAAGACCAGGCGCTCGACCGGATCGGCCGGGCACAGCTGCCGATGCAGCGCGGCGTCGGAATGCGCCTGGCGCAGCGCGGCACCATCGGCCGCGCCGCGCAGGCAGGTGGCGGTGTCGGTTTCCAGGTCCGTGCGCAAGTGCGGCGCATGCTGCGGCACCGGGCGCATCGCGCGCCAGAGCTGGCCGTCGCGGAAATGCAGCGCCGCATCGCCGGTGATCGCGCGCACCGCGGCACCGGACAGCGCATCCTGCCGCTGGCGCCGGCGCAACTGCTGCGCGACCGTGCCCGCACTCATCGCGCGGGCTCCGACTCGGCGCTCACGCCGGCGGCCTCACCCGGCAGGTGGCCGAAGCAACGCTGGTAGTACTCGGCCACCACCGGCCGCTCGGCCTCGTCGCACTTGTTCAGGAAGGTCAGGCGGAAGGCGAGCGCGGGGTCGCGGAAGATCTGGCAGTTCTCGGCCCAGCTGATCACCGTGCGCGGCGACATCAGCGCCGACACATCGCCGGCGGCAAACCCGCGGCGCGTGAGGCCGGCCAGCGCCACCATCGCATCGACCAGCGCGCGCCCGGCGTCGTGGTCCAGCTCCGGCACGCGCGCCAGCACGATGCCGGCCTCCTCTTCATGCGGCAGGTAGTCCAGCGTAGCGACCACGTTCCAGCGGTCGATCTGCGCGTGGTTGAGCAGCTGGGTGCCGTGGTAGAGGCCGTTGACGTTGCCCAGGCCGACGGTATTGGAGGTCGCAAACAAGCGGAAAGACGGATGCGGGCGGATCACGCGGTTCTGGTCCAGCAGCGTGAACTTGCCGTCGCGCTCCAGGATGCGCTGGATCACGAACATCACATCGGGCCGGCCTGCGTCGTATTCATCGAAGATCAGCGCCACCGGGCGCTGTAGCGCCCACGGCACGATGCCTTCCTGGAATTCGGTGACCTGGCGCCCGTCGCGGATAACGATGGCGTCCTTGCCGACCAGGTCCAGCCGGCTGATATGCCCGTCCAGGTTGACGCGCACGCAAGGCCAGTTCAGCCGCGCGGCGACTTGCTCGATATGGGTCGACTTGCCGCTGCCGTGCAGGCCCTGCACCATCACTCGCCGGTCGCGCATGAAGCCGGACAGGATTGCCAGCGTCACCTCGGGCTGGAAGCGGTAGGCCGGATCGATCTCCGGCACGTGGTCGTCGCGCTGGCTGAAGGCCGGCACCATCAGGCCGGAATCGATGCCAAACGCGCTGCGCACCGGAATCATCCGGTCCGGCTTGCCAAACTGGTCTTGCGTCACCTCATGCTCCTTGTTGCTTGCTGCCATGCCATCGGCACTGCGGCAAGCGGAGCAATCCGCGTGACGCCGTGCGCGCTATTCGTCCTCTTCCGCGCCGCCCTGCCAGTTGCCGGCGCTGTCGGCCTCGATCGCCGCCAGCGCGCCCGCCGCACGCTGCAGCGCGGGCAGCAACTGCAGCACCTTGTCGCGCGTCACGCGCATCACCGGGGCCTGCAGCGCCAGCCCCAGGTTGGACTTGCCGCCGTCCACGGCCGGCACCAGCACGCCGATGCAGACCAGCCCCGGCAGGAACTCTTCATCGTCCATCGCGTAGCCGTCGCGCTTCACGCGCTCCAGTTCGGCTTCCAGCTGCGCGTGGTCGGTCAGCGTGTTCTGCGTGTAGCGTTCCAGCTCCACGTTGGCCAGCAGCCGCTGGCGCTGCGCCGGCGCCAGCTGCGCCAGGAACAGCTTGCCCGTGGCCGAGCAGTGCGCCGGCACGCGCGAGCCCGGATGCAGGTAGAAGCGCAGCGGCGCCGCCGTTTCCACGCGGTCCAGGTACAGCACCTCGCCGCCGGAGAACGCGGTCAGGTTGCAGCTCTCGCCCACCTCTTCCACCAGCCGGCGCAACACCATGTGGCGCGCGCCGTGCGAGGTGCTGTTGAGCAACAGGTTCTCCGCCAGCCGGCGCAGCCGCAGGCCGGTGCCGTATTGCCGCCCGTCGCCGTTGCGCTGGATCAGGCCCGCGGCCTCGAGCTGCTGCAGCATGCGGTGCAGCGTGGGCTTGGGCAGTCCGGTTTCTTCCACCAGCGCCTGCAGGTTGAAGGACTGGTCCTTCTCCGCGATGACTTCGAGCAGGCCGAACAAACGCAGTGCCGGCGTGTCTCCATCCGGCTTGGCGTCACTTTTGGCGAGGCGCATATCGTTCATGCCTGGCTCCATCATAGGTAAGTTTCATTTTCAGAGTCAAATCATATCAATTATCGAAACTTCTGGTTGACCTTCCCCCGCGAACGGCCTACATTCCAGTGAAAGAACAATTTTTCGGAACTTATGGTTCCAATTTTTTAAGCGATCACCGGAGACAAGTCGACATGTACGGATAGGCCTTCCCTCCCCGGGATTGCAAATACTGACCGACCACGGCCCCAGGCTGGCAATTACTGCCCTGCCGCCTATACCGAAGAGAAGCCGTGGCGCCTGCCTTAAACGCTGTACTGGCTGCAACGCAGTACCGACAGCAAGCGCAGCACAGGAGACACAACATGATCCAACAACCAGAGTCCGGCAACGGGCTATCCCACGGCCTGAAGCAACGCCACATGACCATGATCGCGCTGGGTGGCGTGATCGGCGCGGGCCTCTTTGTCGGCAGCGGCGTCGTCATCAAGTCCGCCGGCCCCGCCGCGGTCCTTTCCTTCCTGATCACCGGCCTGCTGGTGGTGCTGGTGATGCGCATGCTGGGCGAGATGGCCTGCGCCATGCCTGGCAGCGGCGGTTTCTATGAGTATGCACGCGAAGCCTGGCGCGACCGCCCGGCGGTGGGCAACCTGGCCGGCTTCCTGACCGGCTGGATGTACTGGTATTTCTGGGTCATCGTGGTGGCGCTGGAAGCCGTGGCCGGTGCCGACCTGGTGCGCTACTGGCTGCCCGACGTGCCCAACTGGATCATCAGCCTGGTGCTGCTGGTGATGCTGACGCTGACCAACCTGGTGTCGGTCAAGTCCTTCGGCGAGTTCGAGTTCTGGTTCGCATCGATCAAGGTCGCCGCGATCATGGTGTTCCTGTTCGTCGCCGGCGTCTATGTGCTGGGCCTGGCCCCGGGCTCCCATGGCATGCAGGTGGCCAACCTGACCGCCAACGGCGGCTTCATGCCGCACGGCATTGTCCCGGTGCTGACCGGCGCGGTAGCCGCCACCGGCTTCTACTTTGGCGCCGAGATCGTCACCATCGCCGCTGCCGAGACCGCCGAGCCGCAGAAGGCCGTGGCCAAGGCCACCAGCTCGGTGATCACGCGCGTGCTGGTGTTCTATGTGGGCTCGATCCTGCTGGTGGTCTGCCTGGTGCCGTGGGACTCCTCCAGCATCGCCACGCCGTACGTCAGCGCGCTGAACGTGATGGGCGTGCCGGCGGCCGCGCAGATCATGAACGCGATCGTGCTGACCGCGGTGCTGTCGGCGCTCAACTCGGGCCTCTATGCCTCGTCGCGCATGCTGTTCGCGCTGACCCGCCGTGGCGACGCCCCCAAGTCGCTGGCCCGCGTGAGCCGCAACGGCGTGCCGGTGCGCGCCATCCTGGTGGCGACCCTGTTCGGCTACGGTGCGGTGGTGATGTCCTATGTCTCGCCTGATACGGTGTTTGCCTTCCTGGTGAACTCGTACGGCACGGTGGCGATCTTCGTCTACATCCTGATCGCGATCTCGCAGCTGCGCCTGCGTTCCCGCCTGGAGCGCGAAGCGCCGGGCCAGCTGCGCGTGCGCATGTGGTGCTACCCGTACCTCACCTACCTGGCGATCGTCGGCATGATCGGTATCGTGGTGGCGATGGCCTTCATCCCCGACCAGCGCACGCCGCTTGCGCTGGGTGTGGTGAGCCTGGGCATCCTGCTGGTGGCCTACGCCGCGCGGCAACTGTTTCGCGGTAGCGTGGATCCGGTAGTGCCGCTGGCGGAGATGCCGCGCCCGGACCTGCATGAGTATTGATGACTGACCATGACTGACGTGGCGCGCCGGTGCGGTATGCTGGCGCGCTTCGCCGTCTAGGCAACGCCCCCGCCCCATGAGCCTGAAGTCTCCCACCACCCTCTGGTCCCAGCTGTTCCAGCAGCATGCCCACTCGGGCCTGAGCCTGCAGGGCAAGATCCGCCAGATGCTGGTCTCGGCCATCCTTGACGAGCAGCTGCCGCAGGGCGAGCCGCTGCCCAGCAGCCGCGAGCTGTCGGCGCAGCTGCGCGTGGCGCGCAACACGGTGGTGCTGGCCTACCAGCAGCTGGTCGATGAAGGCTACCTGGTGGCGCGCGAGCGCAGCGGCTACTTCGTCAACCCGGAGATCCTGGGCACGCGCGTGAGCGGCGTGGCCTCGCTGCGCGGCGAGGCGGTGCCCGCCCGCTCGGGCGAGCCCGACTGGGAGCGGCGCTTTGTGTTCCGCCCCACGCAGCAGCGCAATATCGTCAAGCGCGCCAACTGGCGCGACTACCCCTACCCCTTCATCTACGGCCAGTACGACCCGGTGCTGTTCCCCACCGCGGACTGGCGCGAATGCTGCCTGAAGGCGCTCAGCGTGCTCGACATCCACGACTGGGCCCAGGACATGATCCTGCGCGACGACGAATCGCTGGTGCAGCAGATCCGCACCCGCGTGCTGCCGCGCCGCGGCGTGTGGGCCGGCGCCGACGAGATCGTGGTGACCGTGGGCGCGCAGCAGGCGCTGTACCTGCTGGCCGACCTGCTGGTCAGCCCCGACACGCCGGTGGGCATCGAGGACCCCGGCTATCCGGACGCACGCAATATCTTTGGCTCGCACACCTCCCACCTGGTGCCGCTGCCGGTCGACGGCGACGGCCTGACCCTGTCTGACGCGCAACGCGCCTGCGACTATGTCTACGTGACCCCGGGCCACCAGTGCCCGACCACCGTGACCATGCCGCTGGCGCGCCGCCAGGCCCTGCTGCGCCAGGCCGAGGAAGCTGACTTCGTGCTGATCGAGGACGACTACGAAAGCGAAAGCCGCTTCGAAGGCGACCCCACCCCCACGCTCAAGAGCCTGGACCGCAGCAACCGCGTGATCTATGTCGGCAGCCTGTCCAAGAGCCTGGCGCCGGGGCTGCGCATCGGCTATATCGTCGGGCCGGCGGCGCTGATCGCCGAACTGCGCGGCGCGCGGCGGCTGATGCTGCGGCATCCGTCGGCGTATATCCAGCGCGCGTTCTCGCTGTTCCTGTCGCTGGGCCACTATGACGCGCACCTGCGCCGGCTGGCGGCCGCGCACCGCGAGCGCGCCGAAGCCGTGCTGGCGGCGCTGGCCACGCATATGCCTGACTTCCGCGCGGTGCCGATCGCCGGCGGCGCCTCATGCTGGATCGAGGGGCCGTCCTGGCTCGATGCCGATGCGCTGGCGCGGCTGGCCGAGCTGCAGGGTGTGCTGATCGAGCCCGGCAGCGTCTTCTTCATGGCCGAGCCCGCGCCGCGCAACGGCTTCAGGCTGGGCTACTCGTCGATCTCGCTGGACCGCATCGAGCCCGGCATCCGCGTGCTGGCGGGCGTGGCGCGTGAACTGCAGGCCACCGCCAGCGGCGCCACAACCATCGCCGCCGTCACTTCCCGGGTCCGTCCCGCGGCCTGAGCCTGCCCGCGGCGGTGTCTGCCGCCGCTGGCCCAAGCGATTGTCCCGAACTGGCGCTACAGCGCCGCGCACGGCTTCCCTATCCTCGAGTCATGGCCGGTTCCCCACGGACCGGCAGACAACACTCAGGAGACCAACCCATGTCCAAGGACAACACCGCCGCCGGCATCGAACTGCTGCAGGCCTTCAACGACGCCTGGAACCGCCACGACATCGAGGCCCTGATGAGCTTCATGGCCGATGACTGCGCCTTCCACGGCGTGGCCGGGCCCGATCTGCTGGGCCGCAGCTATATCGGCCGCGACGCGGTGCGCGAAGGCTTCCAGCTGGCCTGGCAGACCTTCCCCGACGCACAGTGGGTCGATGGCGACCACTTCGTCGTGGGCGACCGCGGCGTGAGCGAATCCACCTTCCGCGGCACCCGTGCCGACGGCGCCCGCATCGAGGCGCGCATGGTGGACGTCTTCACCTTCCGCGACGGCAAGATCGCGGTCAAGAACGCGTACCGCAAGGATCGCCCGCCCGTCGTAGCGCCCGCAGCCTGACCGAGGAGACGCGCCATGCAAGCCGTAGCCCCCCGCAGCCTCCTTGCCGGCGAGCAGTCCACCGCTCCCGCCCGCCCGTACGACCCCGCCTACGACCCGCTGCACACCCCCAACCCCGGCCACGGCCGCGAGTACGCGCCCACCTACTGGATCGGCACCGCGGGCGAGCCGCCCGCCGACGACGGCCCGATCACGCACGACATCGACGTGGATGTGGCGATCATCGGCTCGGGCTTCACTGGCCTGACCTGCGCCATCTTCCTGGCACAGGAATACGGCATCAAGGCCACCGTGCTCGAAGCCAACCGCGTCAGCTGGGGCTGCAGCACGCGCAACGGCGGCCAGGCGCAATGCGCGTCCGGGCGGCTCAAGCGCTCGCAGTGGATCCAGCGCTACGGCCTGGATACCGCGCTGCGCCTGCATGAGGAAGTCTGCGACGGCATGGAGACCTTCAAGGGCCTGATCAAGGACATCAACTGTGACCCGCAGCCGGGCGGCCACCTGTATATCGCGCACCGCGCCAAGGTGATGCCGGCGCTGGAGAAGGAGGCCAAGCTCCTGCGCGAAGTCTTCAAGTACGACGCACGGATCATGGACGCCGACACCGTGCGGCGCGAGTATGTCGACGACAAGGAAGCCGCCGGCGCCATGCATGAGCCCGAAGGCATCGGCATCCACGCCGGCAAGCTCGCCTTCGGCTACCTGCGCCGCGCGCGCGAGCTGGGCGCCAAGGTGCATCCGTCCAGCCCGGTGACCGGCTGGGAAACGCGCAACGGCGTGCACTACCTGCGCACCCCCGGCGGCATCGTGCGCGCCCGCGCGGTGGGTGTGGCCACCGGCGGCTATACCTCGCAGACGCTGCACCGCGAGCTCAAGAACCGGCTGTTTCCGATCCTGTCGAACTCCATCGTCACGCGCCCGCTCACGGCCAGCGAACTGGCCGCGTGCAACTTCCGCACCACGCAGGTCATCACCGACACCCGCATCCTGCGCCACTACTACCGCCTGATGCCAGACGGCCGCCTGCAGATCGGCAGCCGCAGCGCCATCACCGGCAACGACGCGCCGCAGGAGCAGTACAAGCACAAGCTGATCGGCGACATGTACCGCAAATTCCCAGCGCTGCAGGGGATCCAGGTCGATTACTCATGGTGGGGCTGGGTCGATGTCAGCCACGACATGATGCCGCGCATCACCCAGCCGGATCCGGCCCAGTCGATCTACTACGCCATGGGCTATGGCGGCAATGGCGTGATGTACTCCGCGCAGGCCGGCAAGCGGCTGGCGGCGTTGATTGCCGGCAAAGCTGCCGCGCTGCCGGAACTGCCGATCTTCCGCTCGCCGCTGCCGTTCCCGAACGTGCGCGAGATGGTGGAATCGCAGATGTTCGCGCCGTTCCGGAGGATGGGGCAGCGCGTGCTGTACCACTGGTATCACTTGAAGGATGACGTGCTTTGAGGAATGTGGTCGGGCGGCTGCATCGAGGACGCCGGCAACGCGATAGCAGGCCTTCGCCTCCCATCCTTGTCGAGCCCGCCGTGGCGGGCCCCTTCGCGCTATGCCATATGCCCGGCGCTTCTGCACAGGGCTATGTACTGGCAGGCCACCTGCATCCGGCCTGCCGCCTGCGCGGCGCAGGCGCAGACAGCCTGCGCCTGCCCTGTTTCCTGTTCGGCCCGCATGGCGCCATCCTGCCGGCTCTTGGCGCCTTCACCGGCCACGCCACCGTCCGGCCGCAACCGGACGAGCGCGCCTATGGGGTCGGCGGCGGCCGGGTCTGGCCTGTTGGACCTGCCGGACGTCCGGCTCAGAACAGCGTATAGCCACCGTCGATCACGAAGGTGTCCCCCGTGTGGTATGCGGAAGCCGGGCTCATCAGGTACACCGCAATCCCGGCGAAGTCGCTGCCCTCGCCCCAGCGGCGCATCGGCACGCGCTTGTGCACCATTTCCTGGAAGGCATCGTTGCCCTGGGCCACGCTGGTCATCTCGGTCTTGATCCAGCCCGGCAGGATCGAGTGCGCGCGGATGCCTTTGCGCGCGTACTCCACCGCCAGCCCCCGCATCATCGAAATCACGCCGCCCTTGGTGGCGGCATAGTGCTCGGAGCGCGGCGCGCCTTCAATCGCTGCAACCGAGGCCGTACTGCACAGCACCCCGCCCTCGCCCTGCACCAGCATCTGCCGCACCGCGGCGCGCAGCGTGAAGAAGGCACCGTCCAGGTTGACGCGCATGGTCCTGCGCCAGGCCTCGGTCGGCATCTGGTCGAACGGCCCCTTGTTGCCGCTGCCCACCCCGGCATTGGCAAAGCAGCCGTCAATGCGCCCCAGCGCCGCCACCGTGCGCTGCATTGCAGCATCGACCGCCTGCTCGTCGCCAACGTCGCAAAGCTCGGTATGCACCTTGCGCCCACGCTGGGCCAGGCGGTCGGCGGCGGCAGCGTTCTTGGCGGCATTCGTGCCCCAGATCGCGATATCGGCGCCGGCCGCGGCCAGCCCTTCGGCAATGCCCAGGCCGATGCCGCCGTTGCCGCCGGTCACCAGTGCCACTTTGCCGCTCAGGTCGAATGGATGCTTTGTCATGTGATTGTCTCCTTGGGTGGTGGGACATTGTTCACATGGCAAAGGGTTCAAGGCGTCGTCGGAATGGATGAAATCGCCGAGGCAGCTGACGGGCGCCGGACAGGCCATGAACGGCCAGCCGGTGAATGCGCATACGAACGAACTGGGCGTCAAGGGATTAGCCGAAATCGCGTTGGTGGGCGTGGCGCCGGCCGTGACCAACGCCGTGTTCCACGCAACCGGAAAGCGCGTGCGGGAGCTTCCGATCCGCGTCGAGCACCTGGTCGAGCAAAAGTCTGCGCACTGGCCTGCCCTTGCTGTTTTCGTACTACCGGCTGGCATTATGATGGCCACATTCCCAACCTCTGGTTGCCAGTCATGGACAAGGCCCGTGTCCTCACCCTCTTCCTCGGCGTGGTGCGCGCCGGCAGCTTCCACCGCGCCGCGGTGGAAGCGGGCGTCACGCCGCAGGCCGCCAGCAAGGCCTTGCGCACGCTGGAGGATCATCTCGGCGTGCGCCTGCTGCACCGGACCACGCGCAAGCTCAGCCTGACGGAAGAAGGCGCACGCCTGTTCGAGCTGGCCGCGCCGGGCATGCGCCAGCTTGACGAAGCGCTAGAGCAGGTCCGCAGCAGCAAGAGCGACGACGACGGTCTGATCCGCCTGACCGCTCCGCCGTCGCTCGGCAGCCGCGTGCTGGTCCCGCTGGTGCGCGGCTTTCGCGAACAATATCCCGGCATCACCTTCGATGTGGTGCTGAGCGACCTCTTCACCGATCTTGTGGAAGCCAAGATCGACGTCGGCTTCCGCGTCGGCACCAGCCCCGGCCAGAACCTGGTGGCGCGGCGGCTGTGCGACCTGCCGCTGGTCATCTGCGCGGCGCCGGATTACCTGGCGCGGCACGCCGAGCCGGCCACCCTCGACGACTTGCTGCAGCACCAGTGCACGGGCTTCCGCCGCCCCGCGACCGGGCGCATGGTGCCGTGGGAACTGCAGGTGGACGGCGACCTGATCTACCAGGAGGTGCCTGCCGTGGCGAGCTTCAATGACGTGGAAACCGAGGTCGAAGCGGTGCGCGCCGGCATGGGCATCGGCCAGCTGCCCGCCTACATGATCCACGCCGACCTCGTGAGCGGGCGGCTGAAGGCGATCCTGCCGGGGTACAGCAGCAGCAATGTCGGCTTGTACATGTACTACCCGCATCGCAGCCAGATGCCGGTGCGGGTCCGGCGCTTCATCGACTTCGTGGTGGAGGCGGGCCGGGGCGCGGAGCAATCGCTGTCGCGCCTGGTCGGGATCGTGCCCTGAGCCGCTTCACCACCGCTTGTTTGCAACGACGACAGCAGCAAGCACCCCGCCGCCAAAGCACGTCTGCAAACGCCCTCCCTCCCCTTTCGCTTGATTCTTCTCAACCGAAAACGCCGGAAATATCGTTTGTCGCGCAAGCCGACGACGACAACCATTACGCCAAGGCCAACCAACAGCGATCTCAGACCAGCTCTATCCGCTCTGGAGCGCGGAACCCGTCCCCAACTGCTCGCGTCGCGCGACCGCGCCACCGGCGAGTGGATCTTCCCGGCGCTGCCAGCCCGACTCGCCACTGGCGGACGGGCACGAGACCGTCGCCATCCCGGCACGGGCGTGCTCTACAGCTTCACCGTGTCCACCCCGCGCGCAAGAGCGGACTGGCTCCGCATGCGCTCGGCTATGTCGATTTCGTCGGCTCGACGCGCCGGCCTTCCATTCACAACTAATGGTTGTCGTTGAAACGCGATTACATCGCCTAGTGTTGTGGGCGTTGCCGGCCTAAATTGGTCTCCGTGGCCCCCACCATCAGACATCGCAGTCAAACCGAGCACCCTGAAAGGAGATTCACCATGTCCGCCAACACCACCAACACCGCCATCAACGCTGCCAGCAAGGTCTGGTTCATCACCGGCGCTTCGCGCGGCTTCGGCCTGGAACTGACCCGTGCCGCGCTGGCACGCGGCGACCGGGTCGTCGCCACCGCGCGCCGCCCGGAAACCATCACCGCCGCACTGGGCGAGCACGACAACCTGCTGGGCGTGGCGCTGGACGTCACCAACGAAGCGCAGGCGATCGCCGCCGCCGAGGCCGCCGTGGCCCGCTTCGGCCGCATCGACGTGCTGGTCAACAACGCCGGCTACGGCCTGCTCGGCGCGGTCGAAGAGGCCTCCGCACAGGAAGTCGAGCAGCAGTTCGCCACCAACGTGTTCGGCGTGCTGACCGTGACGCGTGCGGTGCTGCCGCAGATGCGCCGTCAGCGCAGCGGCCGCATCCTCAACATTTCGTCGATCGGTGGCTACGCCGCGTATCCCGGCTGGGGCGTCTATGGCGCCACCAAGTTTGCGGTGGAGGGCCTGACCGAAGCGCTCGATGCGGAACTGTCGCCGCTGGGCATCCGCGCCACCGTGGTCGAGCCGGGCTTCTTCCGCACCGACTTCCTCGATGCCAGCTCGCTGGTGCGCGTGCGCACCGAGATCGCCGCATATGCCGATACGGTCGGGGCAATGCGCGAGCACATGGCTTCGGCCAACCACCAGCAGCCCGGCGACCCGGCCAAGCTGGCGGCAGCGCTGCTGACCCTGGCCGACAGCGAAACCCCGCCGGTGCGGCTGCCGCTGGGCTCGGACACGGTCTACCGCATCACCGAGAAGAACCGCAAGGTGGAAAGCGAACTGGCCGCCTGGCAGGCGCTGGCGGTGTCGACCGACCACGACGACGTGCGCCGCTGATCTTGCTGCAACGCAGCAGCGCACGCTTTGCTGCAATGCGGGCAAGCTGTGTGAAACGCGAAGCGAGGCCGGCCGAGCGCCGGCCTCGCCACTTGCGAGCCATCTTGCGTCAGGCAATGCACCGAGTCGGGCATCCGCGTATGTCGCTTCCGGCGAATTTGGCCAATAATTCCCGGACAGCCATTGCCGGACGAGAGCCACCATGCACGATAGTCCCGATGCCATCCGCACCGCCGCCTTGCTAGGGCACGCGGGGTGCGGCAAGACCTCGCTGGTCGAAGCGCTGTTGCACAAGGGCGGTGCCCTGCACACGCCCGGCAGCGTCGAACGCGGTTCCACGGTCTGCGACAGCGACCCGCTCGAGCGCAAGTACAAACGCTCGCTCACCACCGCCGCCGCCCACCTGCACTACCGCGACACCCGCATCTACCTGCTTGACACCCCCGGTTACCCCGACTTCTCCGGCCTCGCCATCAGCGCGCTGGCGGCGGTGGAAACCGCCGCCATCGTCATCAATGCCCAGACCGGCATCGAGATGACCACGCGCCGCGCGATGGCGTGGGCGCAGGCGCGCCAGCTGTGCCGGATGATCATCGTCAACGGCATCGACGGCGACAAGGTCGACCTGCCCGCGCTGCTTGCGGATATCCAGGAGGCCTTTGGCAAGGAATGCCTGCCGATCAACCTGCCTGCCGGCAACGGCAGCCAGGTGGTGGACTGCTTCTTCAATCCGGCCGGCGAGTCGGATTTTTTATCTGTTCCCGCCGCCCACGATGCGCTGATCGACCAGGTGATCGAGATCGATCCCGAACTGATGGAGCTGTACCTGGAACAAGGCGAGGCGATCACGCCGGAGCAGCTGCATGCGCCATTTGAGCGCGCGCTGCGCGAAGGCCACCTGGTGCCGATCTGCTTTACCTCGGCCGCCACCGGCGCCGGCATCACGGAACTGCTCGACGTGTTCGTGCAACTGCTGCCCAACCCGACTGAAGGCAATCCGCCGCTTTTCTATCGCGATACGGGCGATGGCAGCGAACACCGCAAGGCCGTGCGCGCCGAGCCCGTGCCTGACAAGCACGTGCTGGCCCATGTCTTCAAGGTGGTGATCGACCCCTATGTCGGCAAGCTGGCGGTGTTCCGCATCCACCAGGGCACAGTCACGCGCGACAGCCAGCTCTATATCGGCGACGGGCGCCAGCCGTTCAAGGTGGCGCACCTGCTGCGGCTGCAGGGCAAGGAGACCCAGGAGATCCCACGGGCCGGCCCGGGCGATATCTGCGCGGTGGCCAAGGTCGACGAACTGGGCTTCGATGCCGTGCTGCACGACGCCACCGAGGACGGCAATATCCACCTGACGCCGCTGGAGTTTCCAACCCCCATCTACGGCCTGGCGATCGAACCGGCGCGGCGCGGCAACGAGCAGCGCCTGGCCGAAGTGCTGCACAAGCTCAGCGCGGAAGACCCGTGCCTGCGCGTCGAGCATCCGGTTGGCACCAATGAGACCGTGGTGTTCGGCCTGGGCGAATTCCACCTGCGCTGCGCGCTCGAGCGGCTGACCGAGCAATACAAGCTGGAGGTGGTGACGCGCCCGCCCAAGATCGCCTACCGCGAAACCATCGGCGGCAAGGCCGAGGGCCATCACCGGCACAAGAAGCAGACCGGCGGCGCCGGGCAGTTCGGTGAAGTAATGCTGCGCGTGGAGCCGCTGTCGCGCGGCGAGGGCTTCGACTTTGTCGATGCGGTAAAAGGCGGCGCGATTCCCGGCCAGTTCATTCCCGCCGTGGAAAAAGGCATCCGCCAGGTGCTGGACAGCGGCCCGCTGGCGGGCTTCCCGATGCAGGACGTGCGCGTAACCGTGTATGACGGCAAGAGCCATCCGGTCGATTCCAAGGAAGTCGCGTTCGCGACCGCCGGGCGCAAGGCCTTCATCGATGCGGTGCTCAAGGCCAGGCCCAGCGTGCTGGAACCGATCGTCGACATCGAGGTGACGGCGCCGGGCACAGCCATGGGCGACATCATCGGCGACCTCTCCACCAAGCGCGGCCAGGTCCACGGCACGCGCACCGCGGTCGGCAACGCCGTGGTGGTGGCCGGCCAGGTGCCGCTGTCCGAGCTCAACGACTACCAGTCACGGCTGAACAGCATCACCGGCGGCCACGGCAGCTATACCATCCAGTTCAGCCACTACGACAACGTGCCGCCGGCGCAGCAGGACAAGATGGCATCGAAACACAAGGCGCAGCAGGATACGGATTGAGCGGTTCGCGCCCGCGGCTGCGTCTAGTACGTTTCCAGATGCAGTCGCCCCTCCCGCTTCAACCCTTCAGCCAGCGCCTCCCATTGCAACCCCGCCTGCTGCGCTACGTCCCTCAGCGCCAGCACCACGCCCTCTTCCATGCTCTTTAGCCCGCACACATAGAAGCAGGTGTCGGAACTCGCCAGCAACGCTGCCAGGTCCGCCGCGCGCTCGCGCATCAGGTCCTGCACATAGCGCTTGGGCTGCCCCGGCGTACGCGAGAACGCCAGGTTGATGTCGATGAAATCCTTGGGCAGGTTCTGCAGCGGGCCGAAATAAGGCAGATCCTCCTGCGTGCGCGCGCCGAAGAACAGCATCAGCTTGCCGCCGTCGAACTTGCCGGCCTTGCGCAGGCGCCGGCGCCATTCGGTCATGGCGCGCATCGGTGCGCTGCCGGTGCCGGTGCAGATCATCACGATGTTGGAGCGCGGGTGGTTGGGCATCAGGAAGCTGGCGCCGAACGGGCCGATCACTTCGACCTTGTCGCCGACCTGGAGGTCGCACATGTAGTTGGAGGCCACGCCACGCACCGGGTTGCCGTCATGGTCCTGCAGCACGCGCTTGATGGTCAGCGACAGGTTGTTGTAGCCCGGACGCTCGCCGTTGCGCGGGCTGGCGATCGAGTACTGACGGGCATGGTGCGGGCGGCCGCCGGCGTCGGTGCCGGGCGGCACGATGCCGATCGACTGACCTTCCAGCACCGGGAACGGGGTCGCGCCAAAGTCCAGCACGATGTGGTGCGTGTCGTATTCGCGGCCCACTTCGGTCACGCGCACATTGCCGGTCACGGTAGCGGTGATGGTCTTGTTGGCGGACTTCGCGCCATACAGGTTGGTGTATGCATGCGCGGCGGACCAAGGCGGCACCGTGGCGCCGTAACGGGCGCCGTTGATGGCATCTTCGCCGGAGCCGGCCAGCGGCGACGCGGCGGGAATCTCCGGCGCGGCGGTCTGCAGCTCGGCGCCGGGTGCCAGGTCGGCCAGTTGCTCGGGCGTCAGCTCGTCGGGCAGCGTGTCCCAGCTGAGCTGCTCTTCGATGCTGTAGGCGCGCAGCTTCGGCATGGCGCGCCAGTTGTCGATCGAGCCGGTCGGGCACGGGGAAATGCAGGCCATGCACAGGTTGCACTTGTCGGCATCGACCACGTAGTTGCGCGAGTCGTGCGTGATCGCGCCCACCGGGCAGGTGGCTTCGCAGGTGTTGCAGCGGATGCAGATCTCGGGATCGATCAGGTGCTGCTTGATGACTTGAATTTCTGCCATGTCCATGGCGGTCTCCAGAATCAGAGTGCTTCCAGGGCGTGTATCCCTGCCCTTGGTGTTCCCCTCTCCCTCAGGGGAGAGGTAGGGTGAGGGGTGGTTTAAGCACCGGCGCTTCGTTGATGCCCCCGCCCTCACCCCACCCCTCTCCCGCATGCGGGAGAGGGGAGCAAACCCGCAGCGGGCGGATGGCCCGAAGCTCAGTTAAACCGCACGTACTCGAAATCCACCGGCTGGCGGTTGATGCCCATCACCGGCGGCGCGATCCAGTTGGCGAACTTGCCCGGCTCGACCACGCGGCCCATCAGGCTGGCGACAAAGGCGCGATCGCCTTCGCCGGGCAGCCACTGGTCGCGGAAGTCGCGCCATTCGGCGTCGGAGATCACGCGGCCGTCCGGCGATACCTTGACGCCCGCCAGCGCGCCGATATTGCGGTGGAAGGCCTTGTGCGGCACCTTCAGGCGGAACGGGATGCCGGCCTTCTCGATGACCTTGTTCCAGCGTTCGATGCCGGCCATGCTGTCCTTGATGTAATCGTCGCGCAGCACTTCATTGAGCGCGTTCAGCATCGGCACTTCCTTCTCGGTCAGCTGGCCGTTCTGCGCCTGCAGGATGCGGTAGGTCTGGCCCTTGAGCACGTGGTCGTCCATGCGCTTGCCTTCTTCGTAGCGGCCCTTGAGGCCGGTGCTGTAGAAGGTGGCGGCGTTGCTCGACTCATCGGCACCGAACAGGTCGATGGTGACGCTGTAGTGGAAGTTCAGGTAGCGCTGCAGGGTCGGCAGGTCGATCACGCCGGCCGCGCGCAGCTTGGCGGGATCGTCGGTCTTGAGTTCGTTCATCACCTGGCAGGTGCGCTGGATCACGCGCGACACGCCGGACTCGCCCACGAACATGTGGTGCGCTTCCTCGGTCAGCATGAACTTCGTCGTGCGCGCCAGCGGATCGAAGGCGCTTTCCGCGAGCGCGCACAGCTGGAACTTGCCGTCGCGGTCGGTGAAGTAGGTGAACATGAAGAACGACAGCCAGTCCGGGGTCTGCTCGTTGAACGCCTGCAGGATGCGGGGATTGTCCTGCTGGCCGCTGCGGCGCTCCAACAGGGCCTCGCCCTCCTCGCGGCCGTCGCGGCCAAAATACTTGTGCAGCAGGTAGACCATCGCCCACAGGTGGCGGCCCTCTTCCACGTTGACCTGGAACAGGTTGCGCAGGTCATACATGCTGGGCGCGGTCAGGCCCAGGTGGCGCTGCTGTTCGACCGACGCGGGTTCGGTATCGCCCTGCGTCACGATGATGCGGCGCAGGTTGGCGCGGTATTCGCCGGGCACGTCCTGCCACGCATCCTCGCCCTTGTGGTCGCCGAAATGGATCTTGCGGTTGGCCTCGGCCGGGTTCAGGAAGATGCCCCAGCGGTAGTCCGGCATCTTGACGTGGCCGAAGTGGGCCCAGCCCTGCGGATCGACGCTGATCGCGGTGCGCAGGTAGATGTCATGGCTGTGCGAGCCTTCCGGGCCCATGTCGTTCCACCAGCTCAGGTAGTTAGGCTGCCATTGCTCGAGCGCGCGCTGCAGGGTGCGGTCTTCGCTCAGGTTGACGTTGTTGGGGATCTTGTCGCTGTAGTTGATGCCGGACATGGTGGTCTCCTTCGGGGGACGATTCGGTTGTCGTGTAAGGCTGGATCAGACGCGGTTCCAGTCGAAGGCGGCCTTGTCGCCCTTGCCGTAGACCTTGAGCGCGCCCTTGTCTCCCACCGCGTTGGGACGCTGGAAGATCCAGTTCTGCCACGCGGTCAGGCGGCCGAAGATGCGGGTGAACATGTTTTCCTGGCCGTTGAAGCGCAGGTTGGCTTCCATGCCGGTGAGCGCATCGGGCGACATCGCCACGCGCTCTTCCAGCGCGATGCGCACTTCGTCGGTCCAGTCGATGTCGTCGGGGTTGGCGGTGACCAGGCCCAGCGCATAGGCGGCATCGGCATCGAGCGGCTGGCCGGCCTTGGCGCGCACCGCGTCCAGCGCGGGCTGCTCGTCGTAGAAGCGGCGTCCCAGGCGGCTCTGGCCGGTGGCCATCGGGTACAGGCCGAAATTGACTTCCGCCACGGTGATCTTCGGTGCGCGCGCCTCGTCGTCCGGCAGTGCCAGGTGGTAGCTGCGGTCGCAGGCCAGCGCCAGTTCCAGGAAGGTGCCGGCAAAGCAGGACTGCGGCTCGATCAGCGCGAACAGGCTGCGCGACGACACGTCCAGGCGGCTCAGCGTGCGGCGCAGCAGGCCGATGGTCTCGCGCACC
Organism: Cupriavidus sp. CPT47-8839-RL05A; assembly: GCF_058792255.1. NCBI lineage: Bacteria > Pseudomonadati > Pseudomonadota > Betaproteobacteria > Burkholderiales > Burkholderiaceae > Cupriavidus > Cupriavidus sp. CPT47-8839-RL05A. Next base: position 315,907 of record NZ_JBYTEG010000002.1, on the reverse strand, counting down.
AGCCAGTGGTCCTTGTGCGCGAGCAGCGTGGCGTCGGTGGCCAGTACCGCGGCGGCATCGCCGCTGGTCTTGATCAGCCAGGTGCCGATGTCGAGTTCATTGGTGCGCATCGACAGGATCGCGTCTTCCAGTTCGCGCGCCAGTTGCAGCGGGTACCAGGCGGCGCCGGCGGCGACGATCTCTTCGATGCTCTGCGGTTGCGCACCGACGGGCGCCTTCACGGTGAAGGTCGCGGTACGGCCGGTGCGATCGATCTCGACCGTCACATGCGTATAGCGCAGCGCATCCGCTTCGATCGTCCGCTCGATCGGCTCGAGCGCCACGCCCTGCGCATCGGCCGGACGATCGCTCTGCGCGGCCAGCGCCAGCGCGCGCTCCTGCACCTTCTGCGCGAACACGGCGGGCTTGGCGATATCGTCCACCAGGCGCCAGTCCTTGGCACGCTGGCCGCGCACGCCTTCGGTGGTGGTGCAGAAGATGTCGGCGAGGTCATGGCGCACGTGGCGCTTGTCGGTCACGCGGGTCAGGCCGCCGGTGCCGGGCAGCACGCCCAGCAGCGGCACTTCCGGCAGGCTCACGGCCGACGAGCGGTCGTCCACCAGCAGGATCTCGTCACAGGCCAGCGCCAGCTCATAGCCGCCGCCGGCGCAGGCGCCATTGACCGCGGCCAGGAACTTCAGGCCGCTGTGCGCCGAGGAATCCTCGATGCCGTTGCGGGTCTCGTTGGTGAACTTGCAGAAGTTGACCTTCCACGCATGGCTGCTGACACCCAGCATGAAGATATTGGCGCCGGAACAGAACACCTTGTCCTTGCCGCTGGTGACGACCACGGTGCGCACTTCCGGGTGCTCGAAGCGGACGCGGTTGAGCGCGTCGTTCAGTTCGATGTCGACGCCGAGGTCGTAGCTGTTGAGCTTGAGCTTGTAGCCGGGGCGCAGGCCGGCGTTCTCGTCGATGTCCACCGCCAGCGTGGCGACGGGGCCGTCGAACGTCAGCTTCAGGTGTTTGTATTGGGCGGGGGCGGTCTGGTAGTCGACGCGGGGGGCGGTTGTCACGGCGGTGTCTCCTCTGCGAAACTGCACTATCGTGCATGAACAGGAATCTGGTGAGACGAACTATAGTTCATCTATCAGATTTTCTGCAAGCATTATTGTGCAGATTTCTCAGGAGGTGCCGCTCGCTGCCCCCGATGCCGCGTTATTGCGCCCCAGCCGTCACAACGGCATGCGCAAGGCCTGGCGCACCAGCTCGCGCAGCGCGGTAAATGTGGGTTCCAGCGGTTGCGCGCTGGTGTCCAGCGCGAACTCCGCCTTGGAATAGAAGGCCGCGCGACCGGCCAGGATATGGCGCAGGTCCTCCATGGCCTCCTTGCTTGCCGCCATCGGACGGAAGTCGCCCTGCCCGCGCACCCGCTCCATATGGTCTTCCGGCTCCGCCTGCAGCCAGACCGTGGTGCAGTGGGCCAGCAGCAGGTTGAAGGTGGCCGGATCGGAGACCAGGCCGCCGGGCGTGGCGATCACGGCCTCGGGGTAGATCTGGATGGCTTCTTCCAGCGCGCGCCGCTCATAGCGGCGATAGGCGTTCATGCCATACAGGCCCTGGATCTCCGAGATGCTGCAGCCGGCAAACTTCTCGATCTCGCGGCTCAGCTCGACAAAGGGGAAGTCCAGGTCTTCGGCCAGCATCCCGCCCAGCGTGCTCTTGCCGGCGCCGCGCAGCCCGATCAGCGCCACGCGCGGGCTGCGCGCGGCCTGGCCGGCATTCTCGCCACCCGTGCCGAGCATCTCGCCCACGGCAATGCGCACGCGCCGCAGCGTGGCTTCGTCACGGTGCTCCAGCAGTTCGCGCAACAGGATCCATTCCGGCGACGAAGTGGTGACGTCGCCCAGCAGCCCGGCCAGCGAGCACTGCAGCGCATCCGCAATCTGCTGCAGCACCAGGATGGAAGCGTTGCCGCTGCCGTATTCCAGGTTTGCCAGGTGCCGCTCCGATACGCCGGCGGCCTGCGCGGCGGCCTTTCGGGTCAGGCCGCGGCAGGCGCGCAACTCACGCACACGCTCGCCCAGCGCGACCAGAAACGGGTTCTTCTCAGTGCCATTGGCAGCGCTTGCATCTGAATCATGATGCATGTCGGCTGCCGGGGTTAACCCAGATTTATGCAATATAGTGCTTGACATGATTTCTGTGCGGCTCTATTTTCCATACATGCACAATAATGCATGAAGCCAGTGATAGCAACTGGCGAATCAGATGGAGCCCCCAACACCATGTCCCCCACAGAATTCCGCAGCCAGATCGCGCAGCTCACCGCGCAACTGGCAGGCCGCCCGCTGGATGCCGCACTCGATGCGTGGCTCAATGCCGAGCACGGCGCCGGCAGCCCCACCTACCAGCAACTTAAGGACGCCTGCCAGGCCGGCGTGGCCGAAGGCTGGCTGTGCGACCGCGAAGGCGGCGGCATCCGCTACGGCCGCATCTTCAAGCCGGCTGACGACCTGCACGGCTTTTCCGTCGACGTGGTCGACATGCAGGACATTGCCGGCCCGCATCACACCCATCCCAACGGCGAGATCGACCTGATCATGCCGCTCGAGGGCGACGCGCAGTTCGACGGCCGCCCCGCCGGCTGGCTGGTGTGCCCGCCGGGCAGCGCCCACCGCCCCACCGTCAGCAACGGCCGCGCGCTGGTGCTCTATCTGCTGCCGGAAGGCCGCATCGACTTCACGCGCTGAGATCCCCCATGACTGAATTGCTATCCAACTACCTCGGCGGCAAGTGGCAGGCCGGCAGCGGTGCCGGCACGCCCTTGTTCGATCCGGTGCTGGGCGACGAACTGGTGCGCGTTGACGCCACCGGGCTGGACCTCGCTGCCGGCTTCGCCTTTGCCCGCGAACAGGGCGGCATGGCCCTGCGCGCGCTGACCTATCGCCAGCGTGCCGCGTTGCTGACTGACATCGTCAAGGTGCTGCAGGCCAATCGCGATGCCTATTACGACATCGCCACGGCCAACAGCGGCACCGTCAGGAACGACTCCGCGGTCGACATCGACGGCGGCATCTTCACGCTGGGCACTTACGCCAGGCTGGGCGATGCGCTCGGCGACCGGCACTACCTTCCGGATGGCGAGGCCGCGCGGCTGGGCAAGGACCCGTTGTTCCAGTCGCAGCACGTGCTGGTGCCCACGCGCGGCGTGGCGCTGTTTATCAATGCCTTCAACTTCCCGAGCTGGGGACTGTGGGAGAAGGCGGCGCCGGCATTGCTGGCCGGCGTGCCGGTGATCGTCAAACCCGCTACCGCCACCGCCTGGCTGACCCAGCGCATGGTGCGCGACGTGGTCGAGGCCGGAGTGCTGCCGGCCGGCGCGTTGTCGGTGGTGTGCGGCAGCTCGGCCGGACTGCTGGACCAGTTGCAGCCCCTTGACGTGGTGTCGTTCACCGGTTCGGCCGATACGGCCGCGGTGATCCGCTCGCATCCCGCCATCGCGCAACGCTCTGTTCGCGTGAATATCGAAGCGGACAGCATCAATTCCGCCGTGCTGCTGTCGCAGGACGGCCCTGATACCGCCGCCTTCGACCTGCTGGCGAAGGAAGTCGTGCGCGAGATGACGGTCAAGTCCGGCCAGAAATGCACCGCGATCCGGCGCGTGTTCGTGCCTGAAGCGCTGTATGGCCAGGCCGCCGAGGCCATCGGCGCACGGCTGTCGAAAGTGACCGTGGGCAACCCGCGCAACGATACGGTGCGCATGGGTGCGCTGGTCAGCCGTGCGCAGTTCAACGCCGTGCAAGACGGGCTGGCAACCCTGCGCAAGCAGGCACAGGTGCTGCATGACGGCACGCAGCAGCCGCTGGTCGATGCCGATCCGGCCGTGGCCTGCTGCGTCGGCCCGACGCTGCTGGGCGTGACCGATGCGGACTCCGCCGCCGCGGTGCACGACACCGAAGTGTTCGGCCCGGTGGCCACGCTGCTGGCCTATCGAGATACCGCCCATGCACTGGCACTCGTGCGCCGTGGACAGGGCTCGCTGGTGGCATCGCTCTATGGCAGCGACGCGGCCGCGCTCGGCGCGGCCGCCGTCGAGCTGGCCGACAGCCATGGCCGCGTGCATGTAATCTCGCCCGACGTGGCGCAGCTGCACACCGGCCACGGCAACGTCATGCCGCAATCGCTGCATGGCGGCCCCGGCCGCGCCGGCGGCGGCGAGGAACTGGGCGGACTGCGCGCCCTGCACTTCTATCACCGGCGCAGCGCCATCCAGGCCAGTACCGCGGTGCTCGACGCGCTCGCCTGACCGTTCAAGCCAACCCGCTTCACCGCGCCGCCACGTCCGCATGGCGGCGCGCGGCACACCGTACACCAGCAACGGGGAGACACCCATGACCGCCACGCCTTCAGAACCACCCGTCCGGCCACCCGGCACGTCCTTCAACTTTGCCGGGCACCTGCTCGGCTGCAATGCCGGGCGCGCCGGCAAGGTGGCCTATATCGATGACGACGGCCAGCTCACCTACGGCGAACTGGCGCAGCAGGTGCGGCGCCTGGCCGCGGCGCTGCTCGGCGCCGGCATCCGCCGCGAGGAACGCGTGCTGCTGCTGATGCACGACTGCAGCGACTGGCCGGTCTGCTTCCTGGGCGCGATGTACGCCGGCATCGTCCCGGTGGCCGTCAACACGCTGCTGACCGCCGACGACTACAGCTACATGCTGCAGCACAGCCGCGCGCAGGCGGTGCTGGTGTCGGCCGCGCTGCTGCCCGTGCTGCAGGAGGCGCTGGCACGTCCCGGGCATGAAGTCGGGCAAGTGTTCGTGTCCCGTGCGCATGAGCCGCTGCCTGATGGCATGGCGGCGCTGGATGCGCTGCTTGCCGCGCAAACGCCGTTGCAGGCGCCTGCCGCCACCAGTTGCGACGACCCCGGTTTCTGGCTCTACTCGTCCGGCTCGACCGGCCAGCCCAAGGGCGTGGTGCACAGCCACGGCAACCCGTACTGGACCGCGGCGCTCTATGCAGTCCCGGTGCTCGGCCTGCAGGAGCAGGATGTCTGCTTCTCTGCGGCCAAGCTGTATTTCGCCTACGGGCTGGGCAACGGCCTCAGCTTCCCGCTCAGCGTAGGCGCCACCGTGGTGCTGATGGCCGAGCGGCCCACGCCCGAGGCCACCTTCCGCCGCTGGCTGCAACACCGGCCAACGGTGTTCTTCGGCGCGCCGACAGGCTACGCCGGCATGCTCGCCTCGCCGGCGCTGCCGCAGCGCGCCGAGGTCGCGCTGCGGCTGTGCTCGTCCGCCGGCGAGGCCCTGCCCGCCGATATCGGCCAGCGCTTCACCGCGCATTTCGGCTGCGAGATCATCGACGGCATCGGCTCCACCGAGATGCTGCATATCTTCCTGTCCAACCGCCCCGGCCAGGTGCGCTACGGCACCACCGGCTGGCCAGTGCCGGGCTATGCCATCGAGCTGCGCGACGAAGAAGGCCGCCCGGTGCCCGACGGCGAGATCGGCGACCTCTATATCCAGGGCCCCAGCGCCGCGCTGATGTACTGGGCCAACCGCGAGAAGTCGCGCGAGACCTTCCGCGGCGGCTGGACCAAGAGCGGCGACAAATACGTGCGCAACCCGGATGGCACCTACAGCTACGCCGGGCGCAGCGACGACATGCTCAAGGTCAGCGGCATCTACGTTTCGCCGTTCGAGGTCGAGGCCACGCTGGTGCAGCACCCGGCAGTGCTGGAGGCTGCGGTGATCGGCGTACCTGACCAAGACGGACTGGTCAAGACCAAGGCCTTCGTGGTGCTGAAGGCCGGCGCGCAGCTTGGCGACGGCGAACTGAAGGCCTTCGTCAAGGAGCGGCTGGCGGCCTACAAGTACCCGCGTGCGATCGAGTTCGTCGATGCGCTGCCCAAGACCGCCACCGGCAAGATCCAGCGCTTCATGCTGCGCGAACGCGAACTGAAGGCCGCCGCAGAGCGCGCCGTCGCGGTGGCGTGAGCGGCAACGCCGCCCGCCCCCATCATACCACCATACCGGAGACAAACCATGCGTCAGATCGATGTCCACAAGCTGGCCGACGAGGCCCGCTTCAACCGCTTCCATGCGCTCATCCTGTTCTGGTGCGCGCTGATCATCATCTTCGACGGCTACGACCTGGCCGTGGCCGGCATCGCCCTGCCGTCGATCATGAAAGAGATGGGCGTGACCGCCACCAGCGCCGGCTTCATGGTCAGCTCGGCGCTGTTCGGCATGATGTTCGGCGCGATCTTCCTCGGCACCGTGGCCGACCGCATCGGCCGCAGGCGCGCCATTGCCATCTGCATCGTGCTGTTCAGTGTCTTCACCGCGGCGGCGGGCTTTACCAGCGACCCGGTGACGTTCAGCGTCACGCGCTTCCTGGCGGGCCTGGGCATCGGCGGCGTGATGCCCAACGTGGTGGCGCAGATGACCGAGTACTCGCCGCGCAAGCTGCGCGGCACGCTGGTGACGCTGATGTTCAGCGGCTATTCGGTGGGCGGCATGCTGGCCGCGCTGCTGGGCAAGGGACTGATCGAAAGCTACGGCTGGCAGTCGGTTTTCCTCGCCGCCGGCCTGCCGGTGCTGCTGGTCCCGCTGGTGCTGCGCTCGCTGCCGGAGTCGATGCCATACCTGCTCCGCACGGGCCAGACCGACGCTCTGCAATCCGTGGTGTCGCGCCTGGTGCCGGCGCACCGGCCGCAGCCGGGCGACGTCTTCACCCTGGCCGCGGACGACAAGGCCGGCAGCGCGCCGATCCGGCGCCTGTTCCAGGACGGCCGCGGCTTCAGCACGGTGATGTTCTGGGTGGCGTTCTTTATGTGCCTGTTCATGGTGTACGCGCTCAGCTCCTGGCTGACCAAGCTGATGGCCGCCGCCGGCTACAGCCTGGGCTCGGCGCTGACCTTCGTGCTGGTGCTGAACTTCGGCGCCATGCTCGGCGCCATCGGTGGCGGCTGGCTGGCCGACCGGCTGCCGATCAAGCATGTGCTGATCGGCATGTACGCGCTGGCGGCAGTGTCGATCACGCTGCTGGGCTACCCGATGCCCAGCGCCGCGCTGTTCGTCGTGGTGGGCCTGGCTGGTGCTTCCACCATCGGCACGCAGATCGTCACCTATGCCTATGCGGGCCAGTTCTATCCGATGGCGGTACGCGGTACCGGCATCGGCTGGGCCTCCGGCGTGGGACGCAGCGGCGCCATCCTGGCACCGATCGTGATCGGCGTGCTGGTTGGGATGTCCCTGCCGTTGCAGCAGAACTTCATGGCGATGGCAATCCCGGCGGTGATTGCGGTGGGGGCGGTGTCGATGATCAATCACCGGAGGTCGGCGTCGGCGCAGGCGGAAGTCGCTGCGGTGCCGGTGCGGGCGGCTGTGAAGGAGGCCTGAGGAAAATTGCTTGCCACTTGGGCCCTCCCCCGTCCCAATTGTTTGCTCCCTCTCCCGCAAGCGGGACAGGGAGCAAACCAGCGGCTTGTTGAAGGGCGTTGCCTACTTGCTGCCCTTCACGGTCGTATAAGCCGTAATCAAATTCCGATAGTCCGGAATATGGTTCGAGAACAGCGTGCCCAGGCCCTCGATGTCGTTGCGCCAGTCGCGATGCAGTTCGCAAGCCACGCCGAACCACGTCATCAGCTGCGCGCCGGCATCCGACATCCGCTGCCAGGCCGAATCGCGCGTGATTTCATTGAAGGTGCCCGAGGCATCGGTCACGACAAAAACTTCGAAACCCTCTTCGATCGCCGACAACGCCGGGAAGGCCACGCACACTTCGGTGACCACGCCGGCGATCAGCAGCTGCTTCTTGCCAGTGGCACGCACCGCGGCAACGAAGTCCTCATTATCCCAGGCGTTGATCTGGCCCGGGCGCGGAATGAACGGTGCGTCAGGGAACATGGCCTTGAGCTCAGGCACCAGCGGTCCGTTGGGGCCATCCTCGAAGCTGGTGGTCAGCACGGTCGGCAGCTTGAAGTACTTGGCCAGGTCGGCCAGTGCCAGCACGTTGTTCTTGAACTTGTCGGGCTCGATATCCCGCACCAGCGACAGCAGGCCGGCCTGGTGATCGACCATCAGGACGGCGGCCTGGCTCTTGTCAAGGCGCTTGTAGGGCTTGCTCATGGTGTGCTCCTGTCAACAAAAAAAGTACGCACGCGTGGCGTCTGCCACGCGTGCGTACCCCTGGGTATGCCGTGCGTTGCCGGCAAGGCGTCAGCGCTTGGAGTCCAGCACCTCGTGGTTCTTCTCCACGTCCTGTGCCTTGAGATAGCTTTCAATCAGCAGGCGGTAGGCCGGGAAGATCTGCGTGTAGACCTCGGCCCATTGCTGCGCGTCCGGGCGGTTCCAGCTCTGCTGCAGCTCAGAGGCCACGGCGGCGGTATCCATCGGCACCACGCCGGCCTGGACAATGCGCGCCAGGGTGATTTCCTGCGCCATCTTGGAATAGGTGCCCGATGCATCCACCACGGCAAACACCTTGTAGCCGTCAGCCACCGCGCTGATCGACGGGAATGCCATGCACACGCTGGTGATGGTGCCGGCGATGATCAGGGTCTTCTTGCCGGTCTCGCGCACCGCGGCGACAAAGTCGGGGTTGTCCCAGGCGTTGATCTCGCCCTTGCGCGCAACATATTTGGCATGGGGGGCGTTTTCGTGGATTTCCGGAATCAGCGGGCCGTTCGGGCCTTGCGGCACGGATGCCGTGGTGATCACCGGCAGCTTGCACAGCGTCGCCATCTTGGCCAGCGCGGCCGCACGGGCGCGCAGCTCAGGCATCGGCATGTCGCCAACGGTCTGGAACAGGCCACTCTGGTGGTCGATCAGCAGCATGGCCGTATCGGCGGGATCCAGAACCGGACGCTTGCCGTTGAAATTCGCGGGTGTGGTCATTTGGCTTTCTCCTATGCGGTTGGCGAAACCGGCGACTCTGGGCAATCCCCAAGCCGACCGTGTGGCGAAAGCATAGGTCTTGGCAGATCGCATCGCTAGGAGGGAAAATCTGCCCTCAGCGTCCTACTGGCAGGACGACAGGAGCAGCCCGCTTGCATCCCGACCTGAATGACCTGTATTACTTCGCGCAGGTAGTCGATCACCAGGGCTTTGCGCCCGCCGGGCGCGTGCTCGGCATACCCAAGTCCAAGCTGAGCCGGCGCGTGGCCATGCTGGAAGAACGCCTGGGCGTGCGCCTGATCCAGCGCTCGACGCGGCGTTTCTCCGTGACAGAAGTGGGGCAGACCTACTACGCCCACTGCAAGGCCATGCTGGTGGAGGCCGAAGCGGCCGAGAGCGCGATCGCGCAGAGCCGCGCCGAACCCAGCGGCCTGGTGCGCATGAGCTGCCCGGTGGCGCTGCTGCACGCGCGGGTGGGAGACATGATTGCGGATTTCATGGCGGCCAACCCCAAGGTCATCGTGCACCTGGAAGCCACCAACCGGCGCGTGGACGTGGTGGCGGAGGGGATCGACCTGGCCATCCGCGTGCGCGTGCCGCCACTGGAAGACAGCGACCTGGTGATGCGCGTGCTGGCCGAGCGCGCCTGGTGCTTCGTGGCCAGCCCGGCGCTGCTGGCCGGCCATGGGCCGCTGCTGGCGCCCGCGGACCTCAACGCGCTGCCAACGCTGGACCTGGGGCCGCCGCGCCCCTCGCACACCTGGTCGCTGTACGGCCCCGATGGCGCCAGCGCCGAGCTGCACCACAAGCCCCGCCTGGTCACCGACGACATGATCATGCTGCGCACCGCGGCCGTGGCCGGTGCCGGCATCGTGCAGCTGCCGGTCATGATGATGACCGACGAGCTGCGCGATGGCCAGCTGGTAAAAGTCCTGCCGGACTGGTCGGTCAGGGGCGGCGTGATCCACGCCGTGTTCCCGTCACGGCGCGGGCTGCTGCCTTCGGTGCGTGAACTGATCGACTTCCTGTCGCGGCGCTTCGCGCAGATCAGCGAACTCTAGGCACCGCAAGGCGGCCCCTCCAGGGGCACTGCCCGTCACGCGGGCAGGATTGACCCGGAAGTGGTATCATCCGGGATCCTATGCACGGATCGGCAACGCCCGACATCTGTGCGCCAGCCGCAAGACAATCCCACAAGAAGCATTCAGCGGCGGCATATCGGGCGTACACCCGATGCGTCTTTGGGCCAGCCTATGCAGAACGGCCCACCACCCTATCCGACCAGCGGCACGTCCGCTCCGCAACGATCGCCCCTGTACCTGGCGCATCGGCTTGCGCAGGCATGGTCCACTTCACGCCAGATGCAACGCCTGCGCAGCCGCGCGGGCCCGACGCTGGCCTACAGCAACGGCGAACGGCCGCCACCGCGCGACGCCTGCATCGGAACGATGCTCCGCGCCCCTGCGGCCGCGCCTTAGAACAGGCATCACATTGAATCGAGTCAACCCTACCCCTTACACCGTTTCCGTCTATCCCATCCAGCAGGAACCCGGCCTCTGGTTCGCGACCTACATGATTGCGGAATACCGCAATGGCGCCGAACGCATCGTCGCCAACGTGGCAATGCGCCACGACACGCACCACTCTGAAGCCCGCGCCAGGCAGTCCGCCCGCCGTGCCGGCGAACGCGCCGCAGCACGCCTGCGCCAGCAGTAAGCCAGGCATCGCAAGCCCCATCCCATCGGCCAGTTGGTGTCCAGTTGGCCGTCACAACAGCTCGCGCACAAGCGGCGCGGCTACAGCAAGGAGCCTCCTTGGCAAAAGAAGAACTGGTCGAATTTGGCGGCAAGGTGTCGGAAGTCCTGCCCGACAACCGTTTCCGCGTGATCCTGGAAAACGGCTTCGAAGTCTGGGCGTATTCGTCCGGGCGGCTGAAGAAGAACCGCATCCGCGTGCTGGCGGGCGACCGCGTCACGCTGGAGATGTCGCCCTATGACCTCACCAAGGGGCGCATCAACTACCGGCACAAGTCGTAGGCCGGCGTCATGGCATGCGCCGCGCCGGCGCGTGCCGTCCCGCTAACGATTCATCCCTCAATCAAGGAGAACCGATCATGTCCGTCATCGAAGAATGGGAAGCCGTGCACCTGACGCCCGAAGGCTGGCAGGCAGGCAGTTACCGGCATGCACCGTGGCAGGCGGTTGAAGTCGCACCGCCCGCATCCGGCGTGCTGACCGTCAGGCGCCACGTGACTGCCACCTATTGCGGGCCGTCGCGCGCGGTGGAAGACCGTACTCCCGAGATCGCCGACATGGCGCTGATCGAGGCGCTGCTGGAGCGCCACGGCAATCCGGTATTCCAGATCTGACCTGACCTGGCTTGACGATTGCGTGCGGCCTCAGCCGAGCACGCGCACATGCGGCCGGGCCGTCCTGAGCCCCGCGCCGACCGTCCTCAGCTCGCCGTCCCATGGCGAGGCGGCGAGGTCCAGCACCGCATCGCCCTCGCGAGCCTTGTCGTGCAGCTGGTCGCGCACCACCTGGCCGATGGCCAGGCGGCACAGCGCCTCGCCGCTGGCGGCAAGCTGGCCCTGCAGGGCCCCTGGCTCGGCCAGCACGCCGAACGACCGCCGCCCCACACCCACGAAGCTGGTGAACAACACCCCGGTGGGGCGCTCCGCATCGATAAAGCAGACCGCAACGTGATAGGTGATGCCTTTGCCCTCACCGGGCAACGTGCACAGAAAACCGGATGATCCCGAACGCATGTCCATGAACGGACTCCTTGCAGTCTGACGGATAGCGCCGCGCCTGTTTCCCCGCTCCGCAACTGGCCTGTGACCAGGCCGCTGCGGAACCGAAAATACCTAGATCGACGCCACGGATTCGCCGGCGACCAGGCCATTGATGATGTCTTCGCCGAACTGCAGCGCGCCGCGGCGCGCCGAGCCGATGTTCTCCCAGCGCGACTCGCTCATGGGGTACACGCGCGCATGGTCGCTGCCAGGGCGATAGCCCTCGCGGCAAATCACGATCGACGCGAGGAAGCTGCTGTCGGGCTTGGTGCGCGGCCAGGCCTGCTCAGGCCGATGGCGATAAACCAGGGGATACAGATCGAAACCCTTGTAGCTGGCAAAGGGCGTACTGCCGGGAACAGTGTTGCCGGGACTGCGGCTGGGACTGCTGTCGCTCACGACATCTCCATGCGGCATCGTGCCGCGCTGATGGGAAGGATTGCTGAACTCATGTGGATCACGCGCACGGCATGGGCCATGACCCCGCGCAGGCGTCAGCGGCGCAAATGCACCGCGGCGCCAGGGTCCGTCGTCGGACCTTCAGGACGCCATCGGCGCGCCGGCCGTTGTTACCGATACCCCCGGCACCGCGCCATTGATGATGGCCTCGGCATAGCGCAACGCACCGCGTCGCGCGCCACCGACGTTATCCCACGGTGCGGCGTCCAGGCGGAACGTGCGCGCCTGCATGCCTTCTGGTGACTCGCCTTCCAGGCAGATCACCACGGCAGCATCGAAGGAACGGTCGGGCCGCGGCTCGGGCCACACGCGCTCGGCGGCGTGCTTGTACACAAGGGGATAGAGGTCGTAGCCCTTGTAAGTTGCAGCCGGATAGATATCCATGGCAGCCTCCGCCGTGTGGTGATCCTGCCCCCACTCTACGCTTGTTGCCGCGCCAGCAGTGGCTTTATTTCACGGTTGCGGGGAATAGCGGCAACGGAAATAAAAAAGCTCCGCGTTGGCGGAGCTTTTTTCATTGGACTGGCGCCTCGGCGCTCAGCTCAACTCAGGTCGGTGCGATTCAGATCGGCTCGATCTTGGTCGCGGCCGGGCCCTTTTGGCCGACGCCAGCGACGTAACGCACCTTCTGGCCTTCTTGCAGCGACTTGAAGCCGTTGCCCTGGATTTCGGAGAAGTGCGCGAACAGGTCGTTGCCGCCTGCATCAGGCGTAATGAAGCCAAAACCCTTCGAATCGTTGAACCACTTGACGGTACCGGTTTCCATGTTGGATTCCTCAATAAGTTTTTTCTCACCGGCAAAAGCGCCGGCAAGGCATGACGATCAAGGAAGACACAAGGAGAAAAAGTGGCGCCGTGTGGGCAAGCACCTGGACTTCTAGGTTGCTGCTTGAAAGATCCTGCACTCATCCTTATACAGGCCCCACCCAGGCATGTCAACGAACTTCACCGGATCGGGCCCAAATCACATGGAAAGTGCGGGTTGAGGGTCTCGCCGGGCGAACTCTCGAGTGCGCCGCATGTTCCTGCCCACTTCCGGCCCCGAAGGCGCCGGCATGCTACAGTGGCCGATCGAACGGAACAGACACGGATGACACTCTGCACTGCCTGCCAGGCCATTGAACGCCACGTGCGCGGCGCCCCCGGGCACGCGGCACTGCGCATCACCGACACCCGACGCATCAAGCCCCCCGGCTCCGCCGCCGTCACCATCAGCAGCTTCGTCTGCCAGGACTGCGGCGCGCTCTGGACCTACCGGGACCAGAAGAGCGGCCCGGAACAGGGGTGGGACATCCATATGGAAGCGCAGCAGCCATAACGCCTTCCGCGGCGCAAAGAAAAACCCCGGGCCAGGGCCCGGGGTTGCGACACCTGCCGGCCCGCCGAGCGGGCCAGTCCGGTCAGGCCGTCACGGTCGACAGCGCGGCGTTCAGCGTCTGGCTCGGGCGCATTGCGGCGCTGAGCTTGTCGGCTTCCGGCATGTAATAGCCGCCGATATCCACCGGCTGGCCCTGCACGGCGCCCAGTTCGCCAACGATCTTCTGCTCGTTGTCGGTCAGCGTCTTGGCCAGCGGCGCGAACTTCGCGGCCAGTTCGGCGTCCTCGGACTGGGCGGCCAGTTCCTGCGCCCAGTACATCGCCAGGTAGAACTGGCTGCCGCGGTTGTCCAGCTGGCCGGTCTTGGGCGACGGGCTCTTGTTGTTGTCCAGCAGCTTGCCGGTGGCAGCATCCAGCGTCTTGGCCAGGATCTTGGCCTTGGCATTGCCGGTCTTGATGCCAACGTCTTCCAGCGACACCGCCAGCGCCAGGAACTCGCCCAGCGAATCCCAGCGCAGGTGGTTTTCTTCCACCAGTTGCTTGACGTGCTTCGGAGCCGAACCGCCGGCGCCGGTCTCATACATGCCGCCACCGGCCATCAGCGGAACGATCGACAGCATCTTGGCGCTGGTGCCCAGTTCCATGATCGGGAACAGGTCGGTCAGGTAGTCGCGCAGGATGTTGCCGGTCACCGAGATGGTGTCCAGGCCGCGGATCACGCGCTCCAGCGTGTAGCGCATGGCGCGCACCTGCGACATGATCTGGATGTCCAGGCCGTTGGTGTCGTAGTCCTTCAGGTAGGTCTCGACCTTCTTGATCAGCTCGGCTTCGTGCGGACGGTACGGGTCCAGCCAGAACACCGCCGGCATGCCCGAGTTGCGCGCGCGCGTGACGGCCAGCTTGACCCAGTCGCGGATCGGTGCGTCCTTGACCTGGCACATGCGCCAGATGTCGCCCTGCTCGACGTCCTGCGTCAGCAGCACTTCACCGGTGGCCAGGTCGACGATGTTGGCGACGCCGTCTTCGGCGATCTCGAAGGTCTTGTCGTGCGAGCCGTATTCTTCGGCCTTCTGCGCCATCAGGCCCACGTTGGGCACGGTGCCCATGGTGGTCGGGTCGAAATTGCCGTTGGTCTTGCAGAAGTTGATGATCTCCTGGTAGATGCGGGCAAAGGTGCTTTCCGGGATCACGGCCTTGGTGTCCTTCGGACGGCCGTCGGCGCCCCACATCTTGCCGCCGATGCGGATCATGGCCGGCATCGAGGCATCCACGATCACGTCGTTGGGCGCGTGCAGGTTCGAGATGCCCTTGGCCGAATCCACCATCGCCAGTTCCGGGCGATGCTCGTGGCAGGCGTGCAGGTCGCGGATGATCTCTTCGCGCTTGGAGCTGGGCAGCGCCTCGATCTTCTCGTACAGGTTGACCAGGCCGTTGTTGACGTTCACGCCCAGTTCGTCGAACAGCGCGCCGTGCTTGGCGAAGGCTTCCTTGTAGAAGATCTTGACGGCGTGGCCGAACACGATCGGGTGCGACACCTTCATCATGGTCGCCTTGACGTGCAGCGACAGCATCACGCCGGTCTTGCGCGCGTCTTCGAACTGCTCTTCATAGAAGTCGCACAGCGCCTTCTTGCTCATGAACATGCTGTCGATGATCTCGCCATCCAGCAGCGAGACCTTGGGCTTGAGCACGATGGTCTTGCCGCTCTTGGTGACCAGCTCCATCTTGACGTCACGCGCCTTGTCCAGGGTCATGGACTTTTCGCCGTGATAGAAGTCGCCATGCTTCATGTGCGCCACGTGCGTGCGCGAAGCCATGCTCCACTCGCCCATGCTGTGCGGGTGCTTGCGCGCGAAATTCTTGACCGCTGCCGGTGCGCGGCGGTCGGAGTTGCCTTCGCGCAGGACCGGGTTCACGGCCGAGCCCAGGCACTTGGAATAGCGCTTCTGGATCGCCTTTTCTTCGTCGTTCTTCGGGTCTTCCGGATAGTCCGGCACCTTGTAGCCCTTGCCCTGCAGTTCGCGGATGGCGCTGACCAGCTGGTGCACCGAGGCGCTGATGTTCGGCAGCTTGATGATGTTGGTGTCCGGCAGCTGGGTCAGCTTGCCCAGCTCGGCCAGGTTGTCCGGCACGCGCTGCGCTTCGGTCAGGAATTCGGGGAACTCGCCCAGGATACGGCCCGCCACCGAGATGTCGCTGGTGGTGACGTTGATGCCGGCGGGCTTGGTGAAGGTCTGGATGATCGGGAGGAACGCACTGGTCGCCAGCAGCGGAGCTTCGTCGGTCAGCGTGTAGATGATGGTGGGTTGCTGGGTACTCATTGCTTCTCTCAGATCCTCGAACGGGTGGTAGGACATCCGCCTGCTGGGTCACAGCGCGGCGGCATACTAGGCGAAAAATAGAATTTTGCCTCAGTTTGCTTTCAGGGGCCTGAAAACCCACTGCTTTTTGCGCGGCTATCGGCAGAAATCCGGACGCCGGTGCCGCGTTGGGCCGTCCTCGCAGCATGATCGTTCGCAGATTGCACCGGCACGGTGCCCATATGGCACCTACGCTGCAGTGCAACATGCCGGGCCATGCGTCCCACGGATCACAGTTCTGTCAAACTTGGCGCCGACAATGCAGGGTTTTGTCATCTTGAACGCCAAGGAAAACCACAATGTCTCGTCATTTGCTGCTGGCCCCGGCGGCCATCGCACTGGGCTGCCTGGGCGCGGCGCAGGCGTGGGCGCAGGCCCCTGCCGCCTACCCCGCCACGCTGGCCGGCCACGCAGTGCTGCCGGCCCAGACCCTGCTTGCCGTGCCGAAGGATGCGCCCGCTGACCTGCAGGTCAGCGGCAAGTTCACCACCGCGCAGCGCGTGGACACGCCGGGCACGGTCGAAGGCAAGTCCAATGGCCGCCCCACCGGCGTGTCGCTGCCGTTCCGCGGCCAGCCGGCACAGGGGCATTCCGGCATCAAGCGCATGGCCGACGGCAGCTTCTGGGTGCTGACCGACAACGGCGCCGGCGCCAAGGCCAACTCGCCGGACTTCATGCTGTACCTGAACCGCTACAAGGTGGACTTCGGCAGCGGCCGCCTGCAGCGCCTGAAGACCATCTTCCTGCACGACCCCGACAAGAAGGTGCCGTTCCGCATCGTCCACGAGGGCACCAGGCAGCGCTACCTGACGGGGTCGGATTTCGATACGGAGAGCTTCCAGTTCGCCGATGGCGCGATCTGGATCGGCGACGAGTTCGGCCCGTTCCTGATCAAGGCTGACATGGACGGCAAGGTGCTGGCCGTGTTCGACACCAAGGTCGACGGCAAGGTGGTGCGCTCGCCCGACCATCCCGCCGTCACCGCGCCCGGCGCGCCGGACGGCAGCGTGAAGTTCCAGGTGCGGCGCTCCAAGGGCTTCGAGGGCATGGCGTCCTCGCCCGATGGCAGCAAGCTGTACGCGCTGCTGGAAGGCGCGCTGTGGGACGAGGCCGCCAAGGGCTACGAGAACGATGGCGGCAAGCCCTACCTGCGCGTGCTGGAGTTTGATGTCAGGCAGCAGGCCTGGACCGGCCGCCACTGGAAGTACGTACTGGAAGGCGCCAGCCACGCCATCGGCGACTTCAACATGATCGACGCCACCACCGGCCTTATCATCGAGCGCGACAACGGCGAAGGCACGCCGGACAAGGCCTGTCCGGCCGGGCAGAAGCGCCCGGACTGCTTTGACGACGTGGCGAAGTTCAAGCGCGTGTACAAGGTCGAGCTGAGCGATGCCAACGCCGGCGGGCCGCTGCGCAAGATCAGCTATATCGACCTGCTGCGCATTGCCGACCCGGCCAAGCTTGCGCGCAAGCCGTTGACCGATGGCGTGCTGGCGTTCCCGTTCTTCACCATCGAGAACGTCGACGTGGTCGACGCCACGCATATCGTGGTGGGCAACGACAACAACCTGCCCTTCAGCAGCAGCCGCGAGCCGAACCAGGCGGACGACAACGAGCTGGTGTTGCTGGAGGTGGGGGAGTTTCTGAAGGCGCGGTGAGCGTCCGCTGCGATGGAGATGCTCCCCTCTCCCGCTTGCGGGAGAAGGGAGCAAGCAAACAGCCTACGCTTACGCCGCCAGCCTGAACGTCGACACCGCCTCCTTCAGCCGCTGCGCCTGCTCCTCCAGCGAGCCTGCTGCAGCGGCGGCCTCTTCCACCAGCGCGGCATTCTGCTGCGTCACGGTATCCATCTGCGTCACCGCCTGGTTGACCTGCTCGATCCCGGCGCTCTGCTCGGCCGAGGCCGCGCTGATCTCGCCCATGATGTCGGTCACGCGCTTGACCGCGGCAACGATCTCCACCATGGTCTGGCCGGCCTGCGTCACCTGCATCGAACCCTTCTCGACGCGATCGACCGAATCGCCGATCAGCGCCTTGATCTCCTTGGCGGCGGAAGCGCTGCGCTGCGCCAGCGTGCGCACCTCGCCCGCGACCACGGCGAAACCGCGGCCCTGCTCGCCGGCGCGCGCGGCTTCCACCGCGGCATTGAGCGCCAGGATATTGGTCTGGAAAGCGATGCCTTCAATCACGGCGATGATGTCGACCACCTTCCTCGACGCGCCGTTGATCTCCTCCATGGTCTCGGCAACCTTGCCCGCCGCGTCGCCGCCCTTCTCGGCGATGTCCGATGCATTGACCGCCAGCGTGCTGGCCTGGCGCGCGTTGTCGGCGTTCTGGCGCACGATGCTGGTCAGCTCTTCCATGCTGGCCGCGGTCTGCTGCAGCGACGAGGCCTGTTCTTCCGTGCGCTGCGACAGGTCGGTGTTGCCGGCCGCGATCTGGCTGGTGCCGGACACGATCGACTCGGTGCCCGCGCGCACCTGGCGCACGATGCGCAGGATATTGGCGTTCATGTCCGCCAGTGCCTGCAGCAGCTGTCCGGTTTCATCGCGGCTGTCGACATCGATGCGGCTGGTCAGGTCGCCCGACGCCACGGTGCGCGCCACCGCCACGGCGCGATGCAGCGGCCGCGTGATGCCCGCCGTCAGCCATACCGAGAACGCGATGCCGATCGCCAGCACCACCACGCCCAGCCCGATCAGGCTGTTGCGCGCGTTGACGTAGATGCCGTTGATCTCGCGCGCGGTGGCGTCGATGCTGGCGCGCTGGATGTCGAGCAGCTTCTGGATCTCGCCCAGATAGGCGTCGCCGGCCGGGACGAACTCTTTCTCCAGCACCTGGTTGGCCTCTTCGGTCAGCCCCTCTTGCTTGAGTTTGGTGATCTTGTCGCGGCCGTTGTTGTACGGGTCACGCACGCTCAGGATCTTCTGGAATGCGGCCTTTTCCTCGGCCGAGCTGAGCATGGGCTGGAGCTTGTCGCGCAAGGCGGCGATGCCTTCGATCGACGCCTTGGTCTCGGCCGCGAAGAACGCGCCGAGCGACGGGTCGGCACTGCGCGCCACCGCCGTGGTGCGGCGCACGCTGGTGTGCATGAGGCGGTACCAGTCGCTGACCAGCCGCTCCTTGGTCAGCGGCTGCTGCATCATCGCGTGCGTGCGCTCAGCCACCTGTTGCAGGCGCATCATGCCGAATACCGTCATGAGCGCAGAAAGCAGCAATACCACCCCAAAGCCGATGCCGAGGCGGACCCCGATGCCTAGATTCTTCATGTCTTCTACCTGATTAGCACTGGTTACGGCGAAGTGCCGGTCCGCGCCTGGGACGGCGCGGCGTTCTTCGCTCTCATCGTCCGCGGACGCGCCCGGTCGGGCCGACGCACTTGCGGGCTATGGATGCCAACGGCATGGGGTCCGGAAACTTTAGGGTCTTCCTCGATTGACGGCCAGAAGTGTGCGGATACCGGCTATAGTGGACAGGAACCCGGCCGAAGGGCACGCTCCATCCCCGCCGCCGGCCACCCTGCCAGTCCTTCCAGAAGGAGACCCAGCATGGCCACGCCTCCCAATCCCTTTGCAGACTTCACCAAGATGATGGAACAGTTCCGCCTGCCGGGCGTGGACATGAGCGCGGTAATGGAAGCGCGCCGCAAGGACATCGAGGCCCTGACCGAGGCCAACAAGCTGGCCTATGAGGGTATCCAGGCCCTGGTGCAGAAGCAGCAGGAGATCTTCGCCCAGACCATGCAGCAGCTGCAGGCGGCCGCTCAGCAGTACAGCACTGCAGGCAATCCTGCCGAGGCCATGACCAAGCACAGCGAATTCGTGCAGCAGCAGCTGCACCAGGCATTGGAGAACATGCGCGCGCTGGCCGAAACCGCGCAGAAGGCGCAGGCCGAAGCGCTGGCCGTGATCAGCAAGCGCGCCGAGCAGAATGTGAAGGAGGCTGGCGAGTTGCTCAAGCCGAAATCCAAGGGCTAGCCCAGGCCACCGCTAGCGCTGCTCGGGCGGGACCGGGGCGATCGCTCCGGCAAAGCGGGCATGCACCTCGAGGTCGACCGGCCGGTGCTTCACCCTGGTACTGGCCGGGTTGTTGCCGAGGTAGTTACCGTTCTTCCAGTCGCGTACCGGGCGCACCGGCCGCGGCACGAAGCCACCCCCGCAGTTCGGGCAGACGTTGCTGAGCCTATCCACGCAGTCTGCACAGAAGGTGCATTCGTACGAGCAGATGCGGGCTTCGGTCGATGCGGGTGGCAGGGGCTTGTTGCAATGCTCGCAGCCCGGTCTGAGTTCCAGCATATCGCTTGCTTCCTGTGTGGGTGAACGATTGGGGATCGACGCTATCGTAGCCGCATTTCCGGTGGCGAGGCTCGCCCGTTCCCGCGCGGCATCGCAGCCGGCCCCGGCCTGATGCCCGGCGCCGCCGAATTGCTGCGCTACCACCGCAAGGATTATCAGCCGGGCCTGTGGCAAGGCCACTTGGCTTCTACGAACTGGCCCACTACCCCGAGGCCCGGCCCTTGCCGGGGCTGCTGATCTACCGCTTCGAATCGCCGCTGACGTCCTTCAACGCCGATTTCCTGCGCCAGCGCATCCTGGCGCTGACCACGCGGCACGAGGTGCGCTGGGTCGTGACCGATGGCCCTTCCGCCGCAGGCTCAGCACCATAACGCCAGCCCCCACCAGCGCGATGCCCAGCCATTCGCGCGGGGCAGGCCGCTTGCGCAGCGTGCTGATCGCGAAAATTCCCCGCGTCCCGCAGACATCTCTCTGCCCCAAACGGCCAGAACTGCATGGCCTTGCAGAATCGGCCGTCTCCGCAAGCCCGCTGGCGTGGCTAACCTGCGGCATATCGGAAGTAATGAGAACTATTTTCATCTCAGCGCTGCTCCGGACTTCGCAGAACTTGTTCCAGACGCCCCGACATGAAACGCAAGGCCATTTCCTTTCTCGCTCTGACACTAGCCCAGGTTTGCGAAGCGACCGCGGTAGGCACGCCCTCAGTGCGCTCATGGACGGCACTGCGCGATACCGGCGTGATCAAGCAGAAATTCGACTACTCCTGCGGCGCCGCTTCGCTGGCGACCTTGCTGCACCACTACTACGGCGATCCGGTAGACGAAGCCGCGGTCCTGCAGCAGATCGCCGCGACGGGCCCTGCCACCTTCAGCGCGCTGTCCGCGGCGGCGGCCCACTTCGGCTATGAGGCGCGCGGCTATTCGCTGTCGCTGGACGCGCTGCGGCAGCTCGCGCTCCCTGCGATCGTCTTTCTCTACGCAGGCAACGACAACCATTTCTCTGTCTTGCGCAGCATCGACGCGCATTCGGTGGAGCTTGCCGACCCGTCGTACGGCAACCGCATCTACGCCATCCCCGATTTCCTGCGCCTGTGGACCACCCGGCCCAGCCGCGACTATCCCGGCCGTGCGCTGGTGGTGCTGCCGCGCAAGGCGGGGCAGGCCGGCAATGCGGCGTTCATGCGGCCAATTCCCGCGAAATTCGGCGGGCTGCCGTTGAGGCCCATCCAGCCATGAAGTGGCGCCTGCGCAGAATGGTCGCGGTGACCGCCACCGCCTTCGCCCCGTGTTCCGCGTCGGCGCAGATCGTGCCGACGCTGGAGGACTTGCTGACGGCACAGAACCGCTGGCGCGCAAACCTGGGGCTTTCGTACTTCAACCATGAAGCCAATGGCACCGCGGCTAGTGGGCCGATCTATATCCAGGTCGGGCAGAACATCATCCCGGTAGCGACGGGTGTCATCCCAAAAACGCGGAATGTGGATTCGCTGGTCGCTTATGCCGGGCTACGCTATGGCTACTCGGCCGACACGGAACTCTCGTTCTCCGGTACCGGTTCGCATACCAGCGAGCGCACCTTGTTCGAGGGCGTCGGCAACCGCTCGAACACGAACACCAACTTCTCCAGCCTGTCGCTGGCCATCAGCCATCGCTTCCTTAAGGAACGAGGCAGTCCTGGGCTGGTGGCCTATCTGGAAACCGGTGCCGTGGAACACACCGGCGATGCCACCACCTACTTCAGCAGCTTCACCGCCGGCGGCACGCTCTATCGCACCATCGATCCTGTCGTGCTCAGCCTGAACGCTGCCTATCGGCTGAACCTGCCGCGCCATGATGGCGCCTCGCCCACACCGGGCAACGTGCTGTTGCTGACGCCACAGGTCGGCTTTGCCGTCAACGAGACCGTGACGCTCTATGGCGGCATCAAGTGGCAATTGCAGCAGGCCGAAGACGACCCGCAGGGCTTGCCCTCGCAACGCAACACGCAAACCGCATTGGTCTTCGGGCTGGGTTACCGGGCCAGCGACCGGACCACCATTTCACTGAGCGGCAACGCCAATATCAGCGGCCGCGGCGGTGCACAGGTAACGCTCAGCACAGTAGTGAAGCTGGGCGCCATGCCCGAAAGGGAACGTTTTCAGTGAGTGTTGACCTTTGACTTCAAGGAGAGCTACCGATGCAAGTCGTACCAAGAGCTTCTGCCGCCATTGTCCTGGCGTGCCTGTGCTGCGGCGCGTGGGCCAAGGCGCCCGTGACATTCAGCGATATCGAGCGGATGGATAGCACACCAGGACTGCATATCAGCCAGTTGTCGAGCATGGAGATGGATACTATCGAAGGATCTCTTGCTCCAATAGTGGTCGCTGCAGGAGTGGCGGGGGCAGCCGTTGCCAGTGGCGCAGGATATCTTATGGCCGCGGACAACCCCAACGCCAGAGATTTCGCCTGGTACACCGGCTTGGGCTTTACCGGCGGGACATTGGCAGCCATTGCCGCAACGATGCCGCCTGTTGCAGGCAGCATCACTACGTTAGGAGGGGCCCTGTTGCCCTTGCTCCCGCCACCGCCGCGGGACTTCAACCCGGACGACTGCGCCGTCCGCGCGTGCTGACACCTTGATCCGACAGCCCGGGGATCGCCATCGCCGGGCAAGGTGAATATGACTATGGAATTAGGCGTCAGCAATTTCGACAAAGTAAAAGGCTTGTACAACTCGGTGGTCTTCTTCATGCTCGTACCGAGATACCTGCTGTTTCCGCAGCTATTTAAGGAGCGGTACCTGACGGTTGCGATACATCTTCTGTGCTGCTTTGTAGGGAATTTGTTTGTCCTTACCTTCTATTTCCCGGGATCCCGGATTCCACCCTTCTATGAAGCGATGTTCAATCCGGTGATGAGCTTCTGGATGGCAGTGGTCTTGTGCATCATCGAACAAGCGTATCCGGGTTACTACAAGGACCTTGATCGCCGTTAATTTCGCGAGTCCCGCCATGCCGGATATACAACTCAGTACTTCTGACATTACCAAAATCTTTTACTTGGGCATCGTATTCGTTGCACTTGTTCCCCGGTATTTTCTGTGTCCACTTATCCGGCGGCGTCGCTATCAGGCGCTCATCGGCGCGATGTTTGGCATCTTCCTCGCAAACTTCGCAATTCTGGCGTTGCTGCTACACGGCAAGCTGGGGCTGGCCTATTTTCAAACGTTCGGCGCACTGTTGGTGAGCATATGGGTGTCGTTACTCCAGTGCCAGATCGACAGGACGAACGCCGGAAAGCCCGCCCCCCGCCAGGGCCAAAGCAAAGGCCATGCGAACGGGCGTTGTTCACGAAACGGAGAAGACGGGCAAGTCCCGCTGACTTTGCCGCGCCCCCCTCACCGCACCCACCCCCTCTCCATCAACGGCACATCCCACGGCGGCTCGCCCTGCAGCCTTTCCGCCAGGTAGTCCACCAGCACCCGCACCTTCAGCGCCTGCCGCTGCGTGGCCGGATACACGGCGGCGAACTCGAACGATGACAGCGCATAGTCGTGCAGCACCGGGACCAGCCGGCCGGCCAGCAGGTCTTCGCTGGCGACCAGCGTGGGCAGGCAAACCACGGCGGCACCGCTGACCGCATAGTCGCGCAGCAGGTGGACGGAGTTGGTGCGCATGCGCGGGGCCAGGTCGATCTCGACCGATTCGGCATCGCGCGAGAAGGTCCACTTGTTGCGGGTCGGGTAGGCGGAGTACAGCGCCACCTTGCTGCAGATCAGGTCCGCCGGCCGCTCCGGCTTGCCCCAGCGCTCGATGAACGCCGGGGCCACGCAGAAGATGCGGCGCAGCGTGAACAGGCGCCGCGCGATCAGCGAATCGTTCTGGGGCGCGAAGATCTGGAAGGCCACGTCGAAGCCTTCCTCGATCGGGTCGATGACGCGGTCGTTGACGACGACGTCCAGTTCGATATCCGGATACTGCTGGCTGAAGCCGGCCAGGATATCGGCGAAGTGGCCAATGGCGAAGCCGGGCAGCACCTGGATGCGCAGGCGCCCCGCCGGGGTGGCGCGCAGGTCGCGCATCTGGTCGGTCAGGTCGGCCAGGTTGGCGACCACGTCGGCGCATTGACGGTAGTAGGTCTCGCCCACTTCCGACAGGCGCACGTGCCGCGTGCTGCGATGGAACAGCGGCGCGTTGATGTACTTCTCGAGCTGCTGCACGCGATGGCTGACGACGGAATTGGTCACGCCGAGCTGGCGCGCGGCCTCGGCAAAGCTTAACGTGTCCGCGACCCTGACAAAGGCTTCGATACTGAGAAAACGGTCCATGGCAAACCCGTGCGAAGAGGATCATGACCCACCGCAGTGCTACCATCTGGCCCTCGCCGGGCCAGCAAGGCCGACAACGTACCGCGGTTGCTTGCACAACGGTGGGGCGCGGCGACATCCTGGCCGCGATCAGAAGGCAGTTCGACGGCAATCATAGCGAACGAGGGGCAGATCCGTCATGCAGATCCGTGCATTGCATCGCCGTCGCCTGGTGCTGGGCGGCGCCGCAGCCATGCTGCTGGCCGGCCGCGCCGGCGCACAAGCGCGCAGCAACGGCCCGCTGATGCTGGTCGTGCCGTTTGCGCCAGGCGGCGTGGTCGACAAGACCGCGCGTGCAGTCCATGTTGGCCTCGGACGGCGGCTCGGCCAGACCGTGGTGATCGAGAACCACGACGGCGCCGGCGGCACCATCGGCACGGGCATCGTGGCGCGCAGCAAGGCCAACGGCCACACCATCGGCCTGGTCTATGACTCGTATGCGACCGAGCCGCTGGCCTACCCGAACCTGCCTTACCGCGCCGGGCGTGATCTGACCGGCGTGTCGTATATGGTGCGCGCGCCAATGGCGCTGGTGGTGCCGGCAGCGTCGCCGTGGCGCACGCTGCAGGACTATGTGCGGGCATGCCGACAATGGCGCGAGGTGTCTTATGCCTCCGTGGGTATCGGCAGCTCCAACCACCTGACCGCCGAATGGTTCCACCAGGCCGCCGGCACCCATGGCCTGCACGTGCCGTTCCGCGGCGGCGCCCCGGCACTGAAAGACCTGCTGGGCGGCCATGTCGATTCGATGTTCGCCAGCCTGCCGCTGGTGCTGGCGCAACTGCAGGCCGGCAAGCTGCGGGCGCTCGCGGTCAGCTCTTCTGCGCGCAATGCGCATCTGCCGACGGTGCCCACGCTGGCCGACACCTGGCCAGGCCTGGTCACCTATTCCTGGGTCGGCATGATCGCGCCGGCCGGCACGCCGGCCGCGCAGCTCGACCGCCTGGCCGCCGCAGTCAGCCAGACGCTGCGCGAAGCGGCCGTCACGCAGTACCTGTACGACAATGGCTTTGAAGTCGTGGCCAGCGGACGCGAGGCGATGAATGCACTGGTCGCTTCCGAAGCGGCGCGCTGGGCGGAACTGGCGCGGCAACGCACGCTGGCGCTGAGCTAGCGCGATGCCTAGTGCGCCTGCGGCTCGTCCCGTGCTGCTTCCGCAGCCGGGCGAGCCGCCGTCGGCGCCGACGGTGCGCCGGTGATCTTCGGCACGCACTCGCCACGGAACCAGGCCACCGTGACCGGCTCGCCCGCCAGCAGGCGCTTGACGGGCGGCACCACTTGCTCGCCGATCAGCATGCCCAGCAAGCCGATCAGCGCCACCACCGGCGGCGCCGGCGAGCGCACCTGCAGCAGTGCATAGATGATGCCGACCAGGATGCCGGCGGCCAGTGATACCAGATAGAGCTTCATTTCGTTCTCCCTGAAATGATTGGTGGTGCCGCGCTGGCTTCAGCGCGCAAAGTGCGGCGCAATGCCGGCATCCACGTTGATCCATACCGAGCGCGACTCGGTGTAGCCGTGCATCGCCTCGAACCCCATGTCGCGCCCGTAGCCGGATTCACCCACGCCGCCGAAGGGGCTGCCCGGATGGACGCGCTTGTAGCAGTTGACCCAGCACATGCCACCGCGGATATCGCGCGCGAGGCGGTGCGCGCGGGCCAGGTCGCGCGTCCATAGCCCGTTGCCCAGCCCGTATTGCGTGGCGTTGGCGATGGCCAGCGCCTGCTCGTCGCTGGCAAAGCGCAGCACCGTGACGACCGGGCCGAAGACCTCTTCCTGGGCGATGCGGTCCTGCGGGCGCGCAGCGACCACGGTGGGCTCGACATAGAAGCCCTGGCGCAGGCGAGGGTCGGCAGGGGCCTTGCCTCCGGCCAGCACGGTGCCAGTCTGGGCCTGTGCCATCTCCACAGACTCGAGCACGCGGTCGCGGTGAGCGGCCGAGGTCAGCGGCCCCATCTCGGTGGCAGAATCGGCCGGATCGCCCACGCGGATCGATTGCGCCAGGGCCACGAAGCGCTCGAGGAAGGCATCGGCGATGTCCTCATGCAGCAGCAGGCGCGAGCCGGCGATGCAGGCCTGGCCCTGGTTGTGGAAGCTGGCCCAGGCCGCGCCCGCCACGGCGGCATCCAGGTCGGCATCGGCAAAGACGATATTGGCGCCCTTGCCGCCCAACTCTAGCTGGATGCGCTTGAGGTTGGCGCGCGAGGCCTCGACGATGCGCCGGCCGGTGGCAGTGGACCCCGTGAAGGCGATCTTGTCCACGTCGGGATGATTGGCCAGCCGCTGCCCGGCCACGTTGCCGAAGCCGGGCACGACGTTGATCACGCCCGGCGGGAAACCGACGTCAGCCGCCAGCGCCGCCACGCGCAGCGCGGACAGCGGCGTCAGCTCTGACGGCTTGAGCACCACCGTATTGCCCGCCGCCAGTGCCGGCCCCAGCTTCCAGCCGGTGAACATCAGCGGGAAGTTCCACGGCACGATCTGCCCCACCACGCCGACCGGGGCCCGTTGCACATAGTTGAGAAAACCGGGTTCGACCGGCACCACGGTGCCTTCGATCTTGTCGGCCATGCCCGCGAAGTAACGGAAGCACGCCGCGGTGCGCGGTACGTCGAGGCCGCGCGCATCGCGGATGGGGTGGCCGGTGTCGGCGCTTTCGAGCTCGGCCAGACCCGTGTCGGCCTCGATGGCGTCGGCCAGCCGTGCCAGCAGCCTGCCGCGTTCGCCGGCGGCGAGGCGCGACCATGCGGGAAAGGCGCGCCGCGCCGCGGCCACGGCGCGGTCGATATCGAGCTGCGCGCCCGCGGCCACGCGCGTGATCAGGCTTCCGTCGTGCGGATTGACGACGTCGACGGTGTCCCCGTCAAGGGCGTCGACGAAGCGGCCGTCGATAAACAGCTGGTTGTGCATGGGGGTCCTTGGGGACGGGGAACGCGTAGGTGGCAGGGTGGCGGCATTGCCTGAAGGGCGGTGTCGGCGCGCCACGCCTGCCCTCACCCCTGCCCCGCTCCCGCAAGCGGGAGAGGGGAGTTCCGCAGCGGCAGATCGGAAGGCCGTCGCTAGGCTTGCTTATTCCAGTGGCCGCCCCGCTGCCAGCAGGTGCCGCACCCGCGGCGGCCCTTCGCCGGTGTGGAAGCGCGCGACCTCGCGCTGCAGGTCTGCGTCCGCGTGCGGCACGCGCTCGTGCTGGCGCAGGTGCTCGGCCCAGGATTCGACCAGGAACCACTCGGTGTAGGCCTCGGCATCGGCCGGGTCCTCCATCACGCCCCAGTTGAAGGCGCCGTCGCGCAGCCGTTCCTCGGACAGCTTGTGGATGGCTTGCAGGAAGCCTTGGCGGTCGGCCGCGCGCACGCGGTATTCGATCAGGATCATCACCGGGCCGCGGTCGTGCGCCACCTCCTCGGCGGCTTCGGGCGCAGGCCAGTGCCGTGCCGGGCCCAGGTCTTCCTCGCCACGCGGCAGCTTGACGCGGTGCATGACGAAGGCGGCCACGCACAGCGCGGCCGCGGCGATCATCAGCGCCGCCGGCGTGCCCAGCCCCTGCGCGACAAAGCCCCACACCAGGCTGCCCACCGCCATGGCGCCGTTGAACACCATCTGGTAGACCGCCAGCGCGCGGCCGCGCACCCAGTTGGGCAGGATCGCCTGGGCCGTGCCGGCCAGCGTGGTCAGCGCCAGGATCCATGCGGCGCCAAGCAGCAGCAGCGCCAGCATGGCGACCCATGCCGGCGGCGCCACCGACAGCACCGCCATCACCGCCGCGGTAGCCAGCGCCGCGGCCAGCATCAGCTGGTCCAGGTCCAGCCGCTTCTGCAGGCGCGGCATCACCAGCGCGCCCAGGATTGCACCCACGCCGACCGCGCCAAGCAGCATGCCGTACAGCGATGCGCCGCCGTGCAGCATCTGGCGCGCCACCAGCGGCAACAAGGCCCAGATGCTGCTGCCCAGCGCAAAGTAGCAGGCCGCGCGCAGCAGCACCACATGGAGCTTGCTGTGCGCCCTGGCAAAACGCACGCCGGCGCGGAAAGCACCGAAGAAATGCTCGCGCAGCGGGTCTTCGGCGCGTGCCGGGCGCTTCCACCACAGCAGCGCGGCAATCACGAACAGATAGCTGGCCACGTCCGCGCCATAGGTTGCCGCCGCGCCGAACGCGGCCAGCAACAGGCCGCCCGCGGCCGGTCCGATGGCGCGCGCGATATTGACGCCCAGCGAATTCAGCGCCACCGCCGGCTTCAGTTCACCGGCCGGCACCAGCTCCGGCACGATCGACTGCCAGGTCGGCCCCATCATCGCGGTGCCGATGCCGCCCAGGAATGCCAGGCCGATCAGCAGTTCGATGGTCAGCCCGTCCTGCCATGCCAGCAGCATCAGCGAACCGCTGACCATTGCCAGCCCCACCTGGATCACGATCAGGAAACGGCGCCGGTCGAGGATGTCAGACAGCACGCCGGCGGGAATCGCCAGCAGGAACACCGGCAGCGTGCCGGCCGCCTGGATCATGGCGACAGCGGCGGGCGAGCCCGACAGGTCAGTCGCCAGCCAGGCGCTAGCCACATCGCGCATGAAGCTGCCGATATTGCCCAGCACCGTCGCCGCCCACAGCACGGCGAAGGTGCCATGCGCCAGCGGCGCGAAGCTGCCGCCGGCCGGGGCGGCGGCACCGGGGACGGGCGCGGGCTTGGCGGCCGGGCTCATGCCTGGCCCCTGGCCGCGCGGCGTTGCCGCAAGTCTTCCCAGGCCACCAGGCAAAGGCCGCCGGCAAGCGCGATATGCTCGAAGAAGGCGTTGGCCTGCCCGAAGCGCGCATCCGGCGGCGCCTGCCAGAAGCGGTTGGCGACAAAGGTCGCCAGCACGGTGAAGACGGCCAGCGCCAGCGCGCCCAGCCACCGCAGCCGCCCGCTCAGCATCAGTGCGCCCGCGCCCAGTTCCAGCACGATCACGGCTGCCGCCAGCGGCACGGCCGGCGCCAGGCCGAAGTGTTGCATCTCGGCGATGGCGGCACCAAAGTCGGCCGCCTTGACCAGTCCACCCTGCAGGTAGGGCGCGGACAGTGCCAGCAGCGCCAGCCAGCGCAGCCAGGCCGAAGGCGCGCCGGGCTGGGTCGCCGCGCCCGCCGTGGGGAGGATGGGATGGGCAGTCATGA
Source organism: Cupriavidus sp. CPT47-8839-RL05A (assembly GCF_058792255.1). Taxonomy (NCBI): domain Bacteria; kingdom Pseudomonadati; phylum Pseudomonadota; class Betaproteobacteria; order Burkholderiales; family Burkholderiaceae; genus Cupriavidus; species Cupriavidus sp. CPT47-8839-RL05A. The sequence goes on along the minus strand of NZ_JBYTEG010000002.1, from coordinate 286,310 downwards.
TCGGGCCTCCTGGTATCGGCAATGCAGCGGCATCAGAACGCCCAGCATGAGCAACCCAGCGCGCCCCAGAACGTACTCTCGTCCGAGGTGGGCACGCCGGCCGTCCAGGCCCTGGCATGCGCATGGCCGTGCACGCCGCACGAACTGGCACAGCCGCAGGCGGTGTTCAGGGCCAGCTTTTGGGCTTGCGGGCGCGGCTGGTAACCGCCCGCGTGCCGCACCGGCGACCAGTCCGGCATGGCCGGCGGGATGGCGGGCGACAGCTTGCCGAAGTCGCCGTCACCATAGACCACTTCGCCGCCGAGGATGGTCAGCACCGAGGTGATGTCCTGGATCTCGTCGCCCGGCACGCTGAAATAGTCCGCGGACAGCACCGCCAGGTCGGCCAGCTGGCCCGCCTTGACCTGGCCCTTCTTGCCGGTTTCGGAAGAGAACCAGGTATTGGCCTCGGTCCACAGCCGCAGCGCGGTCTCGCGGTCGAGCAGGTTGGCCTGCGGGTACATCGACATGCCGCCCACGGTCTTGCCGGTGGTCAGCCAGTACAGCGACACCCACGGGTTGTAAGAGGCCACGCGCGTGGCATCGGTGCCGGCGCCGACCTTGACGCCCTTCTCGAGCATCTTCTTGATCGGCGGCGTGGCTTCGGCGGCCTTGGCACCGTAGCGCTCGACAAAGTACTCGCCCTGGTAGGCCATGCGGTGCTGCACGGCGATGCCGCCGCCAAGCGCGGCGATGCGGTCGATGTTGCGGTCGGAGATGGTCTCGGCGTGATCGAAGAACCAGTTCAGGCCGTTGAACGGGATGTCCTTGGCGACCTTTTCATAGACGTCGAGCGCGCGCGTGATGGTCTGGTCATAGGTCGCATGCAGGCGCCACGGCCAGCGCTTCTCGGCCAGCAGGCGGATCACCGGCTCCAGGTCGGCTTCCATCGACGGCGCCATCTCGGGGCGCTCGACGCGGAAGTCCTCGAAATCGGCAGCGGTGTAGACCAGCATCTCGCCGGCGCCGTTGTGGCGGTAGAGGTCGTCGCCCTGGCCTGGCTTGACGGTCGACGTCCAGGTCTTGAAGTCGCTCAGCTCTTCCTTGGGCTTCTGCGTGAACAGGTTGTAGGCGAGGCGCACCGTGAGCTGCCCTGCCTTGTGCAGCTCCTCGATGATGTTGTAGTCCTCGGGATAGTTCTGGTAGCCGCCGCCGGCGTCGATCACGCCAGTCACACCGAGCCGGTTCACCTCGCGCATGAAATGGCGTGTCGAGTTCTTCTGGTACTCGGGCGGCAGCTTCGGCCCCTTGGCCAGCGTGGCGTAGAGGATCGTCGCGTTGGGCCTGGCCAGTAGCAGGCCGGTGGGATTGCCGCGTGCATCGCGCACGATCTCGCCGCCCGGAGGGTTCGGCGTGTCCTTGGTGTAGCCAACGGCACGCAGTGCGGCGCCGTTCAGGATGGCGCGGTCGTACAGGTGCAGGATGAAGACCGGGGTGTCGGGCGCCACGGCATTCAGTTCCTCGATGGTCGGCAGCCGCTTCTCGGCGAACTGGTGCTCGGTGAAGCCGCCCACTACCCGCACCCATTGCGGCGCCGGCGTGCGCGCGACCTGTTCCTTCAGCATGCGCATGGCGTCGGCGAGCGAGCGCACGCCGTCCCAGCGCAGTTCCATGTTGTAGTTCAGGCCGCCGCGGATGATATGCATATGGCTGTCGATCAGCCCGGGAATGGCCCGCCGGCCATTCAGGTCGACCACCTTGGTCTGCGCGCCGGCCAGCCTCATGATGTCCTGGCGCGTGCCGACGGCGACGAAGCGTCCGTCGCGGATCGCAACGGCATCCGCCTGCGGCCTGGACTTGTCGAGCGTGGCGAACTTGCCGTTGACGAGGATGAGGCTGGGTTGGCTGCCAGGCGACATGGCGAAGGTCTCCGAGAGAGGCGCCGCGCCGAGCGCGGCGGCCGAGGCGATAAATTGCCGGCGGGTGACTGACATCGGGCTCAGGCCTTCAGGAAGGCCAGCAGGTCGGCGTTGACCTGGTCGGCATTGACCACGCACATGCCGTGCGAAGCGCCCGGATACACCTTGAGGGTCGCGCCCTTGACCAGTTCCACCGACCGCTTCGCCGAAGCGTCGATGGGCACGATCTGGTCGTCATCGCCATGCAGGATCAGCGTGGGCACGTCGAACTTCTTCAGGTCCTCGGTGTAGTCCACTTCCGAGAATTCCCTGATGCAGGCGTACTGGCCCACGATGCCGCCGGCCATGCCCTGCGCCCAGAAGGCATCGATGGTGCCTTGCGAGACCTTGGCGCCCGGCCGGTTGAAGCCAAAGAACGGCGTCGCCAGGTCCTGGTAGAACTGCGAGCGATTGTCGGCAACGCCCTTGCGGATGCCGTCGAACACATCGATCGGCAGCCCGCCGGGGTTGGCCGCGGTCTTGAGCATGATCGGCGGCACCGCGCCGATCAGCACCGCCTTGGCGACACGGGCGGTGCCATGGCGGCCGATGTAGTGCGCCACCTCGCCGCCACCGGTGGAATGCCCCACCAGCGTGGCATCGCGCAGGTCCAGCGCGTCCAGCAGCGCGGCCAGGTCGTCGGCATAGGTATCCATGTCGTTGCCCTGCGCCGGCTGGTCCGATCGCCCGTGGCCGCGGCGGTCATGGGCGATCACCCGGAACCCCTGCTGCACCAGGAACAGCATCTGCGCGTCCCACGCGTCGGCATTGAGGGGCCAGCCGTGGGAGAAGACCACGGGCTGGCCACTGCCCCAGTCCTTGTAGAAGATCTGTGTGCCGTCCTGCGTCGTAATGATGCTCATGATGGGGCTCCTGGATGCAATGAAGGGGGATCGGGTGAGCTTGCGGCGGGTTCGGTGCCGGCTCAGCGGGCAGGCACGGCGGCCAGCGCCTCATGCGGCGTGGCGGTGCGCTGCGCGGCCTTGTGGACCATGGTGTACGCGTAATCCACTCCCATACCGTAGGCGCCCGAGTGCTCCTTGACCAGTTTCATCACCGCGTCATACGTGTCGCGGTGGGCCCAGTCGCGCTGCCATTCCAGCAGCACCTGCTGCCAGGTGACCGGCACCACGCCGGCCTGGACCATGCGCTGCATGGCGTAGTCGTGGGCTTCCTTCGAGGTGCCGCCGGAGGCATCGGCCACCATGTAAATCTCATAGTCGCCTTCGGCCATGGCGCAAAGGGCAAAGCTGTTGTTGCAGACTTCGGTCCACAGGCCGGACACCACCACCTTCTTGCGGCCGTTGGCCTTGAGGGCGTCACGCACCTTCTGGTCGTCCCAGGAATTCATCGAGGTGCGTTCCAGCAGCTTGTGGTCCGGGAACACATCCAGCAGTTCCGGGTAGGTGAAGCCCGAGAACGACTCCGTTTCCACCGTGGTGATGGTGGTCGGGATATTGAAGATCTTCGCCGCCTTGGCCAGGCCGACGGTGTTGTTCTTCAAGGCCTGGCGGTCCATCGACTGCACCCCGAAGGCCATCTGCGGCTGGTGGTCGATAAAGATCAGCTGGCTGTTTTGCGGGGTCAGGACTTCGAGCTTGGGGTTCGTCATGATGATCTCCGGTCAGGGGGCGCCTGGATAGGCTAAGAGGTTAGTGGCCGCTACCGCTGCATTCGTTCACCAGTAGCATTCGTCTGGTGTGCGTGCATAGTAGGCAAGGCGCCGTGCACTGACTACGGAGCAAAGTCCGAGGACAGTGTTCGCGATTTGCGAATAATCGGAAGATGCAGTCGGGCGGCGGGCCGTGGCGGGAAATGGCGGGCGTGAGGGCGCTGCCCAGCGCTGCGGGGTGGGTACTACTGCCTGGGGGGAATCGGGGGGAGATGCGCCAGACGGGTGCGTGCGTGCACCCGCCCGGCAACGGCCGGCATTGCGCCGGCCGGAACTTCAGGTCAGATCACGCCTTGCGCCAGCATGGCGTCGGCCACCTTGACGAAGCCGGCGATGTTCGCGCCTTCCACGTAGTTGATATAGCCATCCGCCTTCTGCCCGTGGTGGATGCAGTTCTGGTGGATGTCCTTCATGATCGCGTGCAGCTTCTCGTCGACCTCGGCATGGTGCCAGGACAGGCGCATGGCGTTCTGCGACATTTCCAGTCCGGACGTGGCAACGCCGCCGGCATTGCTGGCCTTGCCCGGGGCGTAGAGGATCTTCGCATCGACAAAGCGGTCCACGGCTTCCAGCGTCGACGGCATGTTGGCGCCTTCGGCCACGCAGATCACGCCATTGCCGAGCAGGGTCTCCGCGTCGTTGCCGTCCAGCTCGTTCTGGGTGGCGCACGGCAGCGCCACGTCGGCGGGCACGTGCCACGGGGTGCGGCCGGCTTCGAAGGTCATGCCGTGGCGGGCGGCAAAGTCAGACAGGCGGCCGCGCTCTTCATTCTTGAAGGCCATCACTTCGGCCAGCTGCTCGGTGGTCATGCCCTGCGGGTAATGCAGCACGCCGCCGGAATCGGACAGCGTCAGCACCGTGGCGCCCAGCTCGATCGCCTTCTCGGCCGCGTACTGGGCCACGTTGCCCGAGCCCGAGATCAGCACGCGCAGGCCGTCGAAAGCGCGCCCGCGACGGTGCAGCATCTCCTGCGCGAAGTAGACCGTGCCGTAGCCGGTCGCTTCCGGGCGCATCAGGCTGCCGCCGTAGGCCAGGCCCTTGCCGGTAAAGACGCAGGCGGACTGGTTCGACAGCTTCTTCATCATGCCGGCCATAAAGCCGACTTCGCGCGCACCCACGCCGATGTCGCCGGCCGGGATGTCGGTATCCGGGCCCAGGTGGCGGTACAGCTCGGTCACCAGCGCCTGGCAGAAGCGCATCACTTCGCCATCGGACTTGCCCTTGGGATCAAAGTCCGAGCCGCCCTTGCCGCCGCCCATGGGCAGCGTGGTCAGCGCGTTCTTGAAGGTCTGCTCGAAGCCCAGGAACTTCAGCACCGACAGGTTCACGGTCGGGTGAAAGCGCATGCCGCCCTTGAACGGGCCGATCGCCGAGCTGTGCTGCACGCGGAAGGCGCGGTTGACCTGCACGCGGTTCTGGTCGTCGGTCCAGGCCACGCGGAACTGGATCACGCGCTCGGGCTCCACCAGCCGCTCGAGCAGGGCCTGGTCGGCGTAGCGCGGATTGCGCTCGACAAAGGGCCAGAGCGTCATCATCACTTCCTTCACGGCCTGGAGGAATTCAGGTTGATTGGGGTCGCGGCGGGCAACCCCCGCCAGGAATGCGTCAAGGGAGGGAGAATTCACGGATGTCTCTTGCTGTGCTGGAGTGGCTGGATCCGGCAGCCTTGCCGGCTTGGTGCCGGTCTGTGGTGCCGTCGGGCGTTGCGCCGATGGAAGGTGGGTGGCCTCCGGTTGTCCGCACAGTCACGGCGGGCCGTGCCTGTCGGACAACGCAGCACTTTAGCACCAGCGTGGGGCACATGACAGTCAAAACACCTGTGACAGCGGCGTGAAAGCCGCATTTTAGTGCATGCGGCGGGATTTCCGTGCGATCAGCGGACAGCGTTGTGTCCAGCGAGTGGGTTCCCCGGCCTTCAGGCGATGAGCAGCCTGGCGCCCCGCTCCTTGAGCGCCGCGGCCAGTTCCGGCTCCGGCGCCATGTCCGTGATCAGCCAGGCGGCCTGCTCGCCATGCTTGATGTTGACCCCGGTATTGCGGCCGAACTTGGTGTGGTCGGCGACCACGCAGGCCACGTCGGCGGCCAGCAGCATGCGGCTGCGCAGCTCCGCCGCGGCGCGGGAGAAGTCGCAGATCTCGCCGCGCGGCGTGACGCCGCCGATGCCGACAAAGGCAAAGTCGGTGTGGTAGCGCGACAGCTGTTCAATGGTGTCCCAGCCGTGCGTGGCGTCTTCGTTGTCCTGCAGCTCCCCGCCCAGCACGATCACCCGGTTGCCGTTGCGCCGGCCCAGCAGCTGGGCAATGGCAAGGTCGTTGGTGTAGACCAGCAGGTTGTGGTGGCCATGCAGCGCCTGCGCCACCGCGTGGGTAGTGGTGCCGTAATCCAGGATCAGCGAGGCGCCGTCGCGCACCAGCTCCGCCGCGCGCACGCCGATGGCGCGCTTGCCTTCCGCATTGACTGCGGCGCGGGTCTGGGTATCTGGCTCGGTGCGGTCCGAGGCCAGCGCGCCGCCGTGGGTCAGCACCAGCAGGCCACGCGCGGCCAGCGCGTTCAGGTCGCGCCGGATGGTCTCGCGCGAGACGTCGAGCTCGGTCACCAGTTCGCTGATGGCCAGCGCGCCGGTGGCGGACAGCTGGTCGAGGATGTATTTCTGCCGTTGTTCGGCGAGCACGGTGACTCCGGGAGCGTCAGGTATTGGGGGCTGATTCTAGCGCAGCGGCTGCTGTGGTTTGCCAAGGACCATGGGCCCGCCCCCGACCGACAGCGCGCCCCCTCTCCCGCAAGCGGGAGAGGGAGCCAACCAGCGGCAAGCTCAAGCTCCCCAAGTACTTCAGCACCCTCACGCCCAGGGCAGCGTGACCGTCTTCAGGTTGGTGAAACTCTTGGCCGCCTCCTGCACCCCCTCCTTGTACCCCAGCCCCGAGTCCTTGATGCCGCCGAACGGCGTCAGCTCGATGCGGTAGCCCGGCACTTCCCACAGGTTGACCGTGCCCACATGCAGCGAATTGGCGATCCTGGTGAAATCCTCGATGCGGTTGGTGCAGACCCCGGACGACAGCCCGAACGCGGTGCCATTGGAAATCCGGATGGCATCGTCCACGTCGCGGAAGGTGATGATGGGCGAAACCGGCCCGAAGGTTTCTTCGCGCACCACGGTCATCGACGGGTCCACGCGGTCCAGCACCGTCGGCGAATAGCTGGCGCCGTTGCGCTGGTTGCCTACCAGCAGCCGCGCACCCTGCGCCACTGCCTCATTGACGCGGGCCTCGAACAGCTGCGCGGCCTGCTCGTCGATCACGGTGCCCATGTCCACGCCGCGGTCCATCGGGTCGCCGTATTTCCACGCGCGGGTCTTCTCCACCACCAGTTCGGTAAAGCGCGCGGCCACGGCTTCATGCACCAGCATGCGCTTGACCGCGGTGCAGCGCTGGCCGGAGTTCTTGTACGAGCCCTGCACCGCCAGGTCCGAGGCGCGGTCCAGGTCGGCGTCGTCCAGCACGATCAGCGGGTCGTTGCCGCCCAGCTCCAGCACCACGCGCTTGTAGCCGGCCTTGCTGGCAATGTACTTGCCGATCGCCACGCCGCCGGTAAAGGTCACCAGGTCCACGGCGGGGTGCGTGATCAGCTCGTCGGCGATCTCGCGCGGGTCGCCGGTGATCACCTGCAGCATCTGCGGCGGCAGGCCGGCTTCATACAGCAGGTCGGCCAGGTAGAACGCCGACAACGGCACCTTTTCCGACGGCTTGAGCACCATGCGGTTGTTGGTGGCGATCGACGGCGCCACCTTGTGCGCCACCTGGTTCATCGGGTGGTTGAACGGCGTGATGGCGCAGATCACGCCCAGCAGCGGCTCGCGCTGGGTCATCACGCGGCGCTTCTTGCCGTGGGGGGTCAGGTCGCACGAGAACAGCTGGCCATCGTCGCGCAGCGCCTCGGTGGCGGCAAAGCCAAGCACGTCGGCGACGCGGCCGATCTCATACAGCGAATCCTTCTTGGACAGGCCGGATTCCAGCGTGATCAGGTCCGATGCCTCCTCAGTGCGTTCGCGCAGCAGCGCGGCGGCGCGGTTCAGGATGGCGGCGCGCTCATAGCGCGTCAGCGTGGAGCGGTAGGCCTGGCCAACTTCGAAGGCACGGCGCACATCGTCAAGCGTGGCCTTGGGCACGGTGCCGACCAGCGTGCCGTCATACGGGTTGCACACTTCGATCACGCGCTCGCGCACGATCTTCTGGCCGTCGATGCGCAGGGCCTCGGCGCGGAAATGGGGGGCGTTCATAAGTCTCCTCCGGTCAACACGGTTCGGTACGGCTCGATGCACTCAGTGCAGATGGTTCAGCGCGACATCGAAGATGTCGAAGTTGCGCAGCTGGGCCTTGCCGGGGATACCGGCCGTGGCGCGATTGAATACCAGCGGCACGGTCTGCTCCGACACGCCGCCGTGCGAGCGCAGCGGCGCGTCCAGCCCGGACAGGTCGTGGCGGCTGTGGCTGGTGCCCAGCACCACATGCTTGTCGCTGGTCACCACCAGGTCGCCGACGCGGTCGGGCGGCAGTTCGAAGCGCGCGCAGGCCTCGGCGTTGGTCAGCACGCTTTCCACGCCCTGCAGGTCGGACAGCCGGGCCTGGATCGCGGCCGGGTCCGCATCGTCGGGCAGATAGATGGTGGCGTAGGACCCGAGCGCACCGTGGTGGACCACGTAGGGGTCGGTGATCGGCAGGATCACGCGCGCGCCACCGTCTTCCACGCCGCGGCCCAGCCATGCGTCCAGGTGGTCCTGCAGGTAGATCACGTTGGGCGCCTTGGTGGCGTCGTCGTGCTTGGCGTTCATGCCGTGGTCGGCGGTCAGCGCGACCACACAGCCCAGTTCGTCCAGCCGCGCCAGGTACTTGTCCATCATGGCGTAGAAGGCGTTGGCGCCGTCCGAGCCGGGTGCGAACTTGTGCTGGATATAGTCGGTGGTGGACAGGTACATCAGGTCCGGGCGGCGCGTTTCCATCAGGCGCACGCCGGCGGCGAAGACAAACTCAGACAGCTCCGCGCTGTACACGTCGGGAACCGGCATGCCGACCAGCTCGACCACGCCGTCGATGCCGTTCTCTTCCACCGTGGCCTGGTCGGCCTTCTCCGACGAGAAGCAGATGCCCTGCATGCCATGGCCCAGCAAGCGGCGCAGCTTGTCCTTGGCGGTCACCACGGCGACGCTGGCGCCGGCATCGGCAAACGCGGCCAGGATGGTGCCGGCGCGCAGGTACTTGGGGTCGTTCATCATCACTTCCTCGCCGCGCCCGCCGTTGGCGCTGCGGTCAAAGAAGTAGTTGCCGCAGATGCCGTGCACCGCCGGCGGCGCGCCGCAGACGATGGACAGGTTGTTGGGGTTGGTGAAGGTGGGCACCACGCAGGCGCCGCGGAAGGCAGAGCCGGCTTCCAGCAGCCGCTTCAGGTAGGGCGCGCGGCCGCTGGCGGCGGCGGCTTCCAGGTAGTCGAACTCGCAGCCGTCGACGCAGACCACCACGACAGGCTGCTGCATCCAGCGGTAGGTGCGCTGGTTGACGGTAAGGGTGCGGGTATTGGTGTCGGGCATGGTGGGTTCCTGTGCGTAGGCGCGATCGGGGTCGTCAGCTTCAGTAAATTCAGTCGGATTCAGGCGGCAGCACCCCTGTCGGCGCTGGCCGGGTCCACGGCGGCATGCATGCGGGCGCGGCCACGCTCCACGTGCTCGCGCATCAGGCGCGCGGCCAGTTCGCCGTCGCGCGCGGCAATCGCCGAGACGATGGCGCGGTGCTCGCGGGTGGAATCGGGCATGGCGGCGTGGCTGCCGGACAGCGCCTCGCGGCGGAACAGCGTCAGCTCCTTGACCAGGCGCCGGTAGGTGTCCAGCAGCTTGCGGTTACCGGCCAGATCGACCATGCGGTCGTGGAACGCCAGGTTCAGCCGCGTGTATTCGTCGACATCGCGCGCCTGGCTGGCCGCGTCCAGCGCCTCCACTAGGGCGCGCAGTTCGCGCAGGCTCTCGGGCGTGACGCGGGCGGCCAGTTGCCGGCCGATGAATTCATCGAGCACCGCGCGCAGCTCATAGATCTCATCGGCTTCCTCCACCGAAATGGCGCGCACGAACACGCCGCGGTTCTTCTCGGTGCGCAGCAGGCCGGCCTGCTCCAGCGCCCGGAAGGCTTCCCGCACCGGTCCGCGCGACACGTTCAGCTGCCCCGCCACCTCGATCTCATTGAGCTTGGCGCCAGGTGGCAGGTCGCCCGACATGATCCGCAGTTCCAGTTCACGCTGCACCAGGGTGGTCAGGGACTGGCTCTGCAGGATGGTGATTTCGCTCGCCAGCGGCGCTTGGCGTGACATGAAAACTCCCCGTTTGTGACGGATTAAGCAGTATCGAAAATCCTTATTGCCATTAAAGCAAGCGGTTTGTATATTGTCAACAATCAAGGCATCGGTACAGCGCGCAAGGTAAATAACAGAGCGCTGAAAGCCAGGCATATGCCTTGCAAGTGTTGTAGCACAAGGGTTTATCGGTGTTTCAATGTTGTGCAGCACGCCTCGTGGCATTGCAACATATTCACCAAATCGACACATATCTCCACCTACAATGCCAGAAGGAGTCCCCATGCAACCGTCCTTCAGATCCACCCTGCGCACCGCCGCCGCCCTGCTTGCGCTAGCCGCCTCCGGTACGGCGCTGGCCCAGAAAACCACCCTCACCGTCTACACGGCGTGGGAGATCGAGACCCTCAAGCCGTACGCCGAGGGCTTTGCCAAGGTGGCGCCCGATATCGAACTGAAGTACGTGCGCGACTCCACCGGCGTCATCACCGCCAAGGCGCTCGCTGAAAAAGGCAACCCGCAGGCCGACGTGATCGCCGGGCTGGCTGCGTCGAGCCTGGAACTGCTCAAGCAGGAAGGGATGCTGGCGCCCTACTCGCCCAAGGGCTTCGAGAAACTGACGCGCGACTACAGCGACAAGGCCACGCCGCCGTCCTGGGTGGGGCTGGACGTCTGGGGCGCAACCATCTGCTTCAACACCATCGAAGCCAAGAAGCGCAACCTGCCGCGCCCCGAGACCTGGAAGGACCTGGCCAAGCCCGTCTACAAGGGCACCATCGTGATGCCCAACCCGGCCTCCTCCGGCACCGGCTTCCTGGACGTGACCGCCTGGCTGCAGCTCTATGGCGAGCAGGATGGCTGGAAGTACATGGATGCACTGCACGAGAACATCGCCCAGTACACCCATTCGGGCTCCAAGCCATGCAAGCAGGCCGGCTCGGGTGAGTTCCCGATCGGCATCTCGTTCGAGCTGCGCGCGCACAAGACGCTGGCCTCGGGCGCGCCGATCGAGATGATCTTCCCCAAGGAAGGCCTGGGCTACGACATCGAGGCTGCCGGCATCGTCAAGGGCACCAAGAAAATGGAGGCCGCGCAGCGCTATATGGACTGGCTGGCCAGCAAGGAGGCCAACCAGCTGTTTGCCAGGGACTGGGCCATCGTCGCCTATCCGGGCGTGGCGAGGAAGATCGAGACCATCCCGGCCAACTACGAGCAGATGCTGGTCAAGAACGATTTCAGCCATATCGCCAAGAACCGCGAGCGCGTGCTGGCCGAGTGGCAGAAGCGCTATGCCAGCAAGTCGGAGAAGCAGCCCTGAGCGCCTGAGCGCCGTCGTGTACCTGCGCCCTCGCCCCACCTGGGGCAGAGGACGCCGGGTCTCCCAACAGAACACACCGGGCCCCACGCCATGCAGACCTCCCCATCCACGGCCGAGACCTACCTCAGCCTGAAAGGCATCCACAAGCGCTTCGGCGGCAGCAGCGGCGCCTTCGTGGCACTCCACAACATCGACCTGGACGTGCGCCAGGGCGAGCTGCTGTGCTTCCTGGGCCCGTCGGGCTGCGGCAAGACCACGCTGCTGCGCATCATCGCCGGGCTGGAATCGCAGAGCGCCGGCACCATCCACCAGGGCGGGCGCGACATCTCCACGCTGCCGCCGATGGAGCGCGACTACGGCATCGTGTTCCAGTCCTACGCGCTGTTCCCCAACCTGACGGTGGCGGACAACGTGGCCTACGGCCTGGTCAACCGCCGCATGCCGCGCGACCAGCGCCGCGCCCGCGTGGATGAGCTGCTGACGCTGGTGGGGCTGCCCGAGCGCGGCAACCAGTACCCGGCGCAGCTGTCCGGCGGCCAGCAGCAGCGCGTGGCGATTGCACGCGCGCTGGCCACCTCGCCCGGCCTGCTGTTGCTGGATGAGCCGCTGTCCGCGCTCGATGCCCGCGTGCGGGTGCGGCTGCGCAGCGAGATCCGCGCGCTGCAGCAGCGGCTGAACATCACCACCATCCTGGTCACGCACGACCAGGAAGAGGCATTGTCGATGGCCGACCGCATCGTGGTGATGAACCAGGGCGCGATCGAGCAGGTGGGCACGCCGGCGCAGATCTACCAGCGCCCGGCCACGCCGTTCGCCGCGGACTTCGTCGGCAAGACCAATATGCTGGGCGCGCGCGTCTGCGGCGACGGCGAACTGCAGCTGGGTGGCGTGCGCATGCGCTGCGCCGCGCCCCCGGGCTGTTGCGCCGACGAGGACGTGCAGGTGTTCTTCCGCCCCGAAGACGTCTGCGTGCGCGGCATCGAACAGCATGGCCCCAACGTGCTGGAGGCCACCGTGGACAAGATCGAGTTCCTCGGTGCGTTCTCGCGGCTGACGCTGCGCCTGCCTGACGCAGCGTCCGGCGCCCTGTACGCCGACCTCTCCCTCAATGACCTGCACGAGCTGCGCCCGAACACCGGCGACCTGCTGCGCCTGGCCATTCCCGCTGACCGTATCCGCATTTTCCGCCACGCATGCGCATGAGCCTCACTGCGGCGCCGGCCAATACGTCTGCCACCATGCCGGCCACCGATACCGTCCCCGCCACCGCCACCAGCGCGCCGGCCGGGCCTGCCAACCCCGGCGCGCAGCCCGCGCCGCCGGCCCTGGTCGCCACCGCCGTGCGCGCGCACTGGACCGACCGCCTCGCCCACGTGCTGCTGGCGCTGGCCGCGCTGGCGCTCGCCTGCTTCGTGCTGGCGCCGATCGTGATGATCCTGGCCAAGAGCGTGCAGAACCGCGACGGCAGCCTGGCCGGCATCGCGCACTTCCGCGCGTACCTCGAGTCGCCCGCGCTGCTGCGTTCGGTGTGGAACAGCCTGTGGGTCTCTGCCCTGGCCACCTGCATCACCGTGCCGCTGGCATTCAGCTTTGCCTATGCGCTGACGCGCAGCCGCATCGCCTGCAAGGGCCTGCTGCGCAACCTGGCGCTGATCCCGCTGCTGGCGCCATCGCTGCTGGCGGCGATCTCCTTCATCTTCTGGTTCGGCAACCAGGGGCTGTTCAAGCCGTGGATGGGCAGCACGCAGATCTACGGGCCGCTGGGCATCGTGGCCTCGCTGGTGTTCGCCACCTTCCCGCATGCGCTGATGATCCTGATCACCGCGCTGTCGCTGACCGACGCGCGGCTGTACGAGGCGGCCGATGCGCTGGGCACCTCGACCGTGCGCAAGTTCTTCACCATCACCGTGCCGGGCGCGCGCTACGGCCTGGTCAGCGCGGCCATGGTGGTGTTCACCTATGCGATCTCGGACTTCGGCATCCCCAAGGTGATCGGCGGCAACTTCCATATGCTGGCCACCGACATCTACAAGCTGGTGATCGGCATGCAGGACTTCTCGCAGGGCGCGGTGGTGTCGCTGATGCTGCTGGTGCCGGTGGCCGTCACCTACTATGTCGATGCGCGCGTGCAACGGCGCCAGATGGCGCTGATGTCGGCACGCTCGGTGCCCTACGTGCCGCGCCGCAGCCGCCGCTTCGACCTGGCCATGGCGGTGTTCTGCTGGCTGATGGCAGCGCTGATGCTGGCGGTGATGGGCATGGCGATCTACGCGTCCTTCGTCAAGCTGTGGCCGTACAACTTCTCGCTGTCGCTGAACCACTACCGGGTGGGGCTGGTCGAGGGCGGCGTGGTCGATTCCTACCTGAACAGCCTGCGCATGGCGGGACTGGCCGCGGTGATCGGGCCGGTGTTCATCTTCACCACCGCCTACCTGCTGGAGAAGACCCGCGGCATGGACTGGCTGCGCAGCTTCGTGCGGCTGATGGCGGTGCTGCCGATGGGCGTGCCCGGGCTGGTGCTGGGCCTGGGCTACATCTTCTTCTTCGTGCCGCAGGCCAACCCGATGCACGGGCTGTACCAGACGCTGGGGATCCTGGTGCTGGTGACCATCGTCCACTATTACGCGTCGTGCCACCTGACCGCCGTGACCGCGCTCAAGCAGCTCGACAGCGAGTTCGAGGCCGTGTCCGCCTCGCTCAAGGTGCCCTTCTACAAGACCTTCTTCAAGGTCACGGTGCCGGCCTGCCTGCCCGCCATCCTGGAGATCTCGCGCTACCTGTTCATCAATGCGATGACCACGGTCTCGGCGGTGGTGTTCCTGTACGGCGCCGACACCAAGCTGGCCTCGGTCGAGATCGTCAACCTGGATGAATCCGGCGACATCGGCCCCGCGGCGGCAATGGCGACGCTGGTGGTGCTGACCTCGGCCTTCGCCTGCCTGCTCTATTACCTGCTGCAACGCGTGCTCGATCGCAAGACCCAGGCCTGGCGCCAGGGCAACGACTGACATTCCCTTGTATCCACTCCTTCCCAATCAGGAGCTCACCATGATTCGCGGCAACGACCCGATCCTTCTGACCCCCGGCCCCCTGACCACCTCGCTCGCCACCAAGCAGGCCATGCTGCGCGACTGGGGCTCGTGGGACGCCGCCTTCAACGCCATCACGCGCAGCCTGTGCGACGACCTGGTGCGCATCGTCCACGGCGAAGGCACCCATGTGTGCGTGCCGATGCAGGGCAGCGGCACCTTCTCGGTGGAAGCCGCCATCGCCAACGTGGTGCCGCGCGACGGCAAGGTGCTGGTGCCGCAGAACGGCGCCTACTGCCAGCGCATCCTCAAGATCTGCAAGGTGCTGGGCCGCGCCAGCGTGGAACTGCCGATCCCCGAAGACCAGCCCGCCACCGCCGCGCTGATCGAAGAGGCCATCCGGCGCGACCCGTCGATCACGCACGTGGCGCAGGTGCACTGCGAGACCGGCGCCGGCGTGCTCAACCCGCTGCAGGAAATCGCCGCGCTGTGCCAGCGGCTGGGCAAGGGGCTGATCGTCGACGCGATGAGCTCGTTCGGCGCGATCGAGATCGACGCCCGCACCATGCCGTTCGACGCGCTGGTGGCCGCCACCGGCAAGTGCATCGAGGGCGTGCCGGGCATGGGCTTCGTGCTGGTCAGGAAAGACGTGCTGGAAGCCAGCCAGGGCAACAGCCACTCGCTGGCGCTGGACCTGTACGACCAGTACGTCTACATGCAGAAGACCACGCAGTGGCGCTTCACGCCGCCCACGCATGTGGTGGCGGCCTTCCGCACCGCGCTCGACCAGTTCCTGGAAGAAGGCGGCCAGCCGGTGCGCGGCGCGCGCTACCGCAGGAACTGCGACACGCTGGTGCAGGGCATGGCCGCGCTCGGCTTCCGCGCCTTCCTGCCGGCGGCGGTGCAGGCGCCGATCATCGTCACCTTCCATGCGCCGGCCGACGCGCGCTATGACTTCAAGACCTTCTACGCCAGGGTGCGCGAGCGCGGCTACATCCTGTATCCGGGAAAGCTGACGCAGATGGAGACCTTCCGCGTCGGGTGCATTGGTGCGATCGATGACAACGAGATGCGCAATGTGGTGACGGCGATTGGCGAGGTGCTGCGCGAGATGGGCATCAAGGCGCAGGCGCCGCTGGCGGAAGCGGCTTAAGCCACCTTCCTCCAGCGCCTGGCAACAGGCACCCCTCTCCCGCAGGCGGGAGAGGGGTGCAGACAAGCGGGCTTGCGAACCCATCAGAAATCCGCAAGAACAACCCCTCCTTCATGCCCCTCCCCCCAGACTTTCACGGCCTCGCCTTTGCCGCCGTGATGCTGTCCGCGCTGATGCACGCGTCGTGGAATGCCATCGTCAAGATCGGTGGCGACCGCTTGTCGTCGATGGCGCTGATCGACACCTTCTGCCTGCTGGTGGCGCTGCCCTTCCTGTTCCTGGTGCCGCTGCCCGCGCCGCAGGTGTGGCCCTTCCTGCTCGCCACGGTGGCGCTGGAAGTCGGCTACAAGCTGTCGCTGGTGGCCGCCTACAACCGTGGCGACTTCAGCCAGGCCTATCCGCTGATGCGCGGCTCGGCGCCGATGATGGTGGCGATCCTGCTGTTGCTGACCGGCAGCGAACGGCTGGGGCCAGGCGGCTATGCCGGCATCGCGCTGATCTGTTGCGGGCTGGTCAGCCTGGTGCGCTGGCGCCGGCAATCGCCCGACCTGCTCGGCTTTGCGCTGCTGGCCGGGGCCTGCCTGGCGGCCGGCACCGTGATCGACGGCACCGCGGTCAAGCGCTACGGCGAGGTCTTCACCTATATCGTCTGGCTGCAGGCGATGTCGCACATCTTCATGCCGACCTACGCCTTCAGCCGGCGCGGCACCGCGCTGGTCACGCTGATGCGCACGGAATGGAAGCGCGCGTGGATCGGCGGCATCAACCGGGTGGGCTCGTATGCGCTGATGCTGTGGGCCATGACCATGGCGCCAGTGACCAAGCTGGCGGCGCTGCGTGAATCGAGCGTGATCTTTGCCGCGCTGCTGGGCCACTTCCTGCTGCGCGAGCCCTTCGACCGGCGGCGGCTGATTGCGACCGCGCTGGTCCTGGCGGGGATCCTGACACTGCAACTGGCGCGCTGATCCGCCGATGCATGTTGCATTTTGTGTTGTTTGTTGGCGTTTTTTTGCATAACATGGCAGGCAACGCCAACCACTTCCCTGCCGAGGTTTTCCCGCCATGTCCCCTGTCATCCCTTCCCACTCCCGCGTCGTCATCATCGGCGGCGGCATCATCGGTTGCAGCGTCGCCTATCACCTGACCAAGCTCGGCTGGAAGGATGTGGTCCTGCTGGAACAGGGACAACTGTCCTGCGGCACCACATGGCACGCGGCCGGGCTGGTCGGGCAACTGCGCTCGCAGGAAAGCATGACGAAACTGATCCGCTACTCCACCCAGCTGTACAGCGAACTGGAAGCGGAAACGGGCCTCGGCACCGGCTGGAAGCAATGCGGCTCGCTGTCGGTCGCGCGCACCGCGGAACGCATGACGCAACTGCGCCGCACCGCGGCGGTGGCGCGGGCCTATGGCGTGGATTGCGAGGTGATCTCGCCCGCCCAGGCCGGCGAACTGTGGCCGGTGATGCGCACCGACGACCTGCTTGGGGCGGTCTGGCTGCCGGGCGACGGCAAGGCCAACCCGACCGACCTGACCCAGGCGCTGGCGCGCGGCGCGCGCAGCCGCGGCGCGGTCATCGCGCAGGATACGAAGATCACCGCGATCCATACCCGCGATGGCCGCGCCACCGGCGTGAGCTGGCGCAACAAGGCCGGCGACGAAGGCCGCATCGAGGCGGAGATCGTCGTCAATTGCGCCGGCCAGTGGGCGCGCCAGGTCGGCCAGATGTGCGGCGTGACCGTGCCGCTGCACTCGGCCGAGCACTATTACATCGTCACCGAGCGCATTGCCGGCGTGCACCCTGACCTGCCGGTGATGCGCGACCCGGACGGCTTCATCTACTTCAAGGAAGAAGTGGGCGGGCTGGTGATGGGCGGCTTCGAGCCCAATGCCAAGCCGTGGGGCATGCAGGGCATTCCTGAGCCGTTCGAGTTCCAGTTGCTGCCTGATGACTGGGACCAGTTCGAGATCCTGATGGAGAACGCGCTGATCCGCGTTCCGGCACTGGAGTCGGCGCAGGTCAAGCAGTTCTACAACGGACCCGAGTCGTTCACGCCGGACAACAACTTCATCCTCGGCGAAGCGCCCGAGCTGCGCAATTTCTACGTGGGCGCGGGCTTCAACTCAATGGGGATCGCGTCCGCCGGCGGCGCCGGCATGGCGCTGGCGGAATGGATCGTCGCGGGCGAGCCGACCATGGACCTGTGGCCGGTCGATATCCGCCGCTTCGCCGGCTTCAACGGCAACCAAAGCTGGCTGCACGACCGCGTCAGGGAAACGCTGGGCCTGCACTACGCGATGCCATGGCCCAACCGGGAACTGGATACGGCGCGGCCGTTCCGCCGCTCGCCGCTCTATGCCCACCTGCACGCCGCCGGCGCCAATTTCGGCAGCAAGATGGGCTGGGAGCGGCCAAACTTCTTCGCGCCTGCCGGACAATCGCCCGAGATCCGCTACTCGTTCGGGCAGCAGAACTGGCTGCCGTGGAGCGGCGCGGAACACCGCGCCTGCCGCGAGGCGGTGGCGCTGTTCGACATGAGTTCGTTCTCCAAGTACATCGTCAAGGGTGCCGATGCCGAGGCCGTGCTGCAATACGTGATGAGCAACGACGTGGCCGTGCCGCCGGGGCAGACCGTGTACACCGCCATGCTCAACGACCGCGGCACCTATGAATCCGACCTGACCGTGACGCGGCTGGCGCACGACCAGTACCTGCTGGTGACCGGCTCGGCGCAGACCACGCGCGACTTCAACTATGTCGAGCGCCTGATTCCCGCCGACAAGCGCTGCGCGATCGTCGATGTCACCGGGCAGTACGCTGTGCTGGCGGTGATGGGCCCGCGCTCGCGCGAGCTGTTGCAGAGCGTGTCGCGCGCCGATTTCTCCAATCAGGCGTTCCCGTTCGGCACCTCGAAAGAGATCGATCTCGGCTATGCCACGGTGCGCGCCACGCGCCTGACCTATGTGGGCGAACTGGGCTGGGAGCTGTATGTCCCGGTGGAATTCGCCGTCGGCGTCTATGACACTTTGCACGAGGCCGGGAAACGCTTCGGACTGGTCAACGCCGGCTACTACGCCATCGAATCGCTGCGCATCGAGAAAGGCTACCGCGCCTGGAGCCGCGAACTGAACACCGACATCCATCCGTTCGAGGCCGGACTGTCGTTTGCCTGCAAGCTGAACACCGACATCCCGTTCCGCGGGCGCGAGGCGCTGCTGAAGCTGCGCGCTGCCGGCGGTGCCGCGCAGGTGCGGCGGCGCGTTGCCGTGGTCACGCTGGACGGTGCCAGCGAGGCCATGCTCTGGGGCGGCGAGGCGATCCTGCGCACTGCCCCGGACGGCACCGTGCGCCCCGCCGGCTTCGTGACATCGGCCGCGTTCGGCCACACCCTTGGGTGTCCGGTGGGCATGGGGCTTCTGGCACGCGCCGATGGTCCGGCCGACGCGGCATGGATCGAGGCCGGCAAGTATCACGTAGACCTGGCCGGGGAACTGCTGCCTGCACGCATCCACCTGCGTGCGCCATACGATCCGGCCAGCGAACGGACCAAGGCCTGATGATGCAAGCAGATACCGGAGTGCCCATGCCAGTGGCCCAGACCGAAACCGCCAGCTACATCCTGACGCTGTCGTGCCCCGACCGTCCCGGCATTGTCCATGCCGTCTCGGCGCTGCTGGTGGAAGCCGGCGCCAATATCGTCGATTCCGCGCAGTTCGGCGATCGCGACAGCGCACGGTTCTTCATGCGGGTGCACTTCCAGCGGCCGCTGCCAGAAGGCCAGGATGCCGGCGATGCGCTCGCCGCCCTGCGCAGCACGCTGGCGGGCGTGGCGGCCGCGCATGAGATGGACTGGGCGCTGCACGACGCCGCGCGCAAGCCGCGCGTGATGCTGATGGTGTCAAAGATCGGCCACTGCCTGAACGACCTGCTGTTCCGCTACCGCACTGGCCAGCTGCCCATCGAGATTCCGGCCATCGTCTCCAACCACAAGGACTTCTACCAGCTTGCGGCGAGCTACGACATCCCGTTCCATCACCTGCCCCTGCTCAATGCCACGCCGCAAGGCAAGGCCGCGCAGGAAGCGAGGCTGTGGGATCTGGTCTGCGACTACAGTATAGACCTGGTGGTCCTGGCCCGTTACATGCAGGTCTTGTCCGACGACCTGTGCCGCCGCCTGGAGGGCCGCGCCATCAATATCCATCATTCCTTCCTGCCCAGCTTCAAGGGCGCGCGCCCCTACGCGCAAGCCTATGAGCGCGGCGTCAAGCTGATCGGCGCCACGGCCCACTATGTGACCGGCGACCTCGACGAAGGCCCCATCATCGAACAGGAAGTCGCGCGCGTGGACCATGCCATGGACGCCGCGCAGCTGACCGCCATCGGACGCGACGTGGAATGCGTGGCGCTGGCGCGGGCGGTGAAATGGCATGCGGAACATCGGGTCCTGCGCAACGGCGGCAGGACGCTGGTGTTCCGCTGAACGGGCAGCCTTTGCCGCCGCTTCAGCCGGCTGCCGCCCGCCGGACCTTGCGCAACGCCTGCTCCAGCGCATCCATCGAGATCGACCCGAGCGCCAGCCGCAGCGCATGCGGCACGCTCGCGCCGACCGCGAACGGCTCGGCCGTCGTCACCAGCACACCCTCGTGCTCCAGGGCGGCCACGACCTGGTCGGCGCGCAGGTCCTCCTCGAGTTCAAGCCACAGGTAGTATGAAGACGGGTGCGCCGTGACGCGGCAGCCGCGCAAGATGCGCCGCGCCAGGCTCTGCCTGCGCCGGGCGTCCTTGCGCTTGCGATCTTCCAGGTCATCGACGATGCCGGCTTCGATCCAGAGGCAGCCGAGCGCCACGGTCAGCGACGGCGTGTTCCAGGTTGACACGCGAATGGCGCGTTCCAGGGCCGGCACCAGCGGCGCGGGCGCCGCGACGAACCCCATCCTCAGTCCCGATGCCACGCTTTTCGACAAGCCCGAGACGTAGACGGTCCGCTCTGGCGCGAAGGTGAACACCGGTTTCGGCGCCGGTTCGGCAAGGAAGGCGTAGGCGCCATCTTCAATGATCAGCAGATCATGCCGTTGCGCCAGGGCCGCAAGGCGGCCGCGGTCCGCCTCGTTCATGACATAGCCCAGCGGATTGTGCATGGTCGGCATGGTGTAGACCGCCCGCACCGGACGCCGCTTGCAGAGCGCGGCAAGGCGATCCAGGTCCAGGCCCGCGGCGGTCGCCGGCAACGGCTCCAGGTCGAGCCGGTACAACTGCGCCAGCGCCTTCATGCCCGGGTACGTCAGCGCGTCAACCGCCACCACGTCGCCGGGATTGAGCAACCCCATCACCGTCACCGCCAGGCCCTGCTGCGCGCCGTTGACGATCAGCACCTGGCTGCCCGGCACCCGGATGCCGCGGTTGCGCAGGTGCCGGGCAACGGCCTGCCGTTCGTGCGGGCGCCCGCCCTGCGGCGCGGAATGCAGCAACGCGTCAAGGTCGCCCGAAGCCGCGATGCTGCGCAAGCCATCGCGCAACAGTTCAACCTGCCCGGGCAGCGACGGATAGTTGAAAGTCAGGTCCACCGCGCCGGCGCGCACCGGATGCTGCTCCAGCCCCAGGCCGCGCGGCAGCGAGGTATCGCGCACGAACGTGCCCCGGCCGGTCTCGCCGACCACCAGGCCGACGGCCTCCAGTTCGACATAGACGCGTGCCGCTGTCGCCAGCGCGACGCCGTACTGCTTCATCAGCGCACGCACCGTCGGCAGTTGCGTGCCCGGAGGCAGTTCGCCGCGATGAATGCGCGCGGCAATCTCGTCAACAATGATCTTGTAGCGCGCGTGGGCCATGCTTTGTATCTAGAACAATGCTTTGCGTGTATCAGGCCAGAAGAATAGCCTGCATGCCTAGTCAACGCTAACCATTTCCTGCACATGATTGCCCTGACCACCCTGTCGATCTTCGCCGCGGCAGTGATGCTGCTGCTCCTGTCACCCGGCCCGAACATGGCCTTCGTGATGGCACATGGCATCACCTATGGCCTTCGGGGCGGCGTTGCGACGGCACTGGGGATTGCCGTGGCCGACCTGATCCTCACGGTCCTGACAGCCACCGGGATCACCGCCCTGGTGATGGCGTGGGCGCCGGCGTTCGACCTGATCCGCTATGCCGGCGCGGCCTATCTGCTGTGGATGGCGGCCAAGGCGCTGCGGCAGCCGCTTGCGCTGAAAGAGGCAGTGGTGACTCAGGCCTCCTTGCGCTCGGTGTTCGTGCGCGCCATGCTCAACAGCCTGCTCAATCCCAAGGCGCTGCTGTTCTTCATGGTCTTCCTGCCGCAGTTCGTGGATCCCGGCAAGGGCGGCGTGGCCCGGCAGCTGCTCGTGCTCGGCCTGGTCCTGACAGTGATCGCCACCGTGTTTCACGCATTGCTCGGCGCGGCTGGCGGCACCGTGCGCCGCTTCCTGTCACGCCATCCCAAGGCGGCAACATTGCAGTCGCGCGGCCTGGCAGCCGTGCTGGTGCTGCTGGCGCTGCGGCTGGTGCTGACCTCACGCCCGGCCTGAAGCCTTTTCCCACGCAGAGCCCCTGATGTATATCGCAGCCTTTATTTACCGGCCCGGCCAGGCCGATGACGAGTTCCACCGCCTTAGCGCCCTGATCGACGAGATCGCCGCCGGCATACCCGGCTTTGTCGGTGCCGAGTCCTGGCGTTCGCCGGATGGCCAGTTGTCCAACGCCAGCTACTACTGGCGCGACAAGGACTCCCTGCAGGCCTTCGCCACCCACCCGCGGCACCTGGACGCCAAGCGCCAGTACCGCAAGTGGTATGACGGCTATCACGTGGTGATATCCGAAGTGCAGCGCGCCTATGGCGACGGTTCGCTCCAGCACTTCGTGCCCGACAGCCGGCGCCAGCGGCAGGGCTAGACGCCTTCACCTGTCCGGCCGGACTTTGCACGGCCGGCCGCACGCCAGGATATGAATGATTCTGGCGGCGATCTGAATTCTTTCGATCCCTGCCGCCGCCCGCGCGGCATGGATCTGCCTGTCTCTTCGTGCAGATAACGGCTCCAGGCATGGCTCGCGGCACCGGCCCGCGCCATGACGCAATGCACAACCGCGCGGCCGCGGGTATCAACCCCTGCTGATAACCGCTATTCCACACCTCGACTTGCGGTATACCCTGACGTCAACGCACAATCGCCCGGTCAGCGCGCCAGGCCGTGCCACGACAGATAACAAGACATTGCCCCACCTCTCACCAGCCCTCTCCGGCGCCACGGCTACGCAGCCAGGCCCACGCACGCGGCATCGCCGCATGCAGCCAGGCACTGCTTCGGCCATCTTGTCACGATCCCCGTTGATCCCACACGTCGCGCGCCGGCTGCAGTAGCAGCGCATTCCCGAGGAATCCTTATGCCCAGCTTCAACCCTTCACGGCGCACTTTCCTGAAAGCCAGCGTCGTGGCCGGGGTGTCGGTCTATATCGCACCCATCGGCGGCAAAGCCTTCGCGGCATTGTTCGAAGACAAGCTCCTGACCCCGGTCCAGTGGGACCCCAAGGCCGGCGTCCCGAAATTCCGCATCGACGGCATTGCCAAGGTCACCGGCGCCAAGGTGTTCGCGCGCGATATCCGCTCGCGCGACATGCCGCACTGGCCGCAGCAGCAATCGCACGCCTTCATCCTGCGCGCCACGCAGGCCGACCGCACCTATGAGGGCTTCGACCTCGCCGCGCTCGGCGACGACCTGATGCCTGACCGCGTGGTCACCGCGGAAGACCTCGCCCGCGACGGCGTGGCCTTCCCCGCGTTCTACGGCGCAGACATGCTGCTGCCCGCGGGCAAGACTCCGGCCTACCTGGGCCATGCGGTGGCGATCCTGATCTACCACGACTTCGCGCGCTTCCGCTTTGCCAAGGACAAGCTCAAGTTCCGCGACGACGTGATCCGCTACGGCGCCAAAACCGGCGCGCTGGAACGCGATCCGTGGGGCACCTTCCGCTTCGTGCGCGTGGGCGGCACCACGCCGTATGACGACGACGTGTTCTCCAGCCTGAAGAACGCGCCGGTGTTCCCCAGCATGATGCGCAAGCACCAGCCGGTGTGGCCGGACGGCAAGGACCACGGCCAGCTCGGCGAACAGGGCATGTACCACGCCGACGCGATCCGCGCGCAGCTGGCCAGGCCGCCCGAGGACTGGCTGGTGCTGGAGCGTGAGTACAACTCGCAGTCGGTCGATACCGCGGCGCTGGAGCCCGACAACGCCAACTGCTGGTACGACGCCGCGGCGCAGGCGCTGCACCTGGTGGTGCCGACGCAGTCCCCGATCGAGGTCGCCGAGAGCGCGGCCGAGATGCTGGCGAAGGCCAAGGGCGCGTTCCCGGTGAAGCAGGTGTTCCTGCACCCGTGCTACACCGTGGGCTACGGCTCCAAGGACCACTACAACTTCCCGTTCTACGGCCTGGTCACGGCGCTCTATGCCGAGGGCAAGCCGGTGTGCCTGGCCAACGACCGCTACGAGCAGTTCCAGACCTCGATCAAGCGCCACGCCTTCAAGATGCGCTACCGCATCGCGGTGGACCGCAAGACCGGGCTGTTCCAGGCCTTCCAGGGCGACCTGGAGGCCAACGGCGGCGGCCGCGCCAACTTCTCGCCCTCGGTGGCGATGGTGGGCGCCACCGCCGCGCAATCGATCTACTACTTCCCGAAGAACGACCTGACCGCGGTGGCAATCGCCTCGCGCGCCATCGACGCAGGCTCAGCGCGCGGCTACGGCACGCTGCAGAGCATGGCCGCGACCGAGATGATGGTCGACGAGTTCGCCGAGCAGCTCAAGCTCGACCCGATCGAGTTCCGGCTGAAGAACGCCTTGCGCTCGGGCATGAAGAACACGCAGGGCGCGATCCCGGCCGGCGCGATCCGTGTCGATGAAGTGCTGGAAGCCGCGAAGGTCCATCCGTTGTGGACCGGCCGCGCGAAGAAGAAGGCGGAGTACGAAGCCGCCAACCCCGGCCGCCGCTACGGCGTGGGCTTTGCCTGCGTGCAGAAGGACTTCGGCACCGGTGCCGAAGCTTCGTTTGCCAGGGTCGAGATGAAGGCCGACGGCAGCATCGCGCTGCACCACTCCGGCGCCGAGATCGGCACCGGCATGTCGACCTCGCAGGCCGCCGCGGTGGCGCGCTGGCTGGGCAAGCCCGCGGCCGAGGTGCGTACCTCGGTCACCGATTGGGCCGACCTGCCGGTGGTGACCTCGGGCGACCCGTACCTGATGAGCCAGGCCGAGCAGGACCGGCTGTGCGCCAACCCGCGCTGGTCGCCGTCGTACGCTTCGCCCGCCAGCGCCACCAACTCGGCCTACTACTTCACCCACAGCACGCGCGAAGCCGCGCGCGTGATCTTCATGCACGGCCTGTGGCCGGCGGCGATGGCGATCTGGAGCCAGGGTATCGGCGGCGGCCAGGCGGCCTCGCTGGTAGTGCGCGTGGAAGACGCGCGCTGGGTCGAGGGCAAGCTCAGCGCCGGCGGCCTGCAGGCGCTGCCGCTGGAGCAGCTGGCAGCCAAGGCGCATGAGATGGGCCTGGTCACCGGCGCCACCGTGCACGTCTTCAACCGCTGGCAGTGGAGCGAGGCCGATTTCGACATCAGCGGGCACGCCGCGCGGCTGCCGGTGGATGGCCTGTCGGTACGCTACGGCGATGGCGCCGACGGCGCGCGCAAGGCGCGCATGCGCACCAGCGGCGGCTACGACGTGCTCGACCGAAAGAAGGTCTACGTCGCGACCACCCAGCGCAACAATGCCTCGGTCACGTACTACAGCGCGGTCGGCACCTTGGTCGAGCTGTCGGTGCATGAGGCCAGCGGCAAGGTCGAGGTGCTGTCGCACCACTCCATCATGGAGTGCGGTACGCAGCTGTCGCCGCAACTGGTGTCCGGCCAGCTGCAGGGGGGCATCGCCATGGGCATCGGCCACGCGCTGCATGAAACCCTGCCGCTCTACGAGGACGGCCCTGGCAACGGCACCTGGAACTTCAACCGCTACCACCTGCCGCGCGCCAGCGACGTGGCGGTGTGGACCCAGACCGGCACGGTGCTGCCGCCCGTCTCTGAAACCGACCCGCCCAAGGGCATCGCCGAGGTGGTGATGATCCCGGTGGTGGGCGCCATCGTCAACGGCATCGCGCATGCCATCGGCCACCGCTTCACCGACCTGCCGGTCACGGCCGAAAAGATCCAGGAGGTACTGGCATGAGCATCGCCACCCAACCGCTTTCCCTGAACATCAACGGCAAGGAGGTCGGCCCGCTCGACGTGCCCGAAGGCCTGATGATGATCGACTTCCTGCATGAATACCTGGACCTGACCGGCTCGCGCCTGGGCTGCGGCCAGGGCATCTGCCATGCCTGCGTGGTGATCCACGACAAGGCCGACGGCACCAGCGAGGAAGTGCGCAGCTGCATCACCGGCGCGCACTGGTTCCAGGGCCGCAAGGTGCGCACCGTGGAAGGCCACGGCAAGCGCAACGAGAAAGGCGAGGTGGTGGAGCTGACGCCAGTGCAGCAGAAGTTCCTGGACCACTTCAGCTTCCAGTGCGGCTATTGCACGCCGGGCTTCGTCAACGGCGCCACCATCCTGGTGGAACAGCTCAAGCGCAAGCCGGTGGCGAAGGACAAGGTAGACGAGACCATCACCACCGCGCTGGACGGTCATATCTGCCGCTGCACGGGCTATGTGCGCTACTTCGAGGCCGTGAAGGACGTGATCACCAGCACGCCTGGACTGGTCAAGGACAGCGGGAGCGCCAAGTGATGCAGCGCCCCGCCTTCCTGAATTTCGCCCGCGCGGCCCTTGCCGCGCTGGCCGCCGCAACGCTGGTGGCCGGTTGTGGCGGCAACACCGAAGCCGTCGCGCCTGCCGCCGACCAGGCGCCCAAGGGCCAGCTGCCGCCCGCCGAACAGATCGCGCGCGGCCGCTACCTGGTGCGCGCGGCCGACTGCGCCGCCTGCCATACCGCGTCGCAGGGCGCGCCGTTTGCCGGCGGCGTTGAGCTGGCCTCGCCGTTCGGCAAGTTCTACGGCACCAACATCACGCCCGACAAGACCCACGGCATCGGCAACTGGAGCGCAGACGACTTCTACACCGCGCTGCATGACGGCAAGACCCCGGACAAGCACCTCTATCCGGCGATGCCGTACACCTCGTACCGCGGGCTGTCGCGCGCGGATACCGATGCCATGTATGCCTACCTGATGCAGGTGAAGCCGGCCGCGGTGCCGAACCGCCCGCACGACCTGCAGTTCCCGTACAACCTGCGCTTTGCGCTGGCGGGCTGGAACCTGCTGTTCCTGGAGGACAAGCTGCCCGATGCCTCCGCCGGCAATTCCGAGTCGTGGCAGCGCGGCCGCTACCTGTCCAATGCGCTCGGCCATTGCGCCGAGTGCCATACGCCGCGCGCCGCGTTCGGGCGGCTGGACCTGTCGAAGCCGCTGGCCGGCGCCGCGCTGGCACGCGTGGGCGCGCCGGAAATCACCCCGGCCGGGCTGGCCGCACGCGGCTGGACCGCGGCCGACCTGCAGCAGTTCTTTGCCATTGGCATCGCGCCACAAGGCTCGGCCTTCGGCGAGATGTACCCGGTGGTGCATCTGAGCAGCCAGTACCTGAACCAGGGCGACCTGGCGGCGATGACGACCTACCTGCTGGGCGACAAGCCGCCCGCACCGCAGCCGGTCAAGCCCGTCAACGCCGATGCCGCGCAACTGGCGCCGGGCCGCCGCCACTATGTGGCGGTCTGCGCCGGTTGCCACGGCCGCGAGGGCGAAGGCAAGCCGCACGTGGCGGTATCGATGGCCGGCAACTCGACCGTGCGCAACACCGACGCGCGCAACCTGATCGTGTCGATGCTCGACGGCATCGAGGCGCAGCGCTTCCCCGGCCTGGAGGCCATGCAGGACATGCCGGGCTTTGCCGCGCGCATGAGCGACGAAGAACTGGCGCAGCTGGCCAACTACCTGCGCGCCACCTGGGGCGGCCAGCCGGCCGACGTGACGCCCGCCGCGGTCAAGGCGCTGCGCGCCGCAGGCTCCGGGCACTGAAGCCCTGCCCCGGGTGTTCCATTCTGGAACACCCGGTGTCACGCGCTGGCACAGCCGTGCCGGCGCGTGACATCTCCCACCCGTGCCACGCGCACTCGCCCCTCGCTTTTCCCCGTTTTTTCGTTCGATTCACGCCCCGGCACAGCTCTTGCGATCTGCCTGCCGTGCGCACGGCCGGAATGCCGTGACGACACCACAGAAATCTCTGAACGGAGCGAGACATGAACATGGCGGAAATCGCCCAGCTGGGCGTCAGCAACCCCTACAAGCAGCAGTACGAGAACTACATCGGCGGCGCCTGGGTGCCGCCCGCCGGCGGCGAGTACTTCGAATCGATCACGCCGATCACCGGCAAGCCGTTCACGCGCGTGCCGCGTTCCGGCCAGCAGGATGTCGACGCCGCGCTGGACGCCGCGCACGCCGCCAAGGCCGCGTGGGCTCGCACCTCGACCACCGAGCGCGCCAATATCCTGAACCGCATCGCCGACCGCATCGAGGCCAACCTGAAGCTGCTGGCCGTGGCCGAGAGCATCGACAACGGCAAGCCGGTGCGCGAGACCACCGCCGCCGACCTGCCGCTGGCGGTCGACCACTTCCGCTACTTTGCCGGCTGCATCCGTGCGCAGGAAGGCGGCATCTCCGAGATCGACGCCGACACCATTGCCTACCATTTCCATGAGCCGCTGGGCGTGGTCGGCCAGATCATCCCGTGGAACTTCCCGCTGCTGATGGCCACCTGGAAGCTGGCGCCGGCGCTGGCCGCCGGCAACTGCGTGGTGCTCAAGCCCGCGGAGCAGACGCCGGCCTCGATCCTGGTGCTGATGGAAGTGATCGGCGACCTGCTGCCGCCGGGCGTGGTCAACGTGATCAACGGCTTCGGGCTGGAAGCCGGCAAGCCGCTGGCATCGAGCCCCCGCATCAGCAAGGTGGCCTTCACCGGCGAGACCACCACCGGCCGGCTGATCATGCAGTACGCGTCGCAGAACCTGATCCCGGTGACGCTGGAACTGGGCGGCAAGTCGCCCAACATCTTCTTCGAGGATGTGCTGGCCGCCGACGACGCCTTCTTCGACAAGGCGCTGGAAGGCTTTGCCATGTTCGCGCTGAACCAGGGCGAGGTCTGCACCTGCCCGTCGCGCGCACTGATCCAGGAATCGATCTACGACCGCTTCATGGAGCGCGCGCTCAAGCGCGTGGCCGCGATCCGCCAAGGCCATCCGCTCGACACCGGCACCATGATCGGCGCGCAGGCGTCCGCCGAACAGCTGGAGAAGATCCTGTCGTACATCGACCTGGGCCGCAAGGAAGGCGCGCAGTGCCTCACCGGCGGCGAGCGCAACGTGCTGGACGGCGATCTCGCGGGCGGCTACTACGTCAAGCCGACCGTGTTCGCCGGCCACAACAAGATGCGCATCTTCCAGGAAGAGATCTTCGGGCCGGTGGTATCGGTGACCACCTTCAAGGATGAGGAAGAGGCGCTGGCCATCGCCAATGACACGCTCTACGGGCTCGGCGCGGGTGTCTGGACACGCGACGGGGCGCGCGCATTCCGCATGGGCCGCGGCATCCAGGCAGGGCGCGTGTGGACCAACTGCTACCACGCCTACCCCGCGCATGCGGCATTCGGGGGCTACAAGCAGTCCGGCATCGGCCGCGAGAACCATCGCATGATGCTCGACCACTACCAGCAGACCAAGAACCTGCTGGTGAGCTACAGCCCCAACGCGCTCGGGTTCTTCTGACCATGGCGGGCTCGACGTCCGCTCCCGCCACCGCGCCGGTCGCACGCGTGGTGGCAACCCCGGCCGCGCTCGCGCTGATCGCGGAACTGGCCGCGCGGCATGGCCCGCTGATGTTCCATCAGTCCGGCGGCTGCTGCGACGGCAGCGCGCCGATGTGCTACCCCGCCGGCGAACTGCTGGTGGGGCAAGCCGATGTCTGCCTGGGCGAGATCAGCGGCGCGCAGTTCTACATGACGCGGGCGCAGTTCGAGTACTGGCAGCACACGCGGCTGGTGATCGATGTGGTGCCGGGTGCGGGCGGGATGTTCTCGCTGGAGGGACGGACGGGGAAGCGGTTCCTGACCCGGTCGGAGCTGTTCAGCGATGAAGAGGCCGCGTGGCTCGCGGCGCAGCCGGGGTTGTGAGGATGATTGCTTGCTGATGTCGGTAGTTGCTTGCCGACGGAGTGCTCCCTCTCCCGCAAGCGGGAGAGGGAGCAAACAAGCAGGATAGGAAGTCCTTCAGCGCTCCGCTTCCTCGCCGCCTTCCAACCCCTCCCTCAACCTCCGATAGATCGTATTGCGCGACACCCCCAGCTCACGCGCCGCGTGGCTGACATTGCCGCCGTGCCTGGCGAGCGCCTGTCGGATCAGGCCTGCTTCCCAGTCGCGCATGCGGGCGGACTTTGATGGCGCCGGCGCCTGCACGGCAGCCGCCGCGTCACAGCGCTCCGCCTCATCGCCGCACTCCTGCTCAAACCCTTCCGGCAGGTGTTCCACCCCGATCTCCACCTCCCCTTCGGCCAGGATCGCCGCGGTGCGCAGCACGTTGGCAAGCTGCCGGATATTGCCCGGCCACGGGTGCCGGCGCAGCAGCGCCAGCACCTGCGCGTCGACATGCACCGGGGACGGCAGGCCGGCTTCTTCGCACTGCCGCTGCAGGATGCGATCGACCAGCAGCGGCAGGTCGCTGCGCTCGCATAGCGGCGGCAGGGTCACGGCCAGCGCATTGATGCGGTAGTACAGGTCTTCGCGGAAAGCGCCATCGGCAATCATCGCGCGCAGGTCGCGGTGGGTGGCGCAGACCACGCGCACATCGACCGGCAGCGCGCGAGCGCTGCCCAACGGGGTGACCGCGCGCTCCTGCAGCACGCGCATCAGCCGCACCTGCTGTGCCAGCGGCATGTCGCCGATCTCGTCCAGGAACAGCGTGCCGCCGTGTGCCTGCACGACCTTGCCCTCGCTGCCGCGGCGACGCGCGCCGGTGAAGGCGCCTTCTTCATAGCCGAACAGTTCGGCCTCGATCAGCGATTCGGGGATGGCCGCGCAGTTGACCGCGACGAAAGGCCCGCCGGCGCGCGGCGAGGCGGCGTGGATGGCGCGCGCCAGCCACTCCTTGCCGGTGCCGGTGCGGCCCTGGACCAGGATGGTGATATCGCGCCCGCTGACCTTGCGCACGCGGCGCAGCACCGCGGCCACGGCGGCGTCGCCGGTATCGAGCGCGGCCAGTGCCGGCGGCAGCGGGTCTTCGGCGCTGGGCTGGCGCACCGCGATGGGCGCGGCCAGGTATTCGATGCGGGCAAACACCTGCACCCGGCTGGGCAGCGTCAGCGTCTGCAGCGACCCCGCCGCGCCGCTGCGCACCTGCATCGCCACGCGCACGGGCTGGCCGAACAGCCCGGCAAAACTGGCCGCCGCCAGCGCGTGCGGGGCCAGCCCCAGCTGGAACAGGCCGCTGCGGTTGGCAGCCAGGAAGGCGCCGTCGGGCGAGAACGCCGCCATGCCCTCGAACAGCGTGCCGACGAACTCGGGCCGCGCATGGAAGCGCACCAGCAGCGCGTCCGGGAAGTGGTTCGCAAACAGGTGGTTCTCGATCATCTGCGCCGACATCCGCACCAGCGCCATGGTGTGCCGGTGGAAGCCGCGATGATCGCCGCTGACATCGAGCGCGCCCAGGATGGCACCGGTCGGGCTGGCGATCGGGGCGCAGGAGCAGGTCAGCTGGTGGTTGGACTCGAGGAAATGCTCGCTGGCGTGGATCAGGGTGGGACGGGCCTCGGCCAGTGCGGTGCCGATGGCATTGGTGCCCTTGCTCGGCTCCGACCACGATACCCCCGGTGCCAGCGCCACGCGCCGCGCCCGCGCGACGAATTCGCCGTCGCCCAGGCTGTGCAGGATCACTCCGCTGCTGTCGGTCAGCAGCACCATGCTGTCGGTATTGGCGATCTGCGCGTGCAGGGTCTCCATCACCGGCAAGGCATGGCGGTACAGGTCGCGGCTGGCGTCCACCAGCTCACCCAGCGCGCGCGGGCTGACGGCATCGAAGCCGGGCGCATGGCGCACATCCAGCCCGAAGCCGGCCGAACGCGCATGCGCGCGGGCGATCAGGCCAGCGCGGTCGGCATCGGCCGGGTCGACATGGGCAGCCTGGCGGGCAACATCGGAAAGCGCAGCGGGATGGGCGGCACGGTACATGGCGGCGGGTCTCCTGTATCAGCAGGCGGCGCGCGTCGCGGCCGCTGCCTGCCGTCCCGTGGCGCGTGCCGTGCAGCTCAGGTGCGGCGGCAGGCCGGGCGGCTGTAGTCCGGCAACCTTATCACAGGCTCCCGGCCATGTATTGCCCCCGCGCCATGCCGGGCCGGGGTCAGCGTTTTTCGTCGAGCAGGTCGTTCAGGATCTCGTCGAAGGTGGCCTGGGCATCTTCCAGCGCCTGCAGCGCCGCATCGAACGTCTGCAGCGCAAGCTTGGATGGCTTGCCGCTGCCCTGCGGCGGATAGTGGGCCTGCAAGGCGGTGAAGGCCACCTGCACCTGCCGCGTGGCCGCGACCACGCGCTCCATCGCCTGCGCCTCTTCGGCGCGGTATTGCTCGTGTTTCTGCTCGCTCATGCCTGTTTGCTCCGTATGCGCGCCGTCTCGGGAGGAGGTGCGCGCGCGTAAATGAGGTATATCGTACAAGAACTGCGCCGGCCGGCTTGCGCTACACGCTCGCGCCTGACAAAAATGAGGTAGGCTGCGCGGCTGGGCGGCAAGGCCGGCGCTGGTGCGCCTCGCCTGGCAGCGACACTGAAGACTAGCCATGCCATTGATCACCCGCCGTACACTGGCAGCCGCGCTGATGACTGCCAGTGGCTTCGCCTGCTACTGGACCTACCTGACGCTCAACCAGGAGCGGCTGCTGTTCGATGCGCGCCGGCGTCCGCCGCGCGACCTGCCCGACGGCATCATTGGCTACTCGCACCTGATCCCCGGCGGCGTGGTGCGCGGCTACATCTACCATAGCCCCGGCGACAACGTGCGCGACCTGCTGTTCTACCTGCCCGGGCGTGGCGAGGATGTGCTCGAAACGCTGCAGTACGCGCGCTGGCTGCCCGCCGGCATGGCCTTCGCCACCTATGACTACCGCGGCCTGGGACACTCCGACGGCCTGCCGTCCGAGGGCGCCGCAGTGGCCGACGCCAGCCAGTTCCTGCTGCATGCGCGGCGTGTCTTCCCCGACACCCGCGTGCATGTGGTGGGGCGCAGCCTGGGCACCGGCGTCGCGATCCAGCTGGCGGACCTGCAGGACTTCGACAGCCTGCAACTGATCACGCCCTACGACTCGCTGCTTGAACTGGTGCGCAAGCGCTTCCCGCTGGTGCCGCTGCGCCAGCTGATGCGCCACCATTTCGATTCGATCTCGCATTGCAAGAAGGTCGTGCAGAGCACCAAGGTGCTGCTGGCCGAGACCGATGAAGTCGTGCCCCATGAATGCTCGGAGCGGCTCATGGCCGCCTGGCCCGGCCCGGTGGCGCTGCAGACCGTGCCAGCCACGAATCACTTCACCATTATCGAACGCGAGGAAACCTGGCTGGCGCTGTGCGAATTTGCCCGGCATCACGGCCAGGCCAGGCTGCGCGTGGCTACGGCCCAGCCCGCCCCGCCTACCCCGCCGGCCACCACCGGCACGCCGCCCATCGATCATGACGAGCTCGGCAACCCGTTGCCGCTGGCGGCCAGCCGCTAAGGTCAGTCAGGCAGCGGGTAAAATGCGCGCATGAAAAAAATCGCAGTCAAGGCAGGCGGTGCCGTACTGGCGCTGGCTGCAGCCGGTGCCTTGCTTGCCGGCTTTGCCGCGGTGGTAAGCCTGCGGCAGCTTCCCCCAGTCGACGCCCTGCGCGACTACCGGCCCGACGTGCCCCTGCGGATCTACACCAGCGACAACGTGCAGATCGGCGAGTTCGGCAGCGAGCACCGCGAGTTCATCCCCTTCGGGCAGATGCCGTCGCGCATGGTCCAGGCGCTGCTGGCAGCCGAGGACGACCAGTTCTACGAGCACGAGGGTGTCGACATGCCCGGCGTGCTGCGCGCCGCGCTGGCCAACCTGGGCCAGGGCTATGCGCAGGGCGCGTCCACCATCACCATGCAGGTGGCGCGCAATTTCTACCTGTCGCGCGAGAAGACGCTGGCGCGCAAGTGGTATGAAATGCTGCTGGCCTGGCGCATCGACCAGACCCTGCCCAAGGACCGCATCCTTGAGCTGTACATGAACCAGGTCTACCTGGGCGAGCATGCCTACGGCTTCGGCAGCGCCGCGCATGCGTACTTCGGCAAGCCGCTGGCGTCGTTGTCGCTAGCCGAGACGGCGATGCTGGCGGGGCTGCCCAAGGCCCCCTCGTCCATCAACCCGGTGGTCAACTTCGCGCGCGCCAAGCGGCGCCAGGAATATGTGCTGGGCCGCATGCTGGCGCTGGGCATGATCAGCCAGGACGACTACCGCGAGGCCCGCGCCGCGCGCCTGGCGGTCTCCGACGACAGCCCCGGCAGCTTTGCCGGGCATGCCGAGTACGTGGCCGAACTCGCGCGCCAGCTGGCGCGCGAGCGCTTTGGCGACGAGGCCTACACGCGCGGCCTGAACGTCTACACCACGGTGTCGTCGGTGCGCCAGACGCTGGCCTACGATGCGGTGCACGGCGGGTTGGAAGGCTACGCGCGGCGCCACCGCAAGTTCGTCAAGGACCTGCCGCAGGGCCCGCAGGGTGCGCTGGTATCGCTGGACAGCGCCACCGGCGCGATCGAGGCGATGGTGGGCGGCGCCGACTTTGCCACCAGCCGCTTCAACCACGCCACCCAGGCGCAGCGCCAGCCGGGCTCGACCTTCAAGCCCTTCGTCTATGCGGCGGCACTGGAGCGCGGCGTGTCGCCCGGCACGCTGATCAACGACGCGCCGCTGCCCAATGGTTCGCGCTGGCAGCCGTCCAATGACGACGGGCGCTTTGTCGGCCCCATCACCGTGCGCCAGGCGCTGGCCGAATCGCGCAATCTGCCGGTGATCCGCACACTGCAGGCGATCGGCATCCCGTACACGGTGGAGTTCGCCAGCCGCTTCGGCTTCGCGCCCAGGCGGCTGCCGCGCTACCTGCCGCTGGCACTGGGCACCGGCACCACTTCGCCGCTGCGCCTGGCCGCGGCCTATGGCGTTTTTGCCAACGGCGGCCACCGCATCGAGCCCTACCTGATCGCGCGCATCACCGACAGCGAGGGCAAGGTGCTGTTCTCTGCCGAGCCGGACGACGCCGCGGACAGCCCGGCCCCGCCGCGCGTGATCAGCGCCCGCAACGCCTTTGTCATGGACAGCCTGCTGCGCAGCGTGGTCGACGACGGCACCGGCGCCGGCGTGCGCCGCTACCTGCGCCGCGCCGACGTGGCCGGCAAGACCGGCACCACCAACGACTCGGTCGACGGCTGGTTCGCGGGCTACGCCGGCGGCGTCGTCACGGTGGCGTGGATGGGCTACGACGACAACCGCAGCCTGGGCGAGCATGAATTCGGCGCCACCACCGCGCTGCCGGTGTGGGCCGCCTATATGGAGGGCCGCCTTGCGGGCGCGCCCGTGCCTGAAGCCGAAGCGCCCGCCGGCGTGGTCCGCGTGGGCGATGACTGGATGTACGCGGAGTATGCCGATGGCAGCCACGGCATCGCCGCCATCGGCTTCCCGCCGCCGGCACCCGCGGCGGCGCCGGTGGTCGATCCGGTCGCCAGCAACCTCGGCGGGACCGCGGCCCCGGCCCCGGCTGCCCCCGCGCCGACACCCGTCACCAGCGAGGCAACTGGCCTGCCGGCGCCCGGCGCTGCCACGCCGGCCGTCCCCGCGGACGCCAGGCTGTAGACTTCCGGCTTTCCACTGTCCCCGATCCCGATGTCCAGCCACGCCCCGCTGCTGATCTGGTCGGTCGCCGCGCTGACCACGGCCGGCGTCCTGTTCCGCCCGTTCCGCCTGCCCGAAGCCTTCTGGGCCGCCGCCGGCGCCCTGCTGCTGTGCGTCACCGGCCTGATGACGCTGCCCGACGCGCTGGCGGCAGTGCTGCGCGGCTACGACGTGTACCTGTTTCTCGCGGGCATGATGCTGGTCTCAGAGCTGGCCCGCAAGACCGGGCTGTTCGACCACGTCGCCGCGCTCGCCGTGCGCCGGGCGCGCGGCTCGGCGCCGCGGCTGTTTCTGCTGGTGCACGGCTTCGGCACGCTGGTGACGGCCTTCATGTCCAACGACGCCACCGCCGTGGTGCTGACGCCCGCGGTGCTGGCCGCCACCCGCGCCGCGCGGGTCCGGCATCCGCTGCCCTACCTGTACGCGTGCGCCTTCATCGCCAATGCCGCCAGCTTCGTGCTGCCGATCTCCAACCCGGCCAACCTGGTCATCTTCGGCGAACGCATGCCCCCGCTGGCGGGCTGGCTGGCGAGCTTCGCGCTGCCGTCGCTGGCCGCGGTGCTGGCCACGCTGGCGGCGCTGTGGTGGACCCAGCGCGCGGCACTGGCCGAGCCCATCGAACATGACGTGCCGGTGCCACCGCTGTCGCCGCAGGCCCGGCTGACCGCGCTGGGCATCGTGCTGACCGGCCTGATCCTGCTGGTGGCCTCGCTGCGCGGCAACGACCTGGGCTGGCCGACCTGCGCGGCGGGCGTGGCCACGCTGCTGCTGGTCTGCGCGACCCGGCGCGAGTTGCTGGTGCCGGCGCTGCGCGAGGTGTCATGGGGGGTGTTGCCGATGGTGGCGGGGCTGTTCGTGCTGGTCGCGGCACTGGAGCAGACCGTGGTGATCGGCCAGCTGGCCGATGCCGTCGCAGCGGCGTCGCGCGACGGCGGCGCGCTGGCCCTGCTGGGCGTGGGCGCGGTGGTGGCGCTGGCGGGCAATATCGCCAACAACCTGCCGGCCGGCCTGATCGCCGCCTCGGCGCTGGCGGGTGGAAATGCCTCGCATGCCGTGACTGGTGCCGTGCTGGTCGGCATTGACCTTGGCCCCAACCTGTCCGTCACCGGCTCGCTGGCCACGCTGCTGTGGCTCACGGCGCTGCGACGCGAAGGGCATATGGTCAGCGCCGGCCAGTTCCTGCGCGTGGGGGCCGTGGTGATGCCGGCAGCGATGCTGCCGGCACTGGCGCTCTTGCTTCTTTGAACAGCTGGCTCAGCTGGTGGCGGCGTCATTGGCCGCGGGGATGTCGGCGGGCTGCAGCAGGGACCGGCGCAGGCCGGTCGCGCCATGGCGCACGGCACTGGCGTGGTGTTCCGCCACGCCAGTTTCCACCGGCGTGGCCGGCAGCGGCACTGTGACCACATGGAGCAGCATCAGGCTGCTGCACGGAAAGGCAATCGGCATGATGACGTTATTCCCGACAAAGAGTCAGGCCGCGCTGCAGCGGCCGGGTGCCGGCGGCTTTATGGCGGGCTGCCTGGCGTTGTGCAGACATTATGTGCGCTTGTCGGCGTTGTGCGGCGCGGGCTTTAGCGATGTCATGAACTATTCACGGAGCAATGCCGGCTTGTGGCGTAATCGGCCCACCGCGCCGCAACTTGCCATGCCCCGCGCGGGTTGTGAGGCCACGGCATCTGCCATATAGTGAATCCGGCACACCCGCTGCGCAGTCATCCATCCCACCACGCATAACCATGACCAGCAAGGACGCGGCGCACCGCGCGAAGGACAGCAACGCCGGCGACGATGCCGGCCACCCCCACGCCCACAGCGTCTCGGCCCGCATCCGCGCACGGCTGGAGGCCGCGCAGGAGCGCTTCCACGCCAACGACAATATTGCGCACTACATCGAGCCGGGCGAGATGGAGCAGCTGCAGGTCGAAGTGCAGGCGCGCCTGGAAGACGTGCTGCGCGCGCTGGTGATCGACGTCGACAACGACCACAACACCCAGGAAACCGCGCGCCGCGTCGCCAAGATGTACCTGAAGGAGATCTTCGCCGGCCGCTACGCCAAGGCCCCGCCGGTGACCGAGTTCCCCAACGTCGGCCAGCTCAACGAACTGATGATCGTCGGCCCGCTGCGCGTGCGCAGTGCCTGCTCGCATCACCTGTGCCCGATCATCGGCAAGCTGTGGGTAGGGGTGATGCCGAACCAGCATTCCAACCTGATCGGCCTGTCCAAGTACGCGCGCCTGGCCGAATGGATCATGTGCCGGCCGCAGATCCAGGAAGAGGCGGTGGCACAGGTCGCCGACCTGCTGCAGGAAAAGATGAATCCCGACGGCCTCGCCATCGTGATGGAGGCCGAGCACTTCTGCATGCACTGGCGCGGCGTGCGCGACACCGATGCCAAGATGACCAACAGCGTGATGCGCGGCTCGTTCCTGAAGGACGACAGCCTGCGCCGCGAGTTCCTCACGCTGCTGAACCACAACCGCGGCTAGGCCGCACGCCCCGCCCACCAGCCGCCACAACCGAGCGCCACGACCATGCTAGTCCGCCTGCTCTATGCCAGCCGTGCCCGCCAGGCCATCGACGCCGCCCTGCTCGACGCCATCCTGGCCACCAGCCTGGAACGCAATCCGCGCCACGGCATCACCGGGGTGCTGTGCCACGGCAACGGCATCTTCCTGCAGGCGCTGGAAGGCGACCGCCAGGACGTATCACAGCTGTTTCAGGCGATCGCACGCGACCCGCGCCACCACGACGTGACCCTGCTGCATTTCGAGGAAACCTGCACGCGCGACTTTGCCGGCTGGGCGATGGGCCAGGTCAATGCGGCGCGCATCAACACCGCCACCCTGCTCAAGTTCTCGGCGCGCGCCGAACTGGATCCGTACCGCACCTGCGGTGCGGCGTCGCTGGCGTTGCTCAAGGAGCTGATCGCCGGCGCGTCAGTGGTGTCGCGCACCGGCGAACGCGGACGGCACTGAGCCGCGCCGTCAGGCCGTCACCTGGCCGAACAGGCCGCACTCCAGGTCGCTCTCGAATTCCTCGACCCAGACCGAATCGGGGCCTGCCTCGTAGATACTGGTCTTGTCCGTGCCGACCCGGCGCACGCTGATGCGCCGCACCCCGGCCTCGCGGCTTTCCTCGAAAATCTCGAACATCTCGGCCGCAAGCCCGACATGTCTGCATACCTGCAGGACCTGTTGCTGCTCGTCGGCGGGAAATTCGGTGAACGGTCTCGTTGCCATGGCATCCTCCGTCAAGGTTGAGATCGCCGCTTGCGCGCAGCGCTAACGCACGTGGTGCACGGGCACCACGCCTGGAAAGACATGCCGCGGCCGTCGGCCGGCGGCACACCCGCGCGGCCGCCGCACAAGTGCGGCGGGCCGCAAACCCTCCTGGGAGGTAGTTGTTCGGACTCAGCGGACTCAGCTCTTGCGCTGGGTCACTGCCACGAACGGGGCCGGTGCGTGCTGGACGGACTGGCTGCCGCAGTTCGGGCAGTTCGGATGGGCAGAGGCGTGTTCTGCGAGATGCTCGGTTTTCTCGAACATATGGCCGCACTTCTCGCAGCGATATTGGTAGACGGGCATGGCGTTCCCCAACGCGGTGCACGCGCCGCGGGGCGCGTGTCAGCTTCATTCTAGGACAGCGGTCCGCGCCCCGAAGCGTGAAAGTTCGCGCCGCCCGGAGCCGGCGCGTTGCGCGCACGCGGCGAAGTCACCGCGAATTCACTTTCTCTCCCCGTGCTCCTGCCTGCCGCTACGTGAATGCGTCTTCCGCCACGCATTGACATGAGGCAAATAGCTGGTCGCGCTCACCGCGGAACAAGCGCCGCAATGCTGCGCAAACCCAGGTCAAACATCGCGGCATGGCGCTGTTCAATGGGCAGGTCACGCATTTGCCGAACTGGCCGTGTCCATGCCCGCCTCATGCAAGTTCCCTGAACTAGCAGAATTACGATTCAATGGGTCGCGGAACATAGCCAGAATTTCGGATTTGTGGTGGCGCAATCGCCCAGTGCAACCGGCGTGTACCGGTTGCCGCCCATCCGGAGATAGCTATGTACGACGGAGTCTTGCGTGTCGCCCTGGCGGACGACCACCCGCTGGTCGTGGCCGCCCTGCGCGACTGCCTGCAGCGCAGCGGCAGCGTCCAGATCAGCTGCGAATGCCGCAACGGCACCGAGTTGCTCGGCGCGCTGGACCAGCATCCCGCCGATATCGCCATCACCGATTTCTGCATGGGCCACGGCGATACCTCGCTGGACGGCTTCAACCTGCTGGGCCGCCTGGCACGCCGCCATCCGCTGACGCGCGTGGTGGTGATCAGCGCCCAGTCCAATCCCGCCATCATCCGCCGCTCCATGAAGCTTGGCGTGCGCGCCTTCGTCAGCAAGGAAGACCACCTGGACGAGGTCGTGCGCGCCTGCATTCACGTCGCATCCAGCGGCAGCTGCTTCTATTCGCCTGCGGTGCACGCCATCCTGCAACACGCCACGCTCGCCGGTGCACCGGCCACCGAACTGACGCAGCGCGAACTGGAAGTGATCCGGCTCTATGCGCAGGGCCTGCAGCTGACCGACATCGCCGGCAAGCTCGGCCGCTCGGTCAGCACAATCTCCAGCCAGAAGACCGTGGCCATGCGCAAGCTGGGAGTGCAGACCAATACCGGGCTGATCCGCTACGCCTATGAAAACCGCCTGATCTGACATGGCCGGACCCGCCGATGCAGCAAACCGTCGACCGTACCCGTGAAACCCTGGCCAGCGCCTTCGATGCGCTTGCCGACAATGCGCGCCGCCAGCAACACCTGTATTCAGCGACCATCGCGGTGCTGATCGCCATCGTGCTGTTCTCGGGCGTGCTGCTTGCCGGCCTGGCCACGGAACAGCACCTGGACTACCGGCGCAGCGACGTCTCGCGGTACGCCAGCTCGGTCTCGCAGTTGCTGCACAACGAGTCCTCGTTCCTGCGGCGCACCGTGCTGGGCATCCGCTACAACCTGGATGCGCCCGCACCGGAGCCGTCGCGCGATGCCGGCTTCGGGGCCTTCCGGCGCACCGGCACCGCCAGCCTCCACGTCGATGCCGTGCGCAAGGACTATCACCTGCTTGCCACCGAGGCAACGCGGCAGGGCTGGGGCGCCGGGCTGCCGGCGCAGTACGTGCGGCTGCGGCAGATTGCCCTGGCTGCGGTGGCCACCCAACAGGCGTTCGATCTCGACCACGGGGCCTACGCGGTCGCGCTGAACGAAGACAGCGCCGTGGTCATCAGCCAGCCCGAGGCCGGCGCGCCACCGCTCGCGCTCGACCCGGCGCTGATCCCGCTGCTGCGCACATGGCTGACCCAGGCGCTGCTGGAGCGCAGCGGCCGCAGCGTGCCGGCGCGCGACCAGCAGGTCTGGGTGGGTCCGCTGCGCCACCCGGTGGACGACACCCCGGTCATGGTGCTGGCCGGCGCCGCCTATGCCGGCGACACGCCCACCATGCTGGTGGCCGCCTGCGTGCCCCTGCACGCCTTCCTGGCCGACTTGCAGCGCGCGGAGGATCCGGCGCTGCTGGCACTGCTCAATCCAGCCGGTCAGGTCATCGATGTATCGCCGCGCGACTGGCCGGCAACCTCGGCCAGCGTCCACGATGTGGCAGCCGGCACGCGCCTGCTGTCGCACAGCATGCTGGATGTCACGCCATCGGGCATGCGGCTGGTGCAGCCGCTGCCGGCAGGCTTCGGGCAGCTGGTCTACCACCTGCCGTATCGCATGCTGGGCACGGCGCTGGCAGCGGAGCTGGCCGTGATCGCCGGCGCCATGCTGCTGCTGACCGGCGCCATCGGGCTGGCCGCGCGCCACTGGAGCCGGCACCTGCTGCGGCGTACGCACGCCGAAGCCTCGCGTGCGCTGGAAAGCGAGCTGATGAACCAGGTGCTGGTCAATGCCACGCCGATCGGCCTGTGCATCGTGCGCCAGCACGACTACGCCGTCCTGACGTCGAACCCGCTGGCCGGCGTACTGCTGCAATGGCAGCCCCATGGGCACCTGCCCGATGCGGTAGCGGAGGCATTCAAAAGACAGCCATGCGGTGGCGGCAGCGGGCAAGCGTCCATTTCCAGCTTTACCGTCGCGGCACCGCCGCGCGCGCCGGCGGATGAGCCACCCGGCCACGGCGACGCCACCCAGCACTTCCTGCAAATCACCTACGCGCCGGCGCGCTACCGCGATGAGGCAGTGCTGTTCTGCGCCGTGCAGGACTGCACTGCGCAGCAGGCACTGCAAGAGCAGCTGCGCTCCGCCCAGCAGACCACCGAGGCGATGATGCGCGCACGCTCGACCTTCTTCGCCGCGATGAGCCACGAGATCCGTACGCCGCTGAATGCATTGCTGGGCAACCTGGAACTGCTCGCGCGCGGCAGCGGCCTGGCTGCACATGCGGCCCGGCTCAGGGCGCTGGACAGCGCCGCCGAGGCGCTGCGCCGGATCGTCAACGATGTGCTGGATTTTTCCAAGATCGATGCCGGCAAGCTCAGGCTGGTCAACGCGCCCTTCCGCCCCGTCGAGGCGCTGGAAAGCGTGGCGCTGACCCATGCGCCGATGGTGGCCGGCCGTCCCATCCGCTTCCACCTGCAGCTGTCGCCATCGCTGGATGCTGAGGTCACAGGCGACCGCATGCGCCTGGCGCAGGTGTTCAACAACCTGCTGAGCAACGCCTTCAAGTTCACTGCCAGCGGCCGCATCACCTTAAGCGGCGAGCTGCGCCAGGACCACCACGGCACGCAGCGGCTGGTCTGCCGCGTCAGCGATTCCGGCATCGGCATGCCGCCGTCGCTGGCGGCGCGCGTGTTCCAGCCCTTCGTGCAGGGCGATGCCGCAACTGCCAGCCGCTACGGCGGCACTGGCCTGGGCTTGTCGATCTGCGCCCGCCTGTGCGAGCTGATGGGCGGCAGCATCAGCGTGGACAGTGTGCCGGACGTGGGCAGCGCGTTCACGGTCTCGGTGCCGCTGGCCCCGGCCGCTGGCACGCCGCTGCCGCCGGTCCCGCCCGCCGCGGCGCAGTGCGGCG
Source organism: Cupriavidus sp. CPT47-8839-RL05A (assembly GCF_058792255.1). Taxonomy (NCBI): domain Bacteria; kingdom Pseudomonadati; phylum Pseudomonadota; class Betaproteobacteria; order Burkholderiales; family Burkholderiaceae; genus Cupriavidus; species Cupriavidus sp. CPT47-8839-RL05A. The sequence goes on along the minus strand of NZ_JBYTEG010000002.1, from coordinate 243,844 downwards.
ACGTGGTGGTGCTGTGCCAGCACATGCGTACCGGCGAGGCCCTGGCCGCGTGGCTCGCCACGGCAGGCTGGCGTGCCGATGTGCTGGCATCGCAGGCGGCCGCGCTGGCGTCTTTCCAGGTCAAGGTGCCACGCGTTATCGTCGCCACGGAAGAGTACCCCCTGGCCGCACTGGCCGGCCTGCGCGATGCGGCGAAGGTCCCGGTCGTGTGGGTGACGCAGGAGGGCCCGCATCGGCCACGCCAGTGCGCCCCCGGCATGCACGAAGTCACGGCCTACAGCCACCGCGCGCTGCTCGACTGCGTGGCCCAGGCGGCCGAAGGCGCCACGCCGGCGCTTGCGACGGCAGACGCCAGCGCGCCGGCGGCGCAGGCACTCCCGGCATCGGCCGCGGCGCCGCTGACGATCCTTGTCGCCGAGGACAATGCGCTGAACCAGACCCTGATCGCCGAACAGCTGCAGGCACTTGGCTGCCACCCGATCGTTGCAGGCAACGGCAAGCAGGCACTGGCGGCGCTGGAGAGCACGCACATCGACGCCGTGCTGACCGATATCCAAATGCCAGTCATGGACGGCCATGCGCTGCTGCGCGCGGTGCGCGCGCAGCGTCCCGACATGCCGGTACTGGCCTTCAGCGCATTCACTGGCAGCGAGCCATGCGCAGACTGGCGCCTGCGCGGCTTTTCCGGCTTTGTCGCCAAGCCGGCGTCGTTGCAGGACCTGCAGGCGTGCCTGCATGGCCTGCCCGGTCGCAGGGATGCCGCGGCCCCGCCCCCTGGCACCAATGACGATCCGGCTGCGGCTTCGCAGGCCGAAGCTGCTGATCGCCGCCGCTACGAAGCCATGCTGCGCCGGCAGCTGCAGCAAGACCTGCCAGCATTGGCGCACATCATTGCGCAGCAGGACCTGCCGGCATTGCGGCACTGGGCCCATGCCGCGGCCGGCGCCTTCATGATCGTGCGCCGCCAGCCCATCTTCGAGGCATGCCTGGCACTGGAAGCACTGTGTGAGGCCGCGCAGGCGTGGACCCCGGCCGCGGCAGCCGCGGCCGAAGCCCTGCTTGAACGGCTGGGCGGCTATGCACAGGCCGCCGCAGCGGAATAGCGCACGCGGCGCGCTGCGCCTTACCACAATTAGCGAATTTGCGAGCATCGCCACGCGGGACGATAATGGCAACGCTGCGCCATGGCCGTCCTGGCCATGCCTGAGCAATGCTGGCGCGGCATTGTCTTCAATGTCTCTCCCCATGCAGCCAGAACAAGGCCTTCCCCAGCCACAGCGGACCTGGGCGATCCTCACTGTTTTCTTCGGCCTGATCATGGCCGTGCTCGATGGCTCGATCGCCAACATCGCCCTGCCCTCGATCTCGCGCGAGCTGCAGGCCGATCCGTCCAGCACGATCTGGGTGGTCAACGCTTACCAGCTGACGGTGACCGTGTGCCTGCTGCCGCTCTCGTCGCTGGGGGACATCCTTGGCTACAAGCGCGTGTACCGGGCGGGGCTGGCCACCTTCCTGCTGGGCTCGCTGCTGTGCGCGCTGGCGGTCAACCTGCCGATGCTGGTGGCCGCGCGCGTGCTGCAGGGCATCGGCGGCGCCGGCATCATGAGCGTCAATACGGCGCTGGTGCGCTTTATCTACCCGCCCACGCGCCTGGGCCGCGGCATCGGGCTGAACGCGCTGGTGGTCGGCGTGACCATCGCCGTGGGCCCGTCGCTGGGCGCGCTGATCCTGGCGGTCGCCAGCTGGAAATGGCTGTTCGCGGTCAACGTGCCGGTGGCCATCGTCGCGCTGGTGCTGAGCCGCACTTCGCTGCCGGCGACGCCGCCGCAGCCGCGCGAGTTCGACTACCGCAGCGCGCTGCTGTCGGCGCTGGTGTTCGGCATGTTCATCCTCGGCGTCGACGGCCTGGGCCACGCCCGCTGGCGCATCGCAGGCGCCGCCGGCATGGCCGCCGCTGTGGCGCTGGGTTGGCTGCTGGTGCGGCGCCAGCACGGGCGCCCCGCGCCGCTGGTGCCGGTGGACCTGTTTGCCAGCCGCTCCTTCACGCTGGCAGTGGGCACCTCGTTCTGCTCTTTCATGACGCAGATGCTGGCCTTTATCGCGCTGCCGTTCTATCTCGAATACCAGCTCGGCCGCTCCCTGCAGGAAACCGGCCTACTGATCACGCCCTGGCCGCTGATGGTGGCGGTGATGGCCACGGTATCGGGCCGGCTGTCGGACCGCTATCCGGCCAGCATCCTCGCCGGCATCGGGCTGGCCATGCTGGCGGGCGGGCTGGTCGGGCTGGCCACGCTGGGCCCGGACGCCGGCAGCCTGGACATCGTCTGGCGCATGGCAATGTGCGGCACGGGCTTCGGCTTCTTCCAGTCCCCCAACAACCGCGCCATGATCGGCGCCACGCCGCCCGAGCGCAGCGGCGGCGCCAGCGGTGCGCAGGCGGCCACGCGGCTGCTGGGGCAGACCAGCGGCACAGCGGTGGTGGCGCTGCTGTTCAGCCTGACGCCGACCGGCGCGGCGCGCATTGCGCTGTATCTGGCGGCAGTGGTGGCGGCGCTGGGGGCCTTGATCAGCCTGAGCAGGTTGCGCGATGCCAGCGGCGCGGAGCCTGCGCGGGGGGCGGTGGAGCCGGACGCCTGATCAGCGCTTGCGTGCTCCCTCTCCGGCAAGCGGAAGAGGGAGCAAACTCTGGGTTTAACGGCCTACTCTGCCTTCGCCCCCGATTCCTTCACCACCCGCGCCCATTTTGCAATCTCCTGGCGCTGGTACGCCGCCAGTTTCTCCGGCGTGCCCAGGATCGGATCCAGCCCCAGCGTCTTCAGCTTCGCCTGCACATCGGGCAGCGTGAAGATGCGGTTGAGTTCAGTGTTGAGCCTGGCCACTACATCCTTGGGCGTATTGGCCGGCGCGAACACGGCGAACCATGAATCGGCCTCAAATCCAGGCAAGCCCTGCTCGGCCAGCGTCGGGATATCCGGTGCCGAGGCCGAGCGCTTCGCGCTGGTAATGCCCAGCGCGCGCAGCTTGCCCTCGCGCACCACGGGCAGGGCCGACGGCAGGTTGTCGAACATCATGGTGATATGGCCGCCGAGCAGGTCGGGGATGGCCATGGCGCGGCCTTTGTAGGGCACGTGCGTGATCTTGACGCCGGCCATCGAATTGAACATTTCTCCGGCCACGTGCGGCGAGGTGCCGACGCCGGGGGTGCCGAAGGTCAGGCCGCCCGGCTTGGACTTTGCCAGCGCGATCAACTCGGCCACGCTCTTTGCCGGCACGCCGGGATTGACCACCAGCACGTTCGGCGTCGAGGCGATCAGGACCACGGGGGCGAAGTCCTTGACCATGTCGTATGGCATCTTGCTGTACAGCGCGCCGTTGATCGAGTGCGTGCCGACCGTGCCCAACGCCAGCGTATAGCCGTCGGCCGGCGCGTGCGCCACGGCTTCGGCGCCGATATTGCCGCCCGCGCCCGGCTTGTTGTCCACCACCACCGGCTGGCCCCATGAGGGCGAGATCTTTTCCGAGACGATGCGCGCCAGCGTGTCGGGCGCGCCGCCGCTGGGGAAGCCGACTACGATCCGGATCGGCTTGGCGGGGTAGCCTTGTGCCAGCGCGGGGGGCGCGCTCACCAGGGCGGACGCGGCGAGCACTGCCGCGGCAACGGTACCGAAACGCATGGATTTTCCTCCTGTTGCCGGCGGCTGCATGGCTGCCCGCATTGTGAAGACGGCGGCCAACGCCGCCGCCGAAACCTGCCAGGACTACTCGTGCCTTCAGACCGCGATGCCGCCGAACTCCTGCATCACCTTGTCATGCAGGCGGCGCATGCCGCGCAGCCAGCGGTCGTAGTCCTGGCCCTTGCGGCGATAGTACTCAAGCACCTCCGGGTGCGGCAAGATCAGGAAGCGCTCGTCGGCCACCCCTTCCAGCGTCACCGCTGCGACATGCTCGGTGGTGACCGAGCCTTCCTGCAGGAAGCCCTTGCGCTCGCCCTTCTCGCCGAACAGCATGTTGGTCTGCACGCCCTGCGGGCAGATGCAGCTGACCTTGATGCCGCGGTCGCCGTAGGTAATCGACAGCCACTCGGCAAAGCCGATGGCGGCGTGCTTGGTCACCGCATACGGCGCCGAGCCGATCTGCGACAGCAGGCCCGCTGCCGACACCGTGTTGATGAAGTAGCCGTCGCCGCGCTCCAGCATCTGCGGCAGCACCGCCCTGGCCGCGTGGATATGCGCCATCACGTTGATTTCCCAGATGCGCTGCCACTCGTCGGCGCTCGCATCCAGCCCCTTGCGCAGGATGATGCCGGCGTTGGAACAGAAGATGTCGACCTGGCCAAAGCGGCGCGTGGCCTCGTCGGCCAGGCCCTGCACGGCGGCGGCATCGGCCACGTCGACCGGTTGGGCGAACACCTGGCACGCAGGCGCCACGGCCTGGACCTCGGCGGCAACAGTGGCGGCCCCGGCCGCGTTCAGGTCGGCCACGGCCACGCCGCGCGCGCCGGCCTGCGCAAAGGCCAGCGCCAGCGCGCGCCCGATGCCGGTGGCCGCGCCAGTCACCACGACGGTCTTGTTGCGTACTTCCATGGGTTGTCTCCTCGTTGAATTCAGTGCCCGCGTCATGCGTTGGACGCGTGGGTATGGGTATCAGGGTCCGGCTGCGCGGAAGCAAAGCGGGCGGTCGCGCGCGCGCCGCCGGGTTGCCACAGCCGCGCCTGCAGGGTCTCGGCCAGTTCGCGGATGCGCGGGCCCAGGTTGCTTTCCAGGATCTCGGGCGACAGCCGTGTCGCGGCCCCGCCGATATTCAACGCCAGCACCTCGCTGCTGCCCGCCAGGCGCAGCGGCGCGGCGGCGCCGCTGACGGTGCGGTCCCATTCGGCATGCGCCACGCAGAAGCCGCGCCGTGCGTGGTCGCGCAGCGCACGGTCGATGCCGGTGCGCACGGCGGGCCAGCGCGAGCCATAGTGGCGCGCCAGTTCGGCCAGCGCGGCCTCGCGGTGATCGGCATCGAGCCCCGCCAGCCAGGCGCGGCCGATCGCCGAGGTGGCCATCGGCAGGCGCGCGCCCGGCGCCAGCCGGATCACCAGCGCCCCGCGCGGCTGGCAGCTTTCCAGGTAGACCATGGCGTGCCGGTCCGGCATGGCCAGTGCCACCGTGCAATCGGAGGCAAACGCCAGCGACTGCATCAGCGGCTGCGCGATCTCGCGGATGCCGGCGCCGCCTACATAGCGGTGGCCCAGCACCATCGCGCCCTGCCCCAGCCGGTACTTCTCAGTGGCTTCGATGTAGGTGAGATAGCCGAGCGTGGCCAGCGTGTAGGTGAGCCGCGACACGGTCGGGCGCGGGATGCCGGTGCGCCGCGACAACTCGGCGTTGCCCAGGTAATCGTCCTGCGGGCCGAAGGCGCGCAACAACTCCATGCCGCGGGCCAGCGCGGTGACGAAGTTGCGGTCGTCGGCGCAGGCATGGCCCGCCTGCGCGTCGGCCGGCACCAGGATATGTGCGGCATCGGGCGGCGGGGTCGGAATGGTGGTGGTGCGTTTCATGGGCAGGCGGCCGGGAAGAGAACATTGATAGCAGCAACGGGGCTGCGCAGGGACCGCTATGTAGGGAAAGCATGTGCGCTAGAAACGCCGTTGATGGATACGAATCAGTAAGTTAGTGCGACTTTTGCCGGACGAATTTCTTGTAAATACAAACCATTCTCATTTATGATGCGCCACTTTCGTTGCTTTCGCCCTGGGCCGCCATGTTTGTCCGCCGTCTTGCCATACCCGCCGCCGTCAGTTGCCTGTTCCTGCCTCCCGTTGTTTCCCACGCCGCCGAAGATCTCACCACGCTGCCATCCGTGACGGTCAGCGCCGCCGCCGACGGGCAAACTGACATCGGCTTCAGCACGCGGCGGCCGGCCGGAGTGACCAAGTCGGATCAGTCAGCGGCCGACGCCGCGCAGTCAATCACCGTCATCACACGCGAGCTGCTCGACAGCCAGCAGGCACAGAACCTCAGCGACGCACTGCAGAACTCAGCCGGCGTGGTCACCAACGTCTATGGCAGGCGCGGCTGGGACGACTTCATCATCCGCGGCCAGCGTGCATCGGAATCGATCTTTGCCGACGGATTGCTCGTCGACAGCAACAACCGCGTGGCGCAGGAGCTGTTCGGCGTGGAACGCGTGGAAGTGCTCAAGGGACCGGCCTCGATCCTGTTCGGCGCGGTGCAGCCGGGCGGCCTGGTCAACATGGTCAGCAAGCGCCCGCGTGCCGAACTGTTCGGTGAACTGGGCCTGACCGTCGGCAACTACGGCTTCCGGCAGGCGACGGTCGACGTCGGCACGCCGCTGGCCAAGGACAGCAAGGCCGCGTTCCGCCTGAACGCGCTGATGATGAACAGCGACGATCCGACCGACTACGTCTGGTATCGCAACCGCTGGATCGCGCCATCGCTGACGCTCGACCTTGGCACGCGCACGGACTTCACGATCCTGACCAGCCACAGCCAACGCAACTACGTGCGCCAGCAGGGCCTGCCAGTGAATGGCACCCTGGTGCCGAACCGCAATGGCGTGGTGCCGGGCAACCGCTTCATCGGCGAGCCGAATGCGCCGTCTTATGACGGCGAGCAAAACCGCATCGGCTACGCGCTGACGCACCGCTTCGACTCCGGCTGGACCTTGAACCAGAACCTGCGCTACCAGACGTCGTCGCTGACCGGCACGCTGGTGTCGGCCGGCACCATGGCCGTCAACAGCCAGGCGATGAACCGCAGTGGCACGCAGCAGAGCTTCTCGGGGGACTCGTTCGGTGTCGACACTAACGTGCAGCGGACTTTCGCGTTCACGGGGCATGCCCACAGCGTGACCTTCGGCATCGACTACCGCCATACGAAGGAAGACCGCCTGCAGAAGACATGCCGCGTGGCAGCGCTGAACGTCTATAACCCGGTCTATGGCGCCAGCATCAACTGCCCGTCCGCCTATAGCCTGGACGCGACCGACACGCTAAACGCGGTTGGTCTCTACCTGCGCGACCAGATCCGTATCGCCGAGCGCTGGACCGTGACCGGCGGCGTGCGCTACGAATCCGCGCAGACGAGCACGACGGACCGGCTGGCGCAGTCGCGTACCGGCAACGACGACAACGCCGTCACCGGCAGCGCGGGCGTGATGTACGACCTGACGCACTGGGCGCGTCCGTACCTGAGCTTCGCCACTTCGTTCCTGCCGAACGCCGGCACCGACGTCAACGGCGCCACGTTCAAGCCCGAGAAGGGCCGCCAGTACGAAGTGGGCATCAAGTTCGACATGCCGGACAAGACCGGCCTGCTGACCCTGGCCGCGTTCGACCTGACCCGCACCAATGTGCTCAGTACCGATCCGGTTAACACAGGCTTCAGCGTGGCCGTGGGCGAACAGCGTTCGCGCGGGCTGGAAATGGAGCTGACGCAGGATCTCGGCAATGGCCTCAGCGTTTCGGGCGCCTATGCCTACATCGCAAGCGAAGTCACCGAAGACACCACGGCTGCGAACGTCGGCAAGCCGCTCAACAGCGTGCCCCGGCACAGCTTCTCGGTCTGGAGCCAGTACCGCTTCCGCGGCGCGCTGGCCGGCTGGTACGTCGGTGCCGGCGTGCGCGGCGAGAGCGCCAAGCGCGGCTACAGCTTTAACTACACCGTGCCGGGCTACGCGGTGGCCGATCTTGCCGTCGGCTACGTGGCAACGCACTGGCGCGCGGCGTTCAACGTCAAGAACGTGTTCGACAAAATGTACTACGCGGGCGGCCTGAACAACAACGTGCTACCAGTGGGCAATCCGCGGGTGGCCATGCTCAACGTGACGATGAACTATTGATGCGGCCCCCGCCTGGAGCCTCCTGACCAGTAGGCAGGCGGCCATCAAGCTGATTTGGCTGGCCTTGCGCCCGCCCCATCGCCGCAATCACCACCCCTAAAATCTGCATCCCCCGCTGAATCTGCTCCACCGTCAAACTCGCATAACCGAGCACCAGCCCGGCCGCTCGACGCTGTCCGTGCGGCCGGGCCCCTGCAAACAACGGTGATACCGGGTAGACCCCCACATCCTGGCTGCGCGCAGCGGCCACCAGCGCTGTCTCGTCGCGGGGCCGCAGCGACGGCAACCACAGCACCACATGCAGCCCCGCCGCCGTACCGCAGACTTCCGCGTCCGCTGGCAGGAAACGTGCGACGCCATCCAGCAAGGCCGCTCGCCGGCGCTCGTTTTCCCGGCGCATGCGCCGCACATGGCGTTCGTAGGCACCGCTTTCGATCAGCGCTGCCAGCACGCGCTGCTCCAGCACGGGCGCATGGCGGTCGGCCAGCCGCTTGGCCTGCCGGAACACCGGCACCAGCTCAGGCGGCAGCACCAGGTAGCCGAGCCGCAGTTGCGGCGAGAGCGCCTTGGAGAAAGTGCCGACGTAGATCACGCGGCCGTCGGTGTCGATCGAGCGCAGCGTGTCGATCGGGCGCTGGCCGTAGCGGAACTCCCCGTCGTAGTCGTCCTCGATGATCCAGGCGTCGTGGCGCTGCGCCCATTGCAGCAGCTCCAGGCGCCGGCCGATCGGCAGCACGCCCCCTAGTGGGAACTGGTGCGACGGTGTCACGTACACCAGGCGCACACGATCGTCCTGGGGAAGGCTGGCGGTATCCAGGCCATGCCCGTCCACCGGCGTGGCCTGGCACCTGGCGCCGGTGGCTTCGAAGCAGCGCCTCGCCATCAGGTAGCCGGGATCTTCGAAGGCAAAGGCGTCGCCGGCATCCAGCAGCAGCCGTGCGCACAGGTCGATGGCCTGCTGCGAGCCATGCACCACCAGAACCTGCTCGGCCTCGCAGGCCAGTCCCCGGGCACGCCGCAAATAGCCCTGGAGGGCGCGTCGCAGCGACGCCTCACCTTCGGACGGGGCATAGGACAGGCTGTTTTGCTGGCGCAGCAGTTCGGCCTGGTAGGCACGCCGCCAGGCCAGGGTTGGGAAGTCCCGCGAAGCCACCGCCCCATACAGGAAGTCGAAACGAACCGGTTCAGCCTGCAGCGGTGCCGGCATGCCGAGTCCCGCCACGCGGCGCCCGAATCCGGACAGGGTTGGGGCGGACCTGGCGCGCCGGCCTGCGCTCATCGCGGCTGGTGCCGGTGCCGCCAGGGGGCTGGCGATTCGGGCCACCCGCCCCACCGCCGTGACGAGGAAGCCCTCGGCAGCAAGTTGTTCGTAGGCGGCGGTGACAGTGGTACGCGACACCCCCAACTCGGACGCCAGCGCCCGTGTGGACGGCGCCCGGGCGCCCGGCGGCAGGGTGCCGTCCGCGATCTGGGCACGCAGAAGATCGTAGATGCGGCGCCCCGCGCCCGTGGCTCCGGCACGGGTACCGGCTGGCTGGCGTGACTGGCCCATAAAGAATCATGAAAACCGGACCTTCCGATTGTGCCAGTTGTCGGCGAGAGTATCGAGCATTCCATCGCTTCCGATTCCCCACCATGTATATTCCTGCTCACTTTGCTGAAAACCGGCCAGAGGAACTGGGCCGCATCATCCGCGTGCACCCGCTGGGGATGCTGGTTACGCAAGGCAGCGCCGGACTGGATGCCGACCACATCCCGTTCGAGTTCGATCCCGGCGAGGGAACTCACGGCGTGCTCACAGCCCACGTGGCCCGCGCGAACCCGCTTTGGCAGCGTTGCCCCACCGGCTCGCCGGTCATGGTCGTGTTCCGGGGCGCCGAGGCCTATATCTCGCCCAACTGGTACCCGAGCAAGCATGAGGCGCACCGCCAGGTGCCGACCTGGAACTACGAGGTGGTACACGCGCACGGCACGATCACCGTGCATGACGACGAGCGTTTTGTTCGCCGCCTGGTTGCGCGCCTGACACGGCGACACGAGGCAGCCGAACCCAGGCCCTGGAAGATGGGGGACTCCGCGCCGGAGTACATCGACAGCATGCTGCGCAACATCGTGGGCATCGAGATCGCCGTCACTTCGCTGGTGGGCAAGGTCAAGCTCAGCCAGAACAGGGAGTTGCGGGACCGCCTCGGTGCCGCCGAGACCCTGGAGGCGCGGGGGTATGGCGAACTTGCGCAGTCCATGCGCAAGGCTGGCTGAATTGCCCCCGGCCCGCGCTCAGCTTTTCCTCACCATTGACGAACACCACACCATGTCATTCCTCCCCTTCCTGATCGCTGCCATCGTTCTCGCGATCACCCCCGGCCCCGGAATCGCCTATGTCGTTGCACGAACGGTGGCTGGCGGCCGATCCGAGGGCCTGGCTTCATGCTTCGGCGCCGCCCTCGGAGGCTTGCTTCATGTGCTCGCGGCAGCCTTGGGCCTGTCGCTGGTCATTGCCCAGTCGGCCGTGGCATTCAACCTGCTCAAGTATCTGGGTGCTGCTTATCTGGTGTACCTGGGGATTCGCATGCTGATGCGCAAGCAGGCGCCGGTCACGCTCGAAGCCATGCCATCCAGAGGTGCGCGCCGCGCTCTGGTCGAGGGCATCATGGTCGAGGTCCTGAACGTCAAGACGGCGCTGTTCTTTCTGGCGTTCCTGCCGCAGTTTGTCTCGGCGAGCGAAGCTCTGGTGCCGCAGTTGGTGCTGCTGGGCTGCATTTGCGTCGCGCTCAATACGCTGGTCGACGTTGTTATCGTGTTTGCCGCGCATCGTCTGCTCAAGTCCGGCGCCGCCCGCGAAGCTCGCGCCCGCTTGATGACCCGGATGTCGGGTGTCACGATGCTGGGCCTGGGCGCCTTCCTGGCGCTGGCCCGGCGCGAGGCATAGACAGGGGCGGTTCGGCGCAGGGCTCGAACCGCCCGCCTCTCAAGCAGCAGCCCGCCGGGCCGCGCCGCGATACTGCGCCAGCAACGCCTCCCGCCGTACTGCCGCCGCATCCATGCTGGCCTCCTTCACGTGGCCGTAGCCGCGGATATCCTCCGGCAACGCGGCAAGCGCCAGCGCGGTGTCGACGTTGTCCGCGCTCAGGGACGCTGCGAACTCGTCGACCATGGCCAGATAGTCGTTGACCAGCGCCCGCTCGGCGCGGCGCTCGGCAGTCTTGCCAAACACATCGAACGCCGTGCCACGCAACCCCTTCAGGCGCGCCAGCAAGCGGAATGCCGTCATCGTGCGCGGACCGAAGCGGCGCTTGACCGGGTGGCCCTTGTCGGTCTTGGCCAGCAGCGGCGGCGCCAGCCAGAAGTTGAGCTGGTAGTCGCGGCCGGGCTCCCCTTCGAACTGGGCGCGCAGCTTGTCCAGGAAGGCGGGATCGGCGTAGAGGCGCGCCACCTCGTATTCGTCCTTGTAGGCCATCAGCTTGGCCAGGTTGCGGGCCACGGCCTCGGTCAGCGGCAGCTTGCGGTCGAGGCCCAGTTGCTGCTCCGCTGCGCGGATGCGCTCGACGGCCTCGCGGTAGCGGCCGGCATATGCAGTGTTCTGGTAATCGGCCAGCATCGTCTCGCGCTTGCGGATCAGGGTGTCGAGCGTCTGCGGGATTGCCACGACCTGTGCGGCCGGGGCCGCCGGAGCACCCGGCAAGTGCGCCTTGAGCGCCGCCTCGCCATGATGCGCGAGATACCGTCCCCATTCGAATGCCAGCCGGTTTTTGTCGATCGACACCCCATTGAGTTCGATCGCGCGCAGCAGGCTTTCACGCTGCAGCGGGATCCAGCCCTTCTGCCAGGCAAAGCCGAGCAACAGCGGGTTGGAGTAGATGGCGTCGGCCAGCAGGGTCACCGCCCATGCGCTGGCGTCGAAGAACGCGCAGGCATCGCCCACGCTGGCGCGCAGGTCCTGCTCGGCGCTGGCACCGGGGAACTTCCACTTCGGGTTCTTGATGAATTCCGCGGTGGGCGTGTTGGCGCTGTTGACCACGGCGGCGGTCAGGCCATGCCGGACCTTCGACAGCACCTCGGGCGAGGCCGAAACGATGGCGTCGCCACCGATCACCAGGCGTGCCTCACCCGTCGCGATACGCGTCGCATGCAGGTCGTCCGGGCCCGGTGCGATCTGCACGTGGCTGATCACAGCCCCGCCCTTCTGTGCCAGGCCAGCCATGTCGAGCACGGTCACGCCCTTGCGTTCAAGGTGCGATGCCATGCCCAGCAGGCCGCCGATGGTGACCACGCCAGTGCCGCCCACGCCGGTGACCAGCACGCCGTACGGCCGCTCCAGGGCCGGCAGCCGCGGCAGCGGCAGCGCCTCGAAGTCGGCGCCTGTGCCTTTGCCGCCCGCTGCCGCTGGCTTGCGCACCTGCGCCCCCTCGGCAGTGACAAAGCTCGGGCAGAAGCCGTTGACGCAGGAGAAATCCTTGTTGCACGACGACTGGTTGATCTTGCGCTTGGTCCCGAGTTCGGTCTCCAGCGGCTCCACCGACAGGCAGTTGGACTTGGCCGAGCAATCGCCGCAGCCCTCGCAGACCGCGTCGTTGATAAAGGCGCGCTTGGCCGGGTCAGGATAGGTGCCGCGCTTGCGGCGGCGGCGCTTCTCGGTCGCGCAGGTCTGGTCGTAGATCAGGATGGTGACGCCCGCGGTATCGCGCAGCTCGACCTGGACGGCGTCGAGCTGGTCGCGATGGAACACAGTCACGCCGGACGGCAGCATGGCGCCGTCGCCATACTTCTGCGGCTCGTCGGTGACGACGACCAGCTTCTTCGCGCCCTCGGCCAGCACCTGGTGCGCAATCTGCGGCACCGTCAGCACGCCGTCGATGGGCTGCCCGCCGGTCATTGCCACGGCGTCATTGAACAGGATCTTGTAGGTGATATTGGCCTTGGCCGCGATCGATGCGCGGATGGCCAGCAGCCCCGAGTGGAAATACGTGCCGTCGCCCAGGTTGGCAAACACGTGCTTGTCGCCGGTGAAATGCATCTGGCCGGTCCAGGCCACGCCCTCGCCGCCCATCTGGCTGAAGGTGTCGGTATTGCGGTCCATCCACAGGGTCATGTAGTGGCACCCGATGCCGGCCAGCGCACGCGAGCCTTCCGGCACGCGCGTGGACGTATTGTGCGGGCACCCTGAGCAGAACCAGGGCTTGCGCTCCACCGCGATGCGCGGCTGCGCGGCCTCGCGCTCCTTGGCCTCGATCAGCGCCACGCGCGCGGCAATGCGTGCGCGCACCGCTTCCGGCAGGTCAAAGCGTTCCAGCCGGCGCGCGATGGCCTTGGCGATCAGCGCCGGCGACAATTCATAGTGCGCGGGCAGCAGCCAGTTGCCACGCGGCACCGACCACTCGCCGCCATCGTTGCCACGCTGGTCGAACTTGCCGAAGACCTTGGGCCGCACATCCTCGCGCCAGTTGTACAGCTCTTCCTTGAGCGCGTATTCGAGGATCTGGCGCTTTTCTTCCACCACCAGGATCTCTTCCAGGCCGGTGGCGAACTCACGGGCGCCGTGCGCCTCCAGCGGCCACACGCAACCCACCTTGTAGACGCGGATGCCGATGCGGGCGCAGGTGTCATCGTCCAGACCCAGGTCTGCGAGCGCCTGGCGCACGTCCAGGTACGCCTTGCCGGCGGTCATGATGCCGAAGCGTGCGTTCGGCGAATCGAGCACGACGCGATTGAGCCGGTTGGCCCGCACATAGGCCAGCGCCGCATACCACTTGTGGTCAAGCAGCCGCGCTTCCTGCTCCAGCGGGGAATCGGGCCAGCGGATATTGAGGCCGCCCTGCGGCATGACAAAGTCCTGCGGCAGCGCGATCTGCACGCGCTCGGGATCGATCTCGACCGAGGCGGTCGACTCCACCACGTCGGTGACGCACTTCATTGCCACCCACAGGCCGGAATACCGGCTCATGGCCCAGCCATGCAGGCCGTAGTCGAGGTACTCCTGCACATTGGCGGGGTACAGCACCGGAATGCCGGCGGCCTGCAGCACGTGCTCCGACTGGTGCGCCACGGTGGAGGACTTGGCGGCATGGTCGTCGCCGGCCAGCAGCAGCACGCCGCCATGGCGCGACGAGCCGGCCGAATTGGCGTGCTTGAGCACGTCGATGGACCGGTCCACGCCCGGCCCCTTGCCATACCACATCGAGAACACGCCGTCGCGCGTGGCGCCGGGGAACAGGTTGACCTGCTGGCTGCCCCAGACGGCGGTCGCGGCAAGGTCTTCGTTGACGCCGGGCTGGAACACCACGTCGCTGGCAGCCAGGTGCTGCTTGGCCTTCCACAATGCCTGGTCGACGCCGCCCAGCGGCGAGCCGCGATAGCCCGAGATAAACCCGGCGGTGTTGAGGCCGGCGGCGCGGTCGCGCGCCTTCTGCAGCATTGGCAGGCGGACCAGGGCCTGCACGCCGCTCATGTAGACGCGGCCCTGCTCCAGGGTGTACTTGTCGTCCAGGCTGGCGCTGGCCAGGGCTTCGAGCAAGGCGGGGTTCAGCGGGGCATTCACGATCTCAGTCTCCGTGCTTGTTCTCTTGTATCCGGAGCAGTTTAGAAATCCGTGCCGTCATCGTAAAATCATGAATTCAAACACCTGATATCCGAAAAACGGATAACTCGGAGATTCCCATGTTCAAGGCGCGCGAAGGCTCGGAAAGACTGGCCAAGGAAGTCACGCTGAGGCAGTTCCGCTACTTCGTCGCGGCCGCGGAGACCGGGCAATTCTCGATGGCCGCGACCGCCGAGCATGTCTCGCAGTCGGCCATCACCAATGCCGTGCTGGCGCTTGAGCAGCGCCTGGCGGTACGCCTGTTCGAGCGCCGGCCCCATGGGGTGACGCTGACGGCAGAAGGCCACCTCTTCTTCCAGCACGCCCGCCAGATCCTGGATTCGGTCGAGGATGCGCTGCGCGAGCCGCGCTTCCAGGTGCATGGGTTGCAGGGCAGCGTGCGCCTGGCCGCCTCCTATACAGTGCTGGGCTACTTCCTGCCGGGGCTGCTGGCGCGCTTTCGCACCAACTACCCGGACATCGAACTGGATCTGCTCGACATGGACCGGCCCGATATCGAGCGGGCCGTGCTGGCGGGGGAGATCGAGCTGGGCATCGCGCTGCTGTCGAACCTGGAGCGGCCCCAGCGCTTCCGGCGCCATACGCTGATGCGATCCCGGCGCCAGTTGTGGACTTCGTCCAGCCATCCGCTGCTGGCCGTGGAGCGGCCTTCGCTGCGCGATATTGCGGCCTATCCGTATATCCTCATCACCGTGGACGAGGCCGAGGAATCCACGCTGCGTTACTGGCGCAGCCACCGGCTCGCACCCAAGGTCGCATTCCGGACCGGCTCGATGGAGGCCCTGCGCGGGCTGGTGGCGCATGGCTTCGGCGTCACTGTGCTGTCCGACATGGTGTATCGCCCGTGGTCACTGGAAGGAAAGCAGATCGAGGCCCGCCCGATTGCCAATGCGGTGCCGGACATGGAGGTCGGCATGCTGTGGCAGCCCGGGCGCAAGCTGGGCAAGCCGGCGGATGCGCTGAGGGAGTTCCTGATTCACGCGTGCGGGAGCTGAGGCGGGACATTCGATTGCCCGCGCCCTTACAACAACGCTATCTGAAGGACCGGTAGCTTGTCGTCGAGTAGTCCGTGTAGAAATCCGCCAGGCAATGCAGATTGAGCGCCCGGATCTCTTCAGTCATGAAGTCAACAAAAACGCGGATGCGCGAGGGCAGGTGCTGGCGGCTGAGGTAACAGATGTAATGCCCGCGGTCGTCAGGCGCATACCGTCCCATGGCGATGACCAGTTCGCCGCGGGCGATGCGGTCGCAGGCCTGGTAGCCCGCCATCTGCGCGATGCCCAGCCCGTCGAGCACCGCCGCCAGCACCAGCTCAGGGTCATTGAACGTCAGCCTTGCGGCAGGCACAACCTTGCGCACATGCCCCTCGACCTTGAATTCCCATTCAAGGATGCGCGCGCCGGCGATGCGGGTGTTGATGCATTCGTGCCGGGCGAGATCCTCCAGCGTCGACGGTAGTCCATGCCGCGCCGCGTAGGCAGGAGACGCGCACACAGCCATCTGCATCGGGATCAGCTGCTTCGCAACGATGCTTGAATCCTCGATGCGGCCATTGCGGAACGCGACGTCGATGCTCCCGGCCGCGAAGTCCGTTGGCCGGTCATCGAGCACCAGGTCCAGGGAAATGTCCGGATAAGCCGCCGAGAACCTCGACAGCAGCGGCGCCACCACCTTGCGCCCGAAGCCGGCCGTCGCGCTGATGCGAAGCAGGCCGCTTGGCGGCCCAAGGCGCAGTTCCAGCATGTCGTTCATGGCCTCGACGATATGCGCCACGCCCTGGTGGCAGTTCTCGAAGAAGCGCTCGCCCTCGCGGGTCAGTTGGGTGGTGCGCGTGGTGCGCAGGAACAACCGGGTGCTCAGCTGCGTTTCCAGCTTCAGGACATTGCGGCTGACCGCTGAGCGGCCGATGCCCAGCCGCTCTCCGGCCTTGGAGAAGCTGCCCTCGGTGGCGACCGCCATGAAGGCGATGATGCCGGCGTAGCTTGCCGCGAAACTGGCGGACAATCCGTCCGCGCGATCCGGCGGGCCGGGGCGAAAGCCCCGCTGCGGCATACCGGTTACGTCTCTATCCGCCCCCCCGCGGTTGACAGGGGACGCCGGGCGAACGTCTGGAACGACGATGTCCATGTCAATGCCTTTCGGAGCGGCGCAACGAATGAGAGTCCACGCTGTGCGGTGCACAACCATGGCATGATCGTAGTGACACGCCATGCCCGGGTAAATGACAGATGCCCCTGGTTTTCTGCCAGCCGGCCCGGCGCGAACGGCGACAATGCAGACATGAGGAGCGGAACGAGCCGGCCCACAAAGCCTTCGGGTGCGATCCGTGGCGATGGCGTCGCACCGCGGGTGCCTGCCGGCAACATGCCTTGCGCGGAATCGCGCCAGCGGCATAACATCCACCGACTTTCAAGATCCCTGCCATGGTTCCCTCTGCGCCTGCGCCCTCTTCCCGGACAATTGACGACCCGCCGCGCAATCTTCTGTTCGTGGCCTTCCCGGACATGAGCCTGCTGGATCTCACCGGACCGCAAACCGTGTTCTGGGCTGCCTCCCGGTACGCACGCGAGCGGGGATTCGCCGGCTACCGGAGCCATCTGGCAAGCGAGCACGGCGGCCTGGTTGCCTCGGCCGAAGGCACCGCCGTGCAGGCCATCGCGCTCTCGGAAATCGATCTGCAGCACATCGATACGATCATCCTCCCCGGTGCCCCCGAGATGGTCAGGGTGCTCGACAGCGCCTCCTCGCTGGTCGCCTGGCTGCAGCAGGCCGCCGGACAGGTACGCCGCGTTGCCTCGGTCTGCAGCGGGGCCTTCCTGCTTGCGCAAGCGGGCTTGCTTGACGGCAGGCGCGCTGCCACGCACTGGGCGATGCATGCGCAGTTCCGCGCGCGCTTTGCCGC
The DNA here is from genome assembly GCF_058792255.1 of Cupriavidus sp. CPT47-8839-RL05A. Classification (NCBI taxonomy): domain Bacteria; kingdom Pseudomonadati; phylum Pseudomonadota; class Betaproteobacteria; order Burkholderiales; family Burkholderiaceae; genus Cupriavidus; species Cupriavidus sp. CPT47-8839-RL05A. The sequence continues at coordinate 226,502 of NZ_JBYTEG010000002.1, read as the reverse complement.
GGTCGAACTGGACCGGGACGCCATTTTCGTCCGCCAGGACCGCATCTGGACCTCGGCCGGCGTGACCACCGGCATCGACATGGCGCTTGCGCTGGTCGAGGACGACTATGGCCACGATATCTCGCTGAGCGCGGCCAGGGAGCTGGCGGTCTTCATCAAGCGGCCGGGCACGCAGCCACAGATCAGCGAGATCCTGCTGGCGCAGAGCCGGCACGTGCCGCTGTTCGAGGCGCTCCATCTATGGATCATCGAAAACCTGTCGCGGGAAGGGCTGTCAGTGGAACAGCTCGCCGAACAGGTCGGAATGAGCCCCCGCAACTTTGCCCGGGTGTACAAGCAGAAGACCGGGCGCACCCCGGCCAAGGGGGTTGAGCATTTCCGGCTGGAAGCCGCACGCCGGCTGCTCCAGGACCTGCATCTGCCGGTGGAGCAGATCGCAAGGCAGTGCGGCTTCGGCAGCGAGGAACGGATGCGCCTTACGTTCCAGCGCAACCTGGGCTTCTCGCCCAGCGAGTATCGGTCGAGGGTGACCGGCTGAGAAAACGCCACAACCCGGCCGCACCATTGGTGCCGAACGGGAAACACCATGCGTCCGCCGCCGGCGCTACCGTCACTGCACCCCTTCGCCTAGCATGGGACATGGGTTGAATGCCCATCCCTTCCACCAGAATCGAGGTGCATGATGAAGATCGTTGTGATTGGAGGTACTGGCCTGATCGGCAGCAAGGTCGTCGCCCGGCTTGCCGGGCAAGGCCATGAAGTCGTTGCCGCGTCTCCGCAGACCGGCGTGAATGCGCTGACAGGCGAAGGCCTGAGCCAGGCACTTGCCGGGGCGCAGGTTGTCGTGGACGTGGCCAACTCGCCATCGTTCGCGGATGATGCCGTCCTGCATTTCTTCGAGACGTCGGGCCGCAACCTTGCGGCGGCGGAGAAGGCAGCCGGTGTCGCGCACCATGTGGCGCTGTCAGTGGTCGGCACGGACAAGCTCTCACAAAGCGGCTACTTCCGCGGCAAGATTGCGCAGGAAGCGCTGATCCGGAACGCCGGCATCCCTTACACCATTGTCCGCTCCACGCAGTTCCTCGAATTCCTTGGCGGCATCGTCCAGTCGGGCGCCGATGGCGATTCCGTGCGCCTGTCATCCGCATCGATCCAGCCGATTGCCTCGGATGACGTGGCCGAAGCCGTGGCCGACCACGCCCTTGCCGATCCCGTCAACGGCATCGTCGATATCGCCGGGCCGGAACGCTTCCACCTGAGCGACCTCGTGCAACGCTATCTCGATGCCACCAAGGATCCGCGCAAGGTTGTCGTCGATGGCAAGGGCCGTTATTTCGGCGCCGAACTGCAAGACGATACGCTGGTACCGGAAGGCCCGGCACGCCTGGGCAAGACCGGTTTCGAAGCGTGGCTGCGACAGAGCCAGAAGCCGAAGGCCTGACAACGCGGGCGGGCCATATGGACAACAAGGGGCTGCAAGCCCCCCCGCTGAGCCTGCTCGACAAGTATCGCGGGCAGGGCTTCCACGCCCTCTACACCACCACCGTCACCGTCTCGGGCGGGGAAACCGGACACGGCCGCGCCTCGGGCGTGGCGCGTTCCGATGACGGCAATCTTGTCGTCGACCTGCGGCTGCCGGCGGCGCTGGGCGGCCCCGGCCACGGCACCAATCCCGAGCAGTTGTTCGCCGCGGGCTACGCCGCCTGCTTTCATGGGGCGCTGTACCTGCTGGCCCAGCGATCCAATGTCAGCGTCGACAACCTCGCAGTGGAAGTGGAGATAGCGTTCGGCCGCGATCCCGTTGACGGCGGCTTCGCGCTGGCCGCGGACATCCGGGTCAGGATGCCTGGCGTGCAACGACAGGTGGCGGAAGAACTGGTGCGCAATACCGAGCGCTTCTGCCCCTATGTGAAGATGGCCAGGCAGGGCATCGTCAGCGTCGTGGCGGTGGTTGACTGAGCTGCGCGCAACGACGGGCCCGAGGATGCGATCCCTGAACCTTAGGGGTCGCATCCGCAGCCGGCCAATGTGCTACTTCGTTGGCGTCAGGATCGGAGCGCCCTTGTTCTTCAGCAACAGCACCATGAACTTCGCGGGCCTGGTGTTGCTGGCGTTGCGCCCGACAGTATGAATATCGTCAGGGCCTTCGTGGAAGGTCTGCCCGGCAGTGAGCGTGACTTCCTTGCCGCCCCGGACACCCATCACGATACTGCCCTCAAGGACATAGACGAATCCGTGCGCGTCATGGCGGTGCACCGGGTCGGCGCCGCCGGGCGGGTATTCCACCACGATCATCTGCACCTCCTTGCCGGGATATTCCGGAAGCGCCTCTGTCGACAGCAGCGTCACCTTGGGCTCTGGCGGCGCAGCCATGGCCGGTCGCGCCGCCAGCAGGACGGAAAGCAGCAGCGGGGCCATGCCCAGCGTTCTGGTGATCTTCATGATGTCACTCCAGCTTTGCCTTATCTAGGCCATAGGCCTTGTCGGCCGAGCCCGGCACGGTCCGGAAGGCCACGTTCAGCCGGTTCCAGCCATTGATGGCCATGACCAGAAAGGTCAGGTCCGAGAGTTCCTTTTCCGACAGATGCGCGCGCACGCGCTCGTACAGGTCATCCGGCACACCGTGCGCCGGGATGTTGGTCAGCACCTCGGTCCACGCCAGCGCGGCACGTTCGCGCGGCTGGAACAGCGTCGATTCGCGCCAGATCGCGACATGGTGAAGGCGGAGCTCTCGCTCGCCATGGATGCGCGACTGCTTGACGTGCATGTCCAGGCAGAAGGCACAGCCGTTGAGTTGCGAAGCGCGAATCTCGACCAGGTCACGGATGGTTGGTTCGATCGCGCTGTCCTGCAGCAGGGTGCTGAACTCCAGGTACTTCTTGAAGAGTTCGGGGGACTGCTTCAAGGCATTCACGCGTTGGGTCATGACGGCTCCTGAGGAAGGAGAATATTGAAGGGATGACGGGGCACTCACCACCGCGTGCCGCGGCATGGAGCAAATCGTAGACCGCAGCGGCGCAACGCGGTAGGCGCGCCAAGGTACCCACACTGTTGAGGCTTCGACACCAATCAGCGCTTTGGCGTGGCGCGGCTCGGAGGAAGCCGGGTCCTGTCGTGTCGTGCCCGATCCAGCGCAGAAAACCAAAAGAAATGGTGCAATGCAACATAAATGCACCTATGCTTGGAGGAATGCCGGCCGGCCACGCCTTCGAAAAGCGACCCGGACGCCGCTCGCCTCCCAAGAATTTGCCAGGTGTCCGTTTTTCAGCGGATGCCGAAGGAAAACCCGCGTGCCCTCCTCCGTTATTCCGCAGCCTGTCCTCGACGTTTCCGCAAACGCCTCCCGCCTCTTTAGTGACATGTGCGAACTGCTCCAGGCAGCAATGCATGTCGTCAGCATTCGCACCACGCGCATGGCGATCGCCGGTCCGGCGCCTGACGAGCAGGACCAGCGCGAATTCAGCCTGATGAGCATTGAGAAGGGAGAGGCCGCGTCTGAATCGTTGCTTGCGATGGGTTCGGGATGGATCAACCTGACCATGACCCTCGCAAAGGACACCAGCGATCATCTTTGGGCGACCTCCGCGGCCGCGGCGACGCTGGCGTCCAGTCGATCCGCCGCGCAATGGTTCGAACGCCACGCCGACCTTCTGCAATTGGCCGCCGGGTTCCCCGGCAACCCGCTGCAGCTGGCAGACCTGGCGACAAACCTGATGCAGCAGATCCTCGCGCCGATCCACGGCCGTGCGATGGCGAATGCGAAGCGCCTGAGTGCAGCGTGAAGGGCGCCAGGCCCGCGGTTGCATCGCCACGGAACGAATCAGACAGCACCCGCACGCGGGCGCGCGAACAGGAAACCGCCGACCAGGCCGACCCGGTCGAGGCCAGACCCCGGCAACGCTTGCGCCGATTTCCTAGACGGTGACGGCCGCGACCCCTTCCAGCGCGATAATCCTTGTTGTCGCACACCTTTCCCGTATCGCCTTGAGGCGCGCGTACTCTGGCGAGTCATACCAGGCTATCAAGGCATCCATGTCCGGGAACTCGACAATGACGAGACGATGCGGCTGCCAGTCTCCTTCGAGCACTTTGGTTGCACCGCCACGGCCCAGATATTTCCCACCATAGCGCACCTCGGTAGCGGGTACGTCTCGTTTGTACTCTTCAAAAACGGCGGGGTCCGTGACGTCAACATCGGCAATCAGGTATGCAGCCATGGCACGCTCCTATCTGCGGTCGTTCCCCGCTTGATTGTAGTTGCCACAATCGCCAGTACAGGCCGGGACGCGAGGTCGGGGTCGTGCGCGGCGATACCAGCGCGCTGGCGATCGCCTATAACGCCGGCAAGCGCAGCGTCTGCGTCGACGCCACCACTGACGCGGGCAAGGAAGTGCTGCTCGGGCTTGCGCTGCAGGCCGACATCGTCGTGCAGAACTTCCGCCCCCAGGTGGCGGAACGGCTGGGCGTGGGCTATGCGGCACTGGCCGCGCGACGGCCCGCGCTGGTCTATGTGTCGATCAGCGGCTATGGCCCGGATGGTCCCTATGCCGACTATCCCGCTTCGGACTCGGTGATGCAGGCCGACTCCGGGCTGATGTTCGCCAACCGTGGCGCCGACGGTGGCGCGCGCCGCATCGGCATGCTGCTGGCCGACGCCGCCACCGGCCTCTATGCCGCCCAGGCCTGCGCCGCGGCGCTGTGCCGGCGCTTTCGCGGCGGGCGCGGCGGCCACGTCGAGCTGAACCTGTTCGATGCCTGTTGTGCGCTGCAGGCCAACAACCTGCTCGAGCATGCCATCGGTGGCCCGGCGGCCGCCGGGCCGGTGAGCGCGCCCAATGGCGTCTATGCCAGCAGCGACGGCAGCGTGACGCTGCTGGCGCTGAACAACGCGCAGTTCGCCAAGCTATGTCATGCGCTGGACCGCACCGACTGGCTGGAAGACCCGCGCTTTGCCGACAATGCGGCGCGCATGGCCCACGCCGCGCTGCTGAACCAGCACATGGCCGAGCAGATCGCCACGCGCACGACCGCGCAATGGCAAGACATCCTCAGCCGGCACGACGTGCTGCATGCCCCGGTGCGCAGCTATGACGACGTGCTGGCGCACCCGCAGGCGGCACACCGGCAGACCTTCCAGACAATCACGCAGCCGGGGCTCGGACCGCTGCCCTTCGCCGGCATCCCGGCGCGCGACATGCGCCGGCCAGCCGGCCCGGCGCCGGCCAACGGCGAACATACCGTGCAGGTCCTGCACGAGGCCGGCTTCGGCCAGCAGGCCATCGACGCATGGCTGCAGCAGGGTGTGGTGCGACAGGCGGCGGCCCCGGCGGCCAAGGCAGGTGCGCAATGAAGGCGCTTGTCTGCAAGCAGTTCGGCGGCGTGCAGGACGTGGCGCTGCAGGCCATTCCGGAACCGGCGCTGGCCGACCCGCATGCGGTCACGATTGCCGTCGAGTACGCCAGCGTCAGCCATGCCACCGGCCTGATGATCGCCGGCCAGTACCAGCGCCGCCCCCCGTTGCCCTTCGTGCCCGGCACCGAAGCGGTCGGCCGCGTGGTGGCCTGCGGTGACGCGGTCACGCGGCTGCGTCCCGGCGACCGGGTGGTGGCGATCGCGGACTGGGGCTGCTTTGCCGAGCAGGTCATCGTGCCCGAGTACACCGTCTACCGCGTCCCTGACGCGCTGCCGTCAAAGACTGCGCTGCCGATCCCAATTTCCTATGGCACGGCGTATTGCGGGCTGGTGTGGCGCTGCGCGCTGCGCCCGGGCGACACGGTGCTGGTGCTTGGCGCCGGGGCCGGGGTCGGCCTGGCTGCCGTGGAGATTGCGCGCCAGCTCGGCGCCACGGTCATCGCCTGCGCCAGCACCGAGGCCAAGCGTGCCGACGCGCTACGGCGCGGCGCCACGCACGCGCTGGCCCCGGCGGACCTGGCGGCATCGGTCAAGGCGCTGACGGACGGCCGTGGCGCGGACGTGGTGGTGGACCCGGTCGGCGGCGACCTGTTCAGCCAGGCGCTGCGCGCGGCGGCGGCGAACGCACGCATCCTCAGCATCGGCTTTGCCAGCGGCACCATCCCGCAGGCCCCGGTCAACCTGCTGCTGGTCAAGAACCTCACGCTGCACGGGTTCTTCTTTGGCCGCTACATCGGCTGGACGCCCGCCAACGAGCGGGCCGAGCATGCGGCGGCGCTGCAGGAGGTCATGGCGACGCTGTTCGATTGGGCCGCGCAGGGCAAGCTGGATCCGACCGTATCCGCGGTCTATCCGATCACCGGCCTGGGCGACGCCCTGGCCGCGCTGGAATCCCGCCAGGTGGTGGGCAAGGTAGCGATAAAAATCAAGGAGACAGAGACGTGAACACCCGATACCAGAAACGACTTCCTGCGTGGCCGCGGCTGCGCGCCGCACTGATGCTGGCGGCAGCCGCTGCCGCGCTGCCGGCCGCCGCGGGCGCGCAGGACTTTCCGCAGCATCCCGTGCGCATGGTGCTGCCCTACCCCGCCGGCGGCCCCACCGACCTGCTCGCGCGCGTGGTCGCGGTCAAGATGGGCGAGAGCCTGGGCCAGAGCGTGGTGGTCGACAACAAACCCGGCGCCAGCGGCATGATCGGCGCCGAAGCCGTGGCGCGCGCGCCCGCCGACGGCTACACCATCCTGGCCAATGCCTCGCTGCATGTGATCAACCCCAGCATCCAGCCGAAGATGCGCTATGACTCATTCAGGGACTTCGTGCCGATCACGCAGCTGGCCGACGTGCCGCTGGTGCTGGTGGTCAACAACGCATCGCCGGTGAAGACCGTGCAGGACCTGATCGCCTACGCCAATAGCCAGGGCGGTGCGCTCAATTTCGGCTCGGCGGGCAATGCCTCGGCCCAGCACCTGGCCGGCGAATCGTTCAAGCTGGCGGCAAAAGTGCCGATGCAGCATGTGCCGTACAAGGGCAGCGCGCCGGCGCTGACGGACCTGATGGGCGGCCAGATCCAGCTGATGTTTGATTCCATGCCGTCGGCGATGCCCTTCATCAAGTCCGGCAAGCTGCGTGCCGTTGCCGTGACCACCGAGCGCCGCGCGAGCGCGCTGCCAAACGTGCCCACTGTCGCCGAGTCCGGCCTGCCCGGCTTCGACATCAGCACCTGGTACGGCCTGTGGGCGCCGCGCGGCACGCCGGCCCCGGTCGTGGAAAAGCTGGCCGCGCATGCGGCCAGCGCGCTGAAACGGCCCGATGTGCGGCAGCAATATGCCGACATGGGCGCCGAGCCGGTCGGCTCTTCACCCGGCGACTTTGCCCGCTACAACGCTTCCGAAGGCAGGAAATGGGCGGAAATCGTGCGGCGGTCGGGGGCGAAGGCAGACCAGTAGCGCACGGCGGTTGCCGCAGGGCTGGCCGATGCCGGGTGTCGGCCAGACGCGCGGTTGGCGGCCATCACTACCTACCGCTACCTGCATCTGTGTGGGTGCCTGCGAGATGCAATGAAAGTGCCCCAAACAGCACCTACGTACGGCCCTATGTTTCTTCCCTTGTTTTGCTCCCCGGCGCACCGCAACCGTGCGCCCATGCGCCCAGATTGAGCATGGGGTCCCCCTCATTTCCCCAGACCCCCATGCAAGCTACGGGTTTTCGCTCGTTGAAAGGTGGCATGGCTGTTGCATAGTATTCAAGTGACTTGAATATGGTGCAGGCAGCTTTCCAAGAGCTTTCCCGGGCGTCCGCGGGCGCCTTGCATCGGTTCGGGTCCGTGACGCCGCGCCAGCGGTTCGTCCAATTTGTCCATGCAACCCAGGGGGAAAGAGAGTGCGCAAGAAACACACTGCAGTAGCCGCCGCCATGGCAGCCGCGGCGACCGGAATGGTCCTGACGGCAGCACCGGCGCAGGCCAAGGATGTCGTCAAGATTGCCTTTGTCGGTCCGCTGACCGGTGGCGTGTCGTCGATCGGCCTGGGCGGACGCAATTCCGCGGACCTGGCCGTGCGCTTGCGCAATGCGGACCCGAAGGCCAGGTACACCTATGAACTGGTGGTGCAGGACGACGAATGCCGGCCGAACGTCGGCGTGCAGGTGGCGACCAAGATCGCGGCGGACAAGTCCATTGTTGCCGGCGTGACGCACTTCTGCTCGGCCGTGGCCATGGGCACAGTGGGCGTCTACAGCCGCTTCGGCATGCCCGCCGTGGTGTGGGGCGCCGTGCTGCCCGAGGTCACCTACGGCAACAAGTTCAAGGAGATCCATCGCGTCAACGGCACGATGATCAACCAGAGCGAAGTGGCGGCCAAATTCATGACCGGGCTGGGCTACAGGAAGTGGGCGATCATCCATGACACCACCGACTACGGCAAGGGCCACAACAAGTATTTCAGCGAGTTCCTGAAGAAGGACGGCGGCACCATCGTCGGCACGTTCGGCGTCACAGCCGATCAGCAGGACTTCACCACGGAGCTGACCAAGATCCGCGAACTGAAGCCCGACGTGGTGTATTTCGGCGGCCTCACGCCGCTGGGCGTGCGCATCCGCACGCAGATGGACAAGCTCGGCATCAAGGCCCAGTTCGAGGGCACGTCGGGTATCAAGTCCGATGCCTATATCGAAGGCGTGGGCAAGTCGCTGTCGGAGGGTTCGCTGGCGTTCATCGAAGGCGCGCCGGTAGAGAAGCTGGCGGGCGGCCAGTTCTTCATGGAACGCTACACGCAGCAGAAATACGGTGAACCGCCCGAAGCGTACGGACCGTTTGCGTTTGCCGCGGCCAACCTGATCATGGACGCCGTGGAAAAGGTGGGCCCGGACCGCAAGAAGGTGCGTGATGTGCTGAACGGCACCAGGGACGTGAACACCATCATCGGCAAGGTCACCTTCGACGACCACGGCCAGAACGTGGTGCCGCTGATCACCAAGTATGTGGTGGAAGACGGCAAGTGGGTGATCTGGGAAGACAGCACCTACGGCAAGGGCAAGAAGAAGCTGACCGGCCTGTAAGCATGGCGGCCGGGTTCGGGGCGCTCCTGCCCCCCGCCCGGCCCCGCGCCCGCCTGGGCATCCGGAATTCGGGGGATACCGATGAGTGTATTAGGGCAGTATGTCTTTAACGGGCTGATGCTCGGGATGATCTACGCAATGGTGGCGGTAGGGTTCACGCTGTTCTTCGGCGTGCTCGACGTGATCAAGTTTTCTCATGGCGATGTGCTGATGGTGGGCGCGTTTGCCGGGCTGGCGGCATCAGCCGGCGTGGTGGCGATGCACGTGGATTCCCCGTGGCTGCAGCTGCTGGCCATCGTGGTGTGCGCGGTGACGGTGACCGGCCTGCTGGGCGCCGGCATCGCCCGCGTCCTGATCCTGCCGCTGCGCCGTGCGCCGCCGCTGAACACGCTGCTGGCCACGCTGATGCTGGGCACGGTGCTGCGTGAGGCGGTCCGGCTGTTCTACCCGGACGGCTCGAACCCGAAGCCGTTTCCCGCGCTGCTGCCCGCTGGCGAGTTCACCATCGGCGCGCTCTCCATCCGCGCGGACAACCTGATCCTGCTGGCCGCCGGCGTGGCCATCATCCTCGGCGTGCATCTGCTGATCACCCGCACGCGCTTTGGCATGGCCATTCGTGCCGTGGCCCAGGATGGCGAAACGGCCCGGCTGATGGGCATCAACTTCGAGGTGGTGGTACTGGTCACGTTTGCGCTGGGTTCCGCCATGGCGGCACTGGCGGGCGTGATGAACGGCCTCTACTACAACGAGATCAACTTCAACGTCGGGCTGCTGCTCGGGGTGATCGGCTTTGCCGCTGCCATCCTGGGCGGGCTCGGCAATATCTACGGCGCCATCCTCGGCGGCTTCCTGTTTGCGGCGCTGCAGGTACTGGGCAGTGCCATGCTGCCGGCCCTGGTGCCCGACATCCCGAGCGCCTACAAGGACGTATTTGCCTTTGCCGTGGTCATCGTGCTGATGGCCTGGAAGCCGACCGGACTCATCGCGGAGAAAGCCAGTGAACGTGTCTGACAACGTCTCGAAGCCGCTGCCGGCGGCCTCCGCCGCCACGGCCGAGGGCCCGCAGCGGCGCCCGGCCATGGTGCTGGCCATCTCGGCCATCGCCATGGTGGCCTATCTCTACTTCTTCCTGCATGCGGAATCGCAACTGGCGGTAGCCGTGCTGCTGGCGCTGGCCGGGGCCGCGGTGTTCGCGGCGGGCCGGCTGGGCCTGACGCAGGCCGTGGAGCAGGCAGCAGCGCGGCGGCCAGGCCAGTCCAGGCTATGGGCGCTGGCCGGCACGCTGGCACTGGTCGCGCTGTTCCATGAGAGCCATTTCGTCCTGCTGATGCTGTGCGCGGTGCTGCTCTACACCACCGCCTGCCTGGGGCTGACCGTCCAGTTCGGGTTTTCCGGCGTGTCCAATTTCGCGGGCGCGGCGTTCTTTGGCATCGGCGCCTACACCACGGCCGTGCTGGCCACGCACACGGGCATTCCCCACGTGCTGGTGATCGTGCTGTCCGGCCTGGCAGCGGCCGTGATCGGCTCGGTGCTGGTTGCGCCCGTGCTGCGCACGCGCGGCCACTATGCGGCGCTGGTGACCATCGCGTTCGGCATCCTGTTCAAGACCTTCCTTGAGGTCAACGACGTGCTGGGCGGGCCGCAGGGGCTGCAGGTTCCCGGGATGACGCTGTTCGGCTTCGCGTTCAATGAGGGCGTGACACTGTTCGGCGTGGACGTGTCGTTCTACGCCAGCTATGCGCTGCTGAGCCTGCTGATCTGCGCGGGCACCTTTGCCGTGGTCAAGGCGCTGGAGCGCTCGTGGGTAGGCCTGGCGATGGACGTGGTGCGCACCGACGAGACCGCCGCCGCCGCGTTCGGCCTGCACATCGCCCGGTGGAAGGTGATTGCGTTCATGCTCGGCAACTTCTTTGCCGGCATCGCCGGCAGTGTCTACGGCATGGTCACTGCGTTCGTGGCGCCCAACAACTTCACCTTCGCCGACTCGCTGCTGATGCTGTCGATCGTGATCCTGGGCGGCCTCGGCAACGTGGTGGGCCTGGTGCCGGCGGCCATCATCGTGCTGGTGCTGCCCGAAAAGCTGCAGTTCATCCAGGAATACCGCTTCCTGTTCTATGCGGCGCTGGTCATCGCCATCCTGCTGTTCCGCCCGGACGGCCTGATGCCGCGCAAGACCCGCCTGTTCTTTCCCCGGGAGGATGCGCAATGAGCGACGCAATGATCCAGGTGCGCGGCCTGACCATGCGCTTTGGCGGCCTGACCGCGCTGGACAACCTCCAGCTCGAGATCCGCCGTGGCGAGATCCTGGGCCTGCTGGGCCCCAACGGCTCCGGCAAGACCACGTTCTTCAACGTGCTGACGGGACTGTACAAGGCCAGCGCCGGAACCATTACCTATGACAGCAACAACGTCATCGGCAAGACGCCGCAGCAGATCTACCGCAGCGGCGTGGCGCGGACGTTCCAGCGTTCGCGCTTGTCGCTGCCGCTGACGGTGTTCGACAACATCGTGATCGGCGATTACCAGAACATGCGGCACGGGCTGGTCTTCAACCTGTTCCGGCGCAAGGCGTTCCGCGCCGAGTACGAACGCTACGTGGAATCGGTGCGCGAGCTGCTGGGCATCTTCAGCCCGCCGCTGGTGGCGCGGCTGTTCGAGCCGGTGGAAACGTTCACGATGATCGACCGCCGCCGCATCGAGGTGTGCCGGGCCCTGATGAGCCGCCCTCGCCTGCTGCTGCTCGACGAGCCTTCGGCGGGTATGACGCATGACGAGACCCACGAGCTGATGGACGACATCCTGCAGGTGCGCGGCAAGCTGCAGGACCTGTCGGTGGTGCTGATCGAGCACGAAATGAACGTGATCGAGCGCATCACCGACCGCTGCATCGTGCTGAATTACGGCAAGAAGATTGCCGAGGGAACCTACGCCGAGATTACCGCCGATCCCGACGTGCAGACCGCCTATCTGGGGGAGGAAGCCGCATGAGCGACAGCACACTGCGCGTGGAAGGGCTGACCACGGGCTATGACAAGGTCAACGTCCTGCACGATGTCTCGATCGAGGTGCCGCCGGGCAAGATCACCTGCATCCTTGGCGCCAACGGCGCCGGCAAGAGCACGCTGATCCGCTCGATCCTGGGCCTGACGCCGCCGCGCCAGGGGCGCATCCTGTGGGACGGCACGGACATCGCGGGAGAGAAGACCCACAACATCATCGCACGCGGCATCTCCTGCATTCCCGAAGGCCGCAAGGTGTTCCCGCGCATGACGGTGGCTGAAAACCTTGCGCTGGGCGCCTTCCTTGAGGCGGACCCGGCCAGGGTGCGCGAGCGCATCGAGCGCGTGTACACGATCTTCCCCCGGCTGCGCGAGCGCGCGGGCCAGCTCGCCGGCACCATGTCCGGCGGCGAACAGGCGATGGTGTCGATCGGGCGCGGACTGATGGCGCAGCCGCGGCTGCTGGTCATCGACGAGCCGTCGCTGGGCCTGTCGCCGCTCTATGTGAAGGAGAATTTCAAGGTCATCCAGCAGATCAACGAACTGGGCATGACGGTGCTGCTGGTGGAACAGAACGCGCGCCAGACGCTGGCCATCTCACACCAGGGCTATGTGCTGAGCCAGGGCCGTGTCGTGGCCCAGGGCACCGCGCAGGCGCTGCGCGAGAACGATGAGGTTCGCGCGGCCTATTTCGGCTGACCTGGAGAACAGGCGATGGACGACTTCCTCGATCTTCCGGTCCGCACCCTGGCGCAGATGGTGTCCCGGCGCGAACTGAGCGCCGAAGCGGTGGTCCGTGCGGCACTGGCCCGCATTGCGGCGCAAGACTCAGGCATTCTGGCCTGGCAGCATGTGGGTGCCGACACCGCCCTGGCGCAGGCGCGGCGGCTGGATGCCGGCGGCGCGTCAGGCGCGTTGCCGGGCGTCCCGCTTGGCGTCAAGGACCTGATGGATACCGCCGACATGCCGACCACTTATGGTTCGCCGATATACGCCGGACATCGGCCGGGCGTGGATGCGGCGGCGGTGGCACTGGCCCGGTCGGCGGGCGCGGTCGTGGTCGGCAAGACCGTCACCACCGAATTCGCCACGTTTCAGCCGGGGCCGACCCGCAACCCGCGCGCGCCGGCGGACAGGCCCCGCACCCCCGGCGGTTCGTCGAGCGGATCGGCCGCCGCCGTCGCCGCAGGCATGGTGCCGCTGGCCTTCGGCACACAGACCGCGGGCTCGATCATCCGGCCGGCCGCCTATTGCGGCGTGGTGGGCTACAAGCCCACCCATGGCACGCTGCCGCTGGCCGGCATCAAGCCACTGGCACCGAGCCTGGATACGGTGGGCGTGCTGGCCCGCCGCGTGGACGACGCGGCCCTCTTCATCGGCACCCTGGCGCGCGATGCCGCGGTAGCGGACGCGTCCACGCTACACCACGCGCCGCTGCGCATTGGCATTTGCCGCACGCCGCATTGGGAACGCGCCAGTGCCGATACCCAAGCCGCGCTGGACACCGCGATCCGTGCGCTCGAATGCATCGGTGGCACGGTGCGCGACTTCGACCTGCCTCAGGCTTGCCACGGGCTGACTGAAGCCCAAATGGACATCATGGCATTCGAGGCACTCGCCGCATTCGCGCCGGAAGCACGCGAGCACGCAGAAGGCTTCAGCGCGGCTTTCGCGCGCCAGCTCGAAGCGGGCCGCGCCGTCACCGGCCAGCGCTTCCACTTCGCGCTGGCCCACGCGGAAGCGGCGCGCACGGCGTTCAACATGGCGATGGCCGGATTCGACGTCGTGCTGGCCCCGAGCGCCGAAGGCGAAGCGCCAGCTGGCCTGGGCGCCACCGGCGATCCAATCTTCTGCCGCATGTGGTCGCTGCTGGGCACCCCGTGCGTCCATGTGCCGACGGGCACCGGCGCCACCGGCATGCCGGTTGGCGTGACCGTGACCGGGCCGCGCCATGCCGATGCCCGCGTGCTCGGCGTGGCTCATCGCCTTGAGCAGGCGCTTGGCACCAGCCTTGCCTGATATCTGGAGACCAAATTGACCGTATCGAACCCGCCCACCCTCGTCAACGCACAAGCCATTGCCGAACGCGCGCAGGATCATGTGGGCGCCGGGCGCCTGGCCGCATCGCTGGCAGCCCTGGCCCGCTTTGGCCTGCGCCACGACGGCGGCGTTTCCCGCGAAACGCTGACCGCGACCGACCTGGCCGCCCGGCGCCACCTGATCGACCAGGCACGCGCGCTGGGCTGCACCGTCGGCATCGACGATTGCGGCAACCTGTTCTTCCGCCGCCCCGGCCGCGAAGACCTGCCGCCGGTGCTGACCGGCAGCCACGCCGATACCCAGCCGGTGGGCGGCAAGTACGACGGCGCGTACGGCGTGCTGGCCGGCCTGGAAGTGATTGCTGCGCTCAACGCGGCCGGCATCGAGACCTTGCGCCCCATCGAGGTCGTGTCCTGGACCAACGAGGAAGGCAGCCGCTTCGGTCCCGGCGCGATGGGTTCGAGCGCCTTCGTCGAACCGGCCCGGCTGGCAGGCTATCGCGACGTGGCCGACGCGGCCGGCATCCGCTTCGGCGAGGCGCTCGATGCCGCGCTGGCGCAAAGCCACGACGTGAACAGGGTGCCGATGGCGCGGCCCATGGCGGCATGCGTCGAACTGCACATCGAACAGGGGCCGGTGCTGGAAGGCGCAAATGTGCCGCTGGGCGTGGTCACCGGCATCCAGGCGGTGCGCTGGTTCCGCGTGGAATGCACGGGTACGATGGCCCATGCCGGCACCACGCCGATGGCGGTACGATGCGATGCGATGGCCGCGGCCGTGGCCATCGCGCAAGACCTGTACGCGCTGGCGCCGCGCCATGCGGCCGCCCCCGGCACTCCCGAACTGCGCCTGACGCTGGGCCGCTGGAGCGTGGCGCCAAACTCGGTCAACACCATTCCCGGCCACGTCACGTTCACGGTCGATATGCGCTGCCTTGACGACGCCGCGCTGGACCGCGCCGAAGCGGCACTGCGCGCGGCGTGCGTCAGGCATGCGCATGCGCCCGAAGCGGTTACGGTCACGCGCTTCTTCCATCGCGAGCCGACGCATTTCCCCGAGGCCATGCTGGGCACCATCGAACGCGCCTGCGCGCGTGCCAGCGGCAACGCCGGCCGCGCGCTGCCGATGCGGCTGACCTCCGGCGCGTTCCACGACGCCATGTACCTGGCCGACCATTGCCCCACGGCGATGATCTTCGTGCCGAGCAAAGGGGGCATCAGCCACAATGCCGCCGAAGATACGGCAGGTGCCGACCTGTTCCTTGGGGCCCAGGCACTGGCTTACACTGTCGCCGAACTGGCCAGCCGCTGAACACATTGACGTACGGCGCCTGGCGGCCGATCCAAGTCCAATCAATTCCGAGCCTGCATGGCAAAGACCGAGCAACCCACACCTGAAGCGGCCGACAGCAAGTCGGCCACCCTGACGCTTGGCGTCAAGCTGCGCCACGCCCGGCTGGTGGCCGGCTACACGCTGCTGCAGCTCGCCGGGAAGGCGGGCTGCTCGGAAAGCCTGATTTCAAAGATTGAGCGCGGGCTGGCCACCCCGTCGTTTGCCACGCTGCACCGGCTGGCCGTGGCGCTGGACACCAATATCGGCGCGCTGACCAGCGACGGGGAGCCAAACCAGTCGCCGATCCTGCGGCATGGTGAACGCCCTGTGATCCGGGCCGGCGGCGTCGCGCTCGAACGCGTGGTGCTGCCCAAACGTGGCGGCCTGCTCCAAGCCAACATCCACATCGTCTGGCCTGGCGAGGCCAGCGACGGGCAGATCGAGCACCAGGGCGAGGAAGTGGGCTACGTGCTCGAAGGACAGCTCGAACTGATGCTCGGCGACGACGTCTACCTGATCGGCCCGGGCGATGCTTTCACGTTCTCCAGCCAGGTGCCGCATGGCTACCGCAATGTGGGCGACGTGGTGGCCAGGGTGCTGTGGGTGAACTCGCCAGCCACCTTCTGAGACAGGTGGGACGATCGAAACGATTTGGCCTAGCCGCAAAAGGCTGCAAGCCGGCCTTGGTGAGTTCGGAAGGGTTCAGCCGTGATCATCTACCCACGCTTTCGCCCAGGCAATGCCGGCTGCCGCAGCACGCTCAAACGAGGGGTAGTACCCCAACGGATCCGATCCCTCCTCGATGCGGCCGTCCTTCTCAACCGCACCGGATGCCTCGAACGATCCATCGCCAAGCTGCTTGGCAAAGCCGCGGACGATGTAGCCCTGGTAGCTTTCGATTGTCATGACGACCTCCGCTTCAGATAGGAAAATCGTAGCATGAAGAAACTGGCCAGCCCGATCCTCTGACAGAAATGGGTTCACCCGCTATAGGGACGATACACTTGCAAGCTTGCGCTATATCAAACCCACGTTTTGAGGAACAACGATGGCAAAGCTAATGGTGCTTTACAAGAAGCCTGCGGACACGGCGGCGTTTGATTCATACTACTTCTCGACCCATATTCCGATCGCAAAGAAGATCACCGGCCTGCGACGCTACGAGGTCAGCAGCGGCCCGGTTGCAAGCCCGGCCGGTGCTTCGCCGTTTCACCTGGTTGCGGTGCTGAGCTTCGATTCGCTGCCGGCGCTCCAGCAGGCGATGGCTTCGCCTGAGGGCGCCGCAGCAGCAGCTGACCTGGCCAATTTTGCCCAGGCCGGCGTTGACATGCTTATATTCGACACGAAGGAAGTTTAGGCCGGCGGCGGTGCAAAGCACATGACCGCCCCCAGCGCTCCACCTCGTCTGGCTCCCTCAGGAGCCAAGGCCGACTTAGTTCGCAGCTGCCTTTGAGGCGTGGGATGCACGACGTTGCATGCCTTTCGAGGCCACCTGCGCAGCAGTATTGAAACTGCTCTCGGCCACTTGCGCGGCCTGTTTTACCGTCGTTTGCATCGACTCATAGAGCGTCGTGGTCGCGTTGACGGCCTCCTGCCAGGCAGCAAATGGCGCCGCCGCCGTGCCGGCAGGTGTTTGGTTCACCACGCTGCCAAGGAAGTCGTTCAGACCCTGCTTGCCTGCCGTGTATTGAACCTCGGCGACTTTCTCGAACTCCGCCCGGGTGGCGGCGAGGATTTCGTACAGTTGACGGCGATACGCCAATACATTGGCGGCCGCGGGTTGGAATAGCTCGATTTGCAGTTCGACCAGTTCTTGCGGGTCCTTGACTGAAAGCGCCTTCTTTGCGCCTTCTCGTGAATCAGCCAGCGCCGTCTTCATCGTCTGCAGATTCAACTCCAGCAGTTTTTCGAAGCCCTCAAAGGCCTTGCCGGTCAGCCCGGTCAAGGCTTCGATACCTGCCATCTGGACCTTCATGAATTGCTCGGGGGACCACTGAGTCATGTTGCGTCTCCTAAGTGCGACCCGCCACCTGAGCCATCCGATGGAGCTCCGACGGGACGGAAATCGAGTGGATAACGATTGCTGCATCGCGACTCTGGCAGGCCACGCCGATCAGGCGAAAGCGCACCAACGCCGGCAGGCGCTACCAGCTAAGGCATACGCTCATAAGGAGGCTTGGCGAGCTCGACCTTCCCTTGCGCGAACTTGGTCGACGGCCTTCAGAAAAGCGTAGCCCTGGATTGTCACCCGAGGGCGGCTGTGGTTTGGCCCGAGGCGCTCAAGCGTAACCAGTTGATGCGCGAGCAGCGCGTCCATATCCGCGCGGTCAAGCTCCATTGGGTCGGAGCTGCCGCTTACCAGCACAAGCGTGGCGAATTCATGATGACTCAGCACAGTCGTCTCCCAAGCTGTAGGTGTACTTTTGCTACGGGACTTCACTACCGTCCGTGACAGTCGGCCTGAGTTGCACAGGCCGCTTGTTTCGCCTCGGACGCGAGGTTCTGGCTGGCGGGTGCTTGGTCTCGCACCCGGAACGTTCATCTTAGTTGCTCGCCACCTTGTGTTCAATACGATTGGAAGCATGTCTGCCGTAATCCCCGGCATTTTTTCCTTTGCCAAAACGTGCGCGGCGGCGGCTCAACGAATATCGCAACATGATATGCATCCAGGTTCAGGAGCAGCCATTCGCCGACCGGCCGGACGGCTTGCATTAGCACCACTCGCCGAGGTCTGCTACCAATATGTCGCTACTGGGGAAAAGGCGTTGAGCTTCAGGCCGAATGGGGACCGCTCGGTGTCAAAAAAAGAACCCGCGTCGCCGGAGCGGTTGCGCGGGTGGTAGCAGGACTACAGGGCGATTCTATATTGACTTAGATTTTTCTTACGTCAGAATTAAGCTGGATCTTGACTCCAAATCTGAAGCCAAGAGTCAAGGTGAGCGGGGCGACGTTGAGTTGAGTTCAGTAGCACGTTGAACCAGACCGGCGACCCGCGCGCGGGAAGGTGTGAGTGGAGGCAGAAATGACAACGGCTCGGGCTGGAACCAAAGGGGAAGCCATCAGGCTCCTGGAGGCAGAGGGGGTCGCGCTGGTCGAGCTCGACTATGAGTCAGGTTGGCAGGATGCGATTGAGCTCGGGCGCCTTGGTAACAAGGTAGGGATACGGGTGGAATATCGCGGACACGAGAGCATTGCCGTGAAGTCCCTCGCGGCGCTCATTGCCGGCCTCAGCCGGCCGAAGGTGTCCTTCCGGCAACGGAACCTTTACTGCCAGTTTGCATTGGACCAGCTCGCAGCCAACGAGCTGGTTGCCCTGGAGACCAAGGCCATGAAGGCCGGCGACTACATCCTGGCCGGGCACCTGCTGCGGGACGTCGATGCCGTTTGGTCTGAGTAAGGCTGGATCGAGGGGATTTTCCCGGATTCCGCGGTCGGAAATTTGCGCACTCAGCCCATACCGCGACTCGCCCGCCTCATCATCTGCGCTCCGACCCAGAGGTTAACCCGCAGATGCTGCCCGCCCTCCTCTTCGGTATGCTAGGGTTTCGGCGCGCCGTACCGCGTTCAACCATATTTTGGCGACGCGGCGATTCCGGGGCGGGGTTTCTCAACACGCAACCTGTGTGCACCAAATTTCGAGGACGAGATGGCGACTGGCATCGTGAAATGGTTTAACAGTGAAAAGGGCTATGGGTTCATCACGCCGGATGATGGCGGCAAGGACTTGTTTGCGCATCACAGCGAAATCCAGGGCACCGGGTTCAAATCGCTGGAGGAAGGTGCGAGAGTGGAATTTGAAGTGACGCAAGGTCAGAAAGGCCCACAAGCGTCAAAGATTCGCCCGCTATAGTCGCCCTGCGCCGCATGACGGCCTGAATTGAAAAAGCCCTCCACGAATTGTGAAGGGCTTTTCTGTTTTCCGGCTCGTGGCGGCTCCATCCCGGGGGTCGCTGTTTCCTGCGCCACGGACCGCTCCGTGTAAACTCCCCCATCGGCGGATCGCCAACCATCCCCCTTGAGGAAAAACATGACTCGACAACCACTTCGTGCGCTGTGCCTGACCCTGCTGCTGACCGCTGCCACCACACCGGCGCTGGCCGATGACCTGAAGAACGCCGTTGGCGGCGGCTTGGGCGGCGCCGCGGGCGCGGCCGTCGGTGGCGCACTGGGCGGCAGCACAGGTGCCGTGGTCGGCGGCGCGGTGGGCGGCGGCGCGGGCGGCGCGGTGACTGCCAACAAGAAGGAACGAACCGGCGCCATCGTGGGTGGCGCGCTGGGCGGTGGTGCCGGCGCGGCGGCAGGCAATGCCGTGGGCGGCCGAACCGGCGGCATCGTCGGTGCCGCGGCCGGTGGTGCAGCGGGCTCGGCGCTGGGCGGCAATGTGTCGCGCAACAACTATGCCGATGACCACAAGAACGGCAATCGCGGCAAGCACAAGGGCCACAAGAAGCATCGCCACCACGACTGAGCGCGGCGACGCGCGATGGCGCCCGTCATTTGGGCGTCCATCCCGTCGCGCCCTTGACGGCATCGCACGGCGGATTCTGGACGCCTCTGACGCCCTTCAGCGGCCCATGCGGCGGTTGTAGCTGCGCGAAATGCGCGCCATCAACGCCGGATCGTGTGCAGCCATGCCGTCGAATTCCACGCGCACGTGGCCGTCTGCCTGCTGGTGAACCCCGGCCATCACCGTCCTGGTATCCAGGCTGCCGACAACCACGCCATTGACCGGGTCCTCGACGCTGATCGCCAGGCCTTGGTCACGCATGGCCCCGGCAGCCGCCGTGAAGGTGCGATCGAAGCTGGCCGGCCCCATGACGGTAAAGGCGCCTGTTCCGGCCGGTTCCAATGTACATGCCGAAAGCGCCAGCATGGCGCCGCTGACTATTAGTGAGAGTCGCATGATGATGACTCCTGCCGTCAGCCCCGGATCGAAAGTGTACGCGCTGCGACTTCAGGCGAGTCTTCCACTCGCTGATCGCTAAGACACAAGATTAGGCGACATTGGCGCACAGACACAGCTTGCCAGGTGCGCGCCCGCACCCTGCGGATGCCGGCCTGCTCACCTGGCTAGGCTGCGTCCGCCCCGCGCCCCGCGCGTGCCAATGCCAGCGCCAGCCTTGCCCCTACCTCGGCATTGTGTTTCACGAGTGCGATGTTTGCCGCCAGGCTGCGTCCGCTCGTCAGCGCCTTGATGCGAGCCAGCAGGAAAGGCGTCACGGCCTTGCCGGTGATTCCCTGCGCCCTGGCCTCGGCAAGCGCCTGCTGGGTCAGCGCGTCGATCTCCCCGGACGCCATCGCTGCCGCTTGCGGCACCGGTGTGCTCAACACCACGCCGCCCGCCAGGCCCAGGTCCCACTTGGTGCGGATGAAGCGTGCCTGCTCCGCCGCGTCGTCCAGCCTGAAGTCAGCACGAAAGCCGCTGTCGCGCGTGTAGAACGCAGCAACATTGTCTTGCTCGCAACTGAGCACCGGCACGCCGTGTGTTTCCAGGTATTCCAGCGTGAGTCCGATGTCCAGGATGGACTTCGCCCCGGCACAGACCACCGCCACCGAGGTCCTGGCCAGTTCCTGCAGGTCGGCCGAGATGTCGAAGGTCTCCTGCGCACCGCGGTGCACACCGCCAATCCCGCCGGTGACGAAGACCTCGATGCCCGCCAGCGCGGCACATATCATCGTGCCGGCCACGGTCGTGGCGCCGAGCCCGCCGCCGGCCAGCACGGCTGGCAGGTCGCGGCGGCTCACCTTGTGCACCCGCTCCGAGCGCCCGAGCAGCTCCAGCTCGTCGTTCGAAAGCCCGATGCGGATTCGCCCGCCAATCAGCGCGATCGTCGCGGGCTCGGCGCCCAGGTCGCGGATCAGGGCCTCCACTTCGCGCGCCGTGCGAACGTTCTCCGGGTAGGGCATGCCGTGGGCGATGATGGTGGATTCGAGCGCCACGAGCGGGCGGCCGGCAGCCTGTGCAGCGGCCACGGGCGCACTGAAGGTCAACCAGGAGCGGGCAAGGTCGGCAACCATGTCGATGCTTTCGGTGGCGTGAGCCGCATGGTGTGCAGCTCACGGCTGGTCCACGAGGTGCCCAAGCGCGGGACCACCTCAACGCGCCAATGGTACAGCGAGCAGGAATCGGACGGCTGACTCTGGCACCCGCCTGCCCGCAGGCGCCACCTCATCGCGGCCCCGGAATCGTTGTCATAGCCAGGCGGGGTGCTGCCGAGAACCTCACGCTAAGGTATGCTGCCGCCTTCGGATCGATTCTCTCCAGAGGGGCATATGCGGCGCGTCGTGTTCAATCAGAAGGGTGGGGTCGGAAAATCGACCATTGTATGCAATCTCGCGGCGATCAGCGCCAGCGAGGGCTTGCGCACCCTGGTCATTGACCTGGATGCACAAGGCAACTCCACCCAGTACCTGCTTGGCGCGCAAGCCGCGGAGGCAAGTCCGACCGCGGCGAATTTTTTCGAGACCTCCCTGACCTACAACTTCAGGCCGGTGGAATTTACGTCCTTTATCCACCCGACGCCGTTCGAGAACCTCGATGTGATGCCCGCGCATCCTGACCTGGATTCCCTCCACGGCAAGCTCGAATCGCGCTACAAGATCTACAAGCTACGCGACGCCCTGCTCGAGCTGGAGGCAGTCTATGACGCCATTTACATCGACACGCCACCGGCCCTGAATTTCTATACCCGCTCGGCACTGATCGCCGTGGAGCGCTGCCTGATCCCGTTCGATTGCGATGACTTCTCGCGCCGTGCCCTCTACACGCTGCTCGATAACGTGAAGGAAATCCAGCAGGACCACAACGACGGGCTGCAGGTCGAGGGGATCGTGATCAACCAGTTCCAGCCGCGAGCGAGCTTGCCGCAGAAACTGGTCGACGAACTGGTAAGCGAGGGCCTGCCAGTACTTGAATCGCGGCTGTCTGCATCGGTGAAGATCCGCGAATCGCACCAGCATGCCACCCCCATGATCCATCTGGATCCGCGCCACAAGCTGGCGCAGGAATACGTGGCGTTGCACCGCGAGCTGGCTGGCTGAAGAGTCGCCAAGACGCGCTGAAATCGGTTTCCCCACGCAATGGCACTGCCGGCGTGAGCCAGCGACATGCGCGCCCAGGCTATGCGGACATTGAACGACGGAATGCCTGATCCGGCACTCCCGGGCGCCGGCGTGGCAGTGGCGCGCTGATCGCTTGCCGGGGGCCTTGTTCTGCGCCACAGTTGTCCTACCGCACCAGGCTGGAGACTGTGATGGGAAACCGGCTCGCCTCAGAAACGTCACCCTACCTCCGACAACACGCAGAGAATCCGGTCGACTGGTATCCCTGGTGCGAAGAGGCCTTTCTCCGCGCCCGCGACGACGACAAACCGGTTCTGCTTTCCGTCGGCTACGCCGCATGCCATTGGTGCCATGTCATGGCGCACGAATCGTTCGAGAATCCCCGGATCGCCGGCCTGATGAACGAGCGCTTCATCAGCATCAAGGTCGATCGGCAGGAGCGTCCCGACCTCGACGACATTTACCAGAAGGTCCCGCAGATGATGGGACAGGGCGGCGGCTGGCCGCTCACGGTGTTCCTGACGCCGCAAGCAGAACCATTCTTCGGTGGCACCTACTTTCCGCCGGATGATCGCTACGGTCGCCCAGGGTTCGAGCGTGTGCTGCTGAGCCTGAGCGAAGCCTGGAGGCATCGCCGCCAGGAGCTGAGCAAAACTGTCGAGCAGTTTCGGCAGGGGTTCCGACAGCTAGACGAAGCGGACCCGGGCCGTGCCGCCACCGAGGTCGAGGACCTGCCCGCGCAAGCAGCCCGCGCCATGGCACGGAATACGGACCCGACCCATGGCGGGTTGGGCGGAGCGCCGAAGTTTCCCAACGCAAGCGCCTACGACCTCGTGTTGCGCATCCATCAACGTACCGGTGAACCCACCTTGCTTGAAGCGCTGGAGCGCACGCTCGACGGCATGGCGGCCGGTGGCATCCATGACCAGCTCGGCGGTGGGTTCGCCCGCTACAGCGTCGACGAACGCTGGGCGGTGCCCCACTTCGAAAAGATGCTTTACGACAACGGCCAGCTCGTCGCGCTGTACGCCAACGCCTACAGGCTGAGCGGCAAGCAAGCCTGGCGCCGTGTATTCGAGGGAACCATCGCGTACATCCTGCGCGACATGACGCACCCCGATGGCAGCTTCTATGCCGGCGAAGATGCCGACAGCGAAGGCGAGGAAGGCCGCTTCTATGTCTGGACACCGGCCGAGGTGAAGGCGGTGCTGGGCGAATCCGAGGGCGCCCTCGCGTGTCGCGCCTACGGCGTGACCGACAGCGGGAACTTTGAAGCCGGCAGATCGGTGCTCCACCGGGCGGTCACGCTGACTCCCCAGGAGGAGGCGCGACTCGAACGCTGGCGCGAGCGGCTATTTGCAGCACGTGCCCAACGCGTGCGCCCCAGCCGCGACGACAACATCCTCGCCGGCTGGAACGGTCTGATGATCCAGGGACTTTGTGCGGCTTACCAGGCGACCGGCAACGGAGCACACCTCGCCGCCGCAAGGCGTGCCGCCAGCTTTATCCAGGACCAACTCACCATGCCGGACGGCGGCTTGTACCGGTCCTGGAAGGACGGCACAGCCAGGGTGCCGGGGTTCCTTGAAGACTATGCCTTCCTGGCCAACGCTCTGCTTGACCTCTACGAGTCCTGCTTCGACAAGCGATACCTCGATCGCGCGGTCGAACTCGTGGCGCTTATCCTCGACAAGTTCTGGGACGACGGACTGTACTTTACGCCCCATGATGGCGAGCCATTGGTGCACAGGCCCCGGGCGCCGTACGACAGCGCCTGGCCGTCCGGCATGTCAGCCAGCGTCTTTGCCTGCTTGCGCTTGCATGAACTGACCGGCCAGGATCGCTACCACGAGCTTGCCGAGCACGAATTCCAGCACTACCGGACTGCCGCCACCGCGGCCCCGGCCGGCTTCGTGCACCTCCTGGCCGCCAGGGATTTCGCACAGCGCGGCCCGTTCGGGATCATTCTTGCCGGCGATAAGGCGGCTGCCGCCGCGCTTGTCGAGAGCGTTCACCGCACGTACCTCCCGGCACGCGTCCTCGCATTTGCCGAAGACGTTCCAGTCGGCCAGGGGCGGCACCCGGTCAACGGCCTGCCGGCGGCCTACGTGTGCCGGCATCGCACCTGTGCTGCACCGGTAACCAGCGGCCAGGCGCTCCTTGAGCGCTGCGTGGGGTAACTGTCGCGATGCTGCAGAGAGCGGCCGCCAGCAGCGTCCCGTCAAGACTCGGAATTTAGGAAGCACGACATTGCTGCAGCGGGCACCCAGCGTAATGGCCGATCGAAAACATCGTTCGCCACCAGCGGCGAAGGGTGGCCTCTTTACAGAGCTGTCCTTCCTCTTGATTTTAAGGATTTTCTACACCAGCGCCCACGCGATAAAGGAAGCCGACCAGGCAACCGCCACGGCAGACGGAAGCCTGCGCGATGCTCTCAAAAAGAACGCAGGACGTGCTGGGCACGCAATCCGCAGTCGCATCAATGAAGTCAGCAACCAAGGAATGGCGGGCTGCTCTCCATGCAGGGAACGCATAGGGGTCATCGGCCTTGTCGATGGATGGCGGGGCAAGCCTCCGGGCTTACCCGGAGACGCGCCAACTGCTATTTCGCGGTGCGGAATACTCCGCCGCTTTCCTTGACGATGCCGCGACGCCTATGCAAAAGTCGGTGAAAACGAACGATCGTGCGGGAATACTCCCGACACCTCGTCACCGGGTCGCAACGCCGCCGTCCACGCCGACGCGGCCAAGTGCCCCGGCTTGCCGGGCGGCCAGCGTGCCGCATCGCACAGGAGACAACCATGCAGTACCTGCAACACGCATCTGCACACCCGCACCGTGACCGCCACGGCGCGCCCTGGGCCAGGCCATCCCGCCCGCGCATCACCGCGCGCGAGCCGGCGCTGCCGCCCGCCTGAGTTCCACCCCCGACTTCCTGACCGTGGCCGCGCCTGGCGCCGCCGCGACGGAACACGCACGGCCTTTGCCGCTGCGTGCCTGGTTTCCCGAACCGCACGAGGTACCCCTGTGGCATTGTTCCTTCAACAGTTCCTGAACGGCCTGACGCTGGGAGGCGTCTACAGCCTGGTGGCACTTGGCCTGACGCTGGTCTATGGCATCCTGCACGTGCCCAACTTCGCGCATGGCGCCTTCTACATGGCTGGCGCCTATGTGTCGTACTTCCTGATGACATCGCTGGGCGTGAACTACTGGCTGGCGATGCTGGGCGCGGCGCTGGTGGTGGCCGTATTGTCGATGGCTGCCGACCGGCTGGTGTTCCACCCGCTGCGCAACTCGCCCGAGCTGCACGACATGATCGCCGCGATCGGCATCCTGCTGTTCCTGGAAGCCGGCGCGCAGGCGCTGTGGGGCGCGGACTTCCACCGCATGCCCACGCCCTATGGCCAGATCGTCGACGTGTTCGGGCTGACCGCACCGCTGCAGCGCCTGCTGATCATCGGCGCCGCCTTTGCGCTGATGGTGATGCTGCACCTGTTCCTGACGCGCACCATGACCGGCGCCACCATCATGGCCATGGCGCAGAACCGCGAAGGCGCCGCGCTGGTCGGCATCGACGCCACCCGCGTGACCCTGCTGGTGTTTGCCATCTCCGGCGCGCTGGCCGCAATCGCGGCCACGCTCTACGCCCCGATCAACCTGGTCTACCCCAGCATGGGCAACCTGGTGATCACCAAGGCCTTCGTCATCATCATCCTGGGCGGCATGGGCAGCATCCCCGGCGCCATCGTCGGCGGGCTGATCATCGGCATGGCCGAGAGCTTCGGCGGCTTCTACGTTTCCACCGACTACAAGGACATCATCGCCTTCGTGCTGCTGGTGGTGATCCTGTCGATCCGGCCGCAGGGCCTGTTTGCCGGCAAGACGGCCTGAGGAGCACAACACAATGAAAGCACTGCAAGGAAAAACCGGCTGGACGCTGCTGCTGGCGCTGGCCATCGCCTTCCCGCTGATCACGCCCAACAGCTACTACCTGACCGTGATGACGCTGGCCTTCATCTATGCCATCGCCACGCTCGGGCTGAACCTGATCACCGGCTACACCGGCCAGCTCAACCTGGCCCATGGCGGCTTCATGGCCATCGGCGCCTATACGCTGGGCATCCTGACGGTGGACCACCAGGTGCCGTTCTGGCTGGCCTTCGTGCTGGCCGGCGTGATCTGCATGGTGCTGGGCTATGTGATCGGCGTGGTGTCGCTGCGCCTGAAGGGCCATTACTTCTCGATCTTCACCATGTGCGTGGGCTACATCATCTACCTGCTGATCGAGAAGTGGGAAAGCCTGACGCATGGCACGGTGGGCCTGATCGGCATCCCGGTGCCGGCGGCGATCGGGCCGCTCAGCTTTGACAGCGTGCAGGCGCAGTACTACCTGGTGCTGTTCTTCCTGGCGGCCGGCACCTTCCTGATGCACCGCATCGTCACCTCGCTGCTGGGCCGCAGTTTCATGGCGGTGCGCAACAGCGACGCCCTGGCCGAGGCGCTGGGCATCAACCTGATGCGCACCAAGGTGCTGTCGTTCGTGCTGTCGGTGGGCTACGCCGGCTTTGCCGGTGCGCTGTACGCCGGGCAGGTGCGCTTCCTGGGACCGGACATCGCGCGCACCGACCTGACCTTCGACATGGTGATGTCGATGCTGGTGGGCGGCATCGGCACCATCTTCGGGCCGCTGCTGGGCGCGGTGCTGGTGCCGTGGATCACGCAGTCGCTGCAGTTCATGCAGGACTACCGCATGCTGGTGTTCGGCCCGGTGCTGATCCTGCTGATCATCTTCGTGCCGGACGGCATCGTGGGTTCCTGGCTGAAGAAGCAGGCACGCAAGGCCGCGGCCGAACGGCGCGGCAAGCTGGCGGCGCAGCCCGCTGCACAACCCGCCACCGCTGTCCCGACCACCCGCGCCGGAGCCGACCATGCTTGAGATCCGCAACCTGACCAAGAAATTCGGCGGCCTGACCGCGGTGCACGATGTCTCGGTGACCCTCGAACAAGGCCATATCAACGCCATCATCGGCCCCAACGGCGCCGGCAAGACCACCTTCTTCAACCTGGTGGCTGGCACGCATGCGCCCAGCTCCGGCCAGATCCTGTTCAAGGGCCAGGACGTGGCCGGCCTGCGCGCCGACCAGATCGCGCGCCTGGGCGTGGCCCGCACCTTCCAGGCAACGGCGCTGTTCGACCGCGCCACGGTGCTCGACAACCTGATCGTCGGCCACCGCCTGCGCATCCACTCGGGCCTGCGCGACGTGCTGTTCAACACGCGCCGCCTGCGTGAAGAAGAGCGCCTGTGCCGCGACAAGGCCGAAGCCGCGCTGGACTTCGTCGGCCTGTCGCACCTGGCGCACGAGGTCGCCGCCGATATCACGCAAGAGGCGCGCAAGCGCGTGGCCTTTGCGCTGGCGCTGGCGACCGACCCGGAACTGCTGCTGCTCGACGAACCTGCCGGCGGCGTGAACCCGGAAGAGACCGTGGGCCTGGCCGAGCTGATCCGCAAGATGGTGCGCCATGGCAAGACCGTCTGCCTGATCGAACACAAGATGGACATGATCATGCGCCTGGCAGACAAGATCATGGTGCTGAACTACGGCGAGAAGATCGCCGAAGGCACGCCCGCGCAGATCCAGCAGGATCCGCATGTCATCGAGGCCTACCTGGGAGCCGACCATGTTGCAGCTTGAACGCGTCTCGCTGTCGTACGGCAGCTTCCGCGCCCTCGACAACATCACCCTGCACGCCAGCGCCGGCGAACTGGTGGTGCTGCTGGGCGCCAACGGTGCCGGCAAGAGCTCGATCTTCCTGGCGATGAGCGCGATCCACCGCATCAGCGGCGGCAGCATGCGCTTCGACGGGCACGAGCTGTCGGGCATGAAGCCATCGCAGATCGTGCAGGCCGGGCTGGTGCATTGCCCGGAGGGCCGCAAGCTGTTCCCGGCGATGAGCGTGGAGAAGAACCTGGTGCTCGGTGCGTATGTGCATCGGCGCGACGGCGCGGGCATCCGCAAGACGCTGGAAGAAGTCTATGAACTGTTCCCGATCCTGCGGCAGAAGAAGGACGACCCGGCCGGCTCGCTGTCCGGCGGGCAGCAGCAGATGGTGGCGCTGGGCCGCGCACTGATGAGCCGCCCGCGCGCGCTGCTGCTCGACGAACCGTCGCTGGGCCTGGCACCGCTGGTGGTCAAGCAGATGTTCGAGATCATCCAGCGCATCAACCGCGCCGGCACCACCGTGCTGCTGGCCGAGCAGAACGCCTACGCGGCGCTGGGGATCGCCCACCGCGCCTATGTGATCGAGAGCGGGCGCATCGTCATGGAAGGGGACCGGGATACGTTGCTGAAGGATGAGGGGATTCGGAAGGCGTATATCGGGGGGTAGCACCGGAATCACCGACTGTGTGCCCCCTCTCCCGCTTGCGGGAGAGGGGAGCAAGCCGAGCGGTCGTCAACGGATAGCAGACATAACAAGCGCAGTACTTTCAGGAGACAACACATGCAACACAACATCATGCGCCGTATCTTCCCGCTGGCCGCCACTGCAATGGCCGCCATGCTCGCCTCTGGCACCGCGCTGGCACAGGAAGTGGTCAAGATCGGCTATACCGGCCCGCTGTCCGGCGGTGCCGCGCTGTATGGCAAGAACGTGCTGTCGGGCGTGCAGATGGCGGTGGACGAGATCAATGCGTCCGGCCTGGAAGTCAAGGGCAAGAAGGTCAAGCTGGAGGTGGTGGCGCTGGATGATAAGTACTCGCCCGCCGAGGCCGCCATCAACGGCCGCCGCCTGGTGCAGCAGCACAAGACCCCGGCGGTGTTCGTCCCGCATTCGGGCGGCATCTTCGCCCTGCAGGCCTTCAATGAGCAGGAGAAGTTCCTGGTGATGGCCTACTCCAGCGTGCCGCGCATCACCGACGCCGGCAACAAGCTGACCATCCGCATCCCGCCCGCGTACACCGGCTATATCGAGCCCTTCGTCAAGGCGCAGATGAAGCGCTACGGCAAGAACGTTGCGCTGGCCCCGGCCGACCACGACTACGCCAAGGCCTGGGTGCAGGCCTTCGTGCCGGCGTGGGAATCGGCCGGCGGCAAGGTGGTGGCCAACAACCCGATGTCATACACCAAGGCCACCGACTTCTACAGCGGCGTGTCGCGCGCGATGAGCGAGAAGCCGGACGTGATGTTCGTCGGCGGCCCGTCGGAGCCGACCGCACTGGTGGTCAAGCAGGCGCGCGAGCTGGGCTTCAAGGGCGGCTTTATCGTGATGGACCAGGCCAAGATGGATGAAATGGCCAAGGTCACCAACGGCCTGGGCATGCTGGAGGGCTCCATCGGCGTGCTGCCGCTGGTCAATGACAGCCGCCCCGCCGCGCAGAACTTCAACGCCAAGTACAAGAAGCTGCATGACGGGCGCGATGCCACCACCGAGATGTCGCTGAACTACACCATGGTGTACGCGCTGGCCGGTGCGATGAAGCTGGCCGGCACCACCAGCGACGCGGCCGCGATCCGGGCGAAAATGCCCGACGCGGTCAAGGGCCTGGCCAAGGAGGTCAACCCCAACGAAGTCGACGGCATCGACGCCAAGGGCGGGTCGATGGCCGACACCATCGTCGGCTGGGTGCAGAACGGCAAGATCTCGCAGGTCCGGTTGTCGGAACTGGCGAAGTAAGCCAGGCCGCGGCGCCGCGCGCGGCACCGCGCAAGAACAAACCCCGGCAGGCCGCGAGGCCTGCCGGGGTTTTTGCCTTCCGCGCTCCGTCAAGCGGGCCGTGCTACTGCCGGCGATCGCCGTCGCGCCCGTTGCGCGCCTCCATCTGGCCGCGCTCTTGCTGGGCGCGCTGTTGCTGTTGCTGTTGCTGTTGCTGCTGCTGTTGCTGCTGGCGCTGCTGCTCCATCTGCTGCCGCTGGCGCTCCTGCATCTGCCGTTGCTGGTCCTGCTGGTGCCGCTGCTGCTCCTGCATCGCACGCTGCTGCTCCTGCGCGGCACGTTGCTGCTCCTGCATGTGACGCTGCTGCTGTTCCGCCTGCTGGCGCTGCATGGCCTGCTGCCGTTGCTGCTCCTGCACCTGGCGTTGCTGCTCCTGCATCTGCCGCTGCTGTGCCATCTGCTGGCGCTGGGCCGCCTCGGCCTGCCGCTGCTGCGCCTCCTGCATTTGCCGCTGCTGCTCGAAACGCTGGCGCTGCATCTCCTGGCCCTGCCGCTGCTGCTCGGCCATCTGGCGCTGGCGCTCCACCTGCTGGCGCTGCTGGTCGGCGGCCTGGCGTTGCTGGGCTTCGGACTGGCGCTGCTGCTCCATCTGCTGGCGCTGGATGTCCTGCGCCTGGCGTTGCCGCGATTCCTGCATCTGCCGTTGCTGCTGGGCTTCGGACTGGCGCTGCTGCTCCATCTGCTGGCGCTGGGCGTCTTGCGCCTGGCGCTGCCGCGACTCCTGCATCTGACGTTGCTGCTGGCCTTCCTGCATCTGGCGCTGTTGCTGGGCTTCCTGCATCTGCCGTTGCTGCTCGAAGCGCTGCCGCTGCATTTCCTGCGATTGCCGCGCCGGATCGGGACGGTCCTGTCCATCCGCCCACTGGCGCTGCTGCATGCGCTGCTGATCCTGCTGGCGTTGCTGGTCGCGGGCCTGGTCCTGCCACTGCCGTTGCTGGGCGTCGCGTTGCCGCGCCTCCTCCTGCTGTTGCCGCTGCAGATCAGGCCCCTGCCGCTGCTGCTCGCGCAGCGCGCGCTGCTGTTCCCGCTGCTGTTCCATCTGCTGGCGCTGCAAAGCCTGCTGCTGTTCGCGCTGCATGCCCTGCGCCTGCCGTTGCGGGTCGGCCGGTCCGCCCGGCTGGCCAGGCTGGCCAACAAAGCCGCGGGCTTCGTCGGGCCGGCTGCTCTGGCCGCGGCCGTTGCCGCGCCAGGGTTCGCCCGGGGCGTTCGAATAGTTGCGATCGCCGCGATCGCCACGCGCGGGACCATCGGCATCGCCGCGGCCGGCGCGCGGCTGCGGAGATGCCTGGTCGCGCGCGGCGATGGCTGCCTGGCTCATGCGCACATCGGGCGCGCGCTGCACCTCGCGCCCGGGCCGCCGTTCATTGCCGCCACGCCAGGCCGGGCCGGCGCCGGGCACCACCCCGCCCTCGCGCGCGAAGCGGCGGGCCAGGTCGTCCGTGGCGGGCCGCCCCGGCGGGCGGGCGGCGATGGCCTGGCGCTCGAAGCCAGGGCGGGCCTGCGGCGGCAGCGGCCGCATCGGGGCCGATCCCACCAGGCTGCCCTTGACCGGTGCCACCGGCGGCGCCCCCCTGGCCTCGCCTGCCGGCAGGTTGCGCCATTCGTCGCGATGCATGCCGCGCACCGGGCGGCCTTCGACGAAATTGCGTGCGGGCATGCCGGTGATGGCGCCGGGCACGTTGCGGTTGGCGTAAGGCGGCGGCCGGCGGTCGCCCATCACGATGTTGTTGACGGTGACGCGGTTGATGCGGGCGACATAGGTCGGGCTGGCGCGATAGACCGGCCGGTACGCGTCGCGCGGCCCCAGCGGATACCAGGCCACGCCCGGCCCGCTGCCAATGCGCACGCTCCAGTTCGGCCCGCTGGCGCCGACGAAGGCCACCACCGCGGGGGCGTAGCACGGGCGCACGCGCGGGCCCGGCACCCAGCCCCAGCGCGAGCCCACATAGGCCCAGCGGCCGTAGTGCGAGGGCGCGAAGCCCCAGGGCGCGTCATCGATCCAGGTCCAGCCCCACGGCGCGATCCAGGCCCAGTGCCCGACGCTGTAGGGCGCCCAGCCGGCGCTGACCACGCGCGGGAACCAGACCGCGCCGTAGCCGGGGTCTTCCTGCCAGTCGCCGTAGCCGTCCAGCGCGGCGTAGCCCGGCATCTCGCGCGGCACATAGCGGGCGGACTGCGAGGCGTCTTCGCGCGCGTCGCGGGCCGCGGTCCAGCGGTCGAAGGCGTCTTCCGGCGCGCCGCCGCCACCGGCGTCGGCCAGGTCGGTGCCGGCAAAGCGCATGCGGTCGCCGCGCTGCAGCTCGATCGAGCGGCTGTCACCGTAGACCACGGCGCTGCCGTGGCGCATGGTCACGGTGGTGGTGCTGCCGTCAGGCGCCACGTCCAGCCGGTAGTCGCCCGGCTCGCGCGGCACGAAGGCCAGGTTGGGGGTGTCGACCTCGACCGTCTGGCCCGGCGGCAGCGCGCGCACGCGCAGCTGCAGCGTGCCCTGGGTCAGCTTGACCTGCGTGGCGCTGTCGTCCAGGTTCAGGATGCTGGCCGCGGTGGCGCCGCCCAGCCGGACCGCCACCGTGCCGGCATGCAGCTCGGCACGGCCGCCGTAGTCCAGCCAGAGCCGGTCGCCGGTGGTGAAGGGCCGGTTCAGGCCTGCGGCAGCCCAGTCATCCGAGCCTGCCGGCGCAAAGCTGAGGTTGCCGTCGACGGCGGTCAGCGTGGCAATGCGCGAGGAAGGATCGGCTTGCTGGTACTGGCCGTCAGTCGCCGGCGCATCAAGATAGGCCTCGCCGGGGGGGCCGGCCGGCACCTGGGCCAGTGCAGCAGCCGCCACCGCCAGGCCGGCGGCGGCGGCCAGGGCCGTCAGCGCCAGCCTGCCACGGAATTGGCCACGAGCAGGGGGGACAGATTGGGAAGGATCGAACATGGAAGTCAGGACCAGGACAAAACGCATAACGCACCGGAGCGGCCGGCCGATGTCAGCGGCAACCCTAATGTCACCATACATTGCCCCGGAAGCCGCGGCACGCCCGGCGCGGCAGACTTTGTAAGTTCGTATTTCGCCATGCGGCCATGCCGCGCAGGCAGGACCGCTATCCCAGGCAGGCTGCGGGCGGGCGGGGGGTCAGCGGGTGCCCGGGACGGGCAGGCTCGCCGTCAAAGGTGGAAACAACTTCCCTGACAGGGCGGGGGGCAAAACGGGGGCGGAAGCGGCTCAGCGGCCGGACTGCTGGCGCAGCATTTCGGTCAGGCGCTCGGCCGGCATCGGGCGGCCGTACAGGTAGCCCTGCGCCTCATGACAGCCGTTGGCCAGCAGGAAGTCGCGCTGCTCGGGCGTTTCCACGCCTTCGGCGACCACGCCAATGTGCAGGCTTGCGCCCACGTTGATCACCGAGCGCACGATTGCGGCATCGACCGGGTCTTCGGTCACGTTGCGGATAAAGGACTGGTCGATCTTGAGCCGGTCCACCGGGAACGACTTCAGGAAGCTGAGCGAGGCATAGCCGGTGCCGAAGTCATCGCAGGTCAGCGTCACGCCGTCGCGGCGCAGCGCCTGCAGCTGGTCCGCGACCTCGTCGCCCTGCTGCAGCGCGATGGTTTCGGTGATCTCGATCTCCAGGCAGTCCGGGGCCAGTTCCAGCGCGCGCAGCACGTGGCGCACCTCGGTCAGCAGCCGGCTTTCGGACAGCTGGGCCGCGAACAGGTTGATCGCCACCCGCGGCGGCTGGGGAAAGGCCAGCGACCACGCGCGCGCCTGGGCGCAGGCGGTCTGCAGCAGCCACATGCCGACATCGCTGGCGATGCTGCTGCCGGCCAGGGCGTCGATGAAGGCGGCCGGCGCCAGCAGCCCGCGGGTCGGATGGCGCCAGCGCATCAGCGCCTCGGCACCGTGCACGCGGCCGTCGCGCAGGTCGACCTGCGGCTGGTACAGCAGCTCGAACTGGCGCTGGGCATAGGCTTCGTGCAATGCCTGCACCAGCGACAGCCGCGTGGTCACGTCCGAGCGCATCTGCGGCTTGAAGAAGCGGATGGTGCGGCCGCCGTCGTGCTTGGCGCGGGCCAGCGCCAGGCTGGCCGCGGCCAGCACGTCTGACCCCTGTTCGCCGGCGGCGGGGATCACGCAGGCGCCGATGCTGGCCAGCACATGGTGGCGGCCACCCGCGTTCTCATGCGGGGAGGACAGCATCGAGAGGATCGCCGCACCGACATGGCGCACCAGCGTGGGATCGGCAATGGAGGGGAGCAGCACACCGAACTCGTCGCTGCCAATGCGGCCGATGGCGGCGTCGCGCGGCGAGGCGTCGCGCAGGCGGCGGGCCACGCGCTGCAGGATCAGGTCGCCTTCGGCATGCCCGTGCATGTCGTTGAAGGCGCGGAAATCGTCAATGCCGATCAACAGCAAAGCACAGCGGGGCACCGCCTCGCTCTGCAGGCGTGCCTCCAGCCGCTTCAGAAATCCCTGGCGATTGTCAACGCCGGTCAGCGGATCGAGATCCGAGCCTGGCGAGGCGCCAGTCGCCTTCGCCCCCGACTTGGCCACCATCCCTGCCCCATCTGTAATTGTCGACATTGTTACCCGCTAGCAATTTAGCAAGTGTGACGAAAACTTGGAAAAAATCAAGCAGTTCCGATTGTGGCGGGAATGGCTATGCGCCCGCGCAACGGCGCCGCATTGCGCGTTGAATCGGCTCCCGGCTTACAGTACCCTACCGCGCATCGAGGCCGCCCGCCGCCGCCGCGCTGCCCCTTGCTACCCCGAGAGGCGCCCCTGAGGCGGCTTTGCGGGGAATGGCCGCTCCTGAACAAGAACATCACCGGGACCACACCGTGAACGAATGGACCATCCGCACGCGCATCCTGGCAAGCTTCTCGCTGATCCTGCTTGTCATGGCACTGATGGGCGTTGTCTCCTACACCCGCCTGAGCGCCATTGAGCGCGAAACCACGCTGATGCTGAAGGACGCGCTGCCCGGACTGAACCACAGCACCGGCATCCGCGGCATCTGGGGCGAGCGGTACGTGCTGGCGTGGCAGACCATCAATGCCGCCGACGAGGCCGAGCGGCGCAGTTTCCAGCAACAGGGCCAGGACGCGGCAAGCCGGCTCGACAAGGTCGAGCAGCAGTACGAGACCTCGATCACGCGCGACGAAGACCGCGCCGCCTTCAGGGCCTATCGGGACGTGCGCGCGCGCTACGAACAGGCCGCCCAGGCGCTGTCCCGCCAGGGCGAGTGGAACGGCGCCGCAGCCGCGGCAGCGCTGCGCGGCGAAGCGCATGACCGCTGGGTCGAGGCGCGCAAGGCGGCCCAGCACCTGGTGGACGACAACAGCGCGGTCAATGCGCGGGCGGCGCGCGGCATCGACGACGCCGTCAATGCGGCCAAGATCGGCATCGAAGCGGCACTGATCGTGGCCCTGGTGGTCGCCATCGTCTGCGGCTACCTGCTGCTGCGCGCGATCACGGTGCCGATGCAGTCGATCGTCAGCCTGCTGTCCGGCATCCGCGGCGGCGACCTGCGCCTGCGCATGGCGCTGCGCCGCAAGGACGAATTCCAGGAAGTGGAGGCAGGTTTCAACCAGATGACGGGCGAGCTGACCTCGCTGGTGGGCCAGGCCCAGCGTACCGCGATCCAGGTCACCACCTCGGTCAACGAGATCGCCGCGACGGCGCGCCAGCAGCAGGCCACCGCCACCGAAACCGCCGCCACCACGACCCAGATCGGCGCGACCTCGCGCGAGATCTCGGCCACCGCGCGCGACCTGGTGCGCACCATCCATGAAGTCTCCAGCGCCGCCGAGCAGGCGGCCGGGCTGGCCGGCACCGGCCAGGTCGGGCTGTCGCGCATGGAAGGCACCATGCAGCATGTGATGGACGCCGCCGGCTCGGTCAATGCCAAGCTGGCCACGCTCAACGAAAAGGCCGGCAATATCAACCAGGTCGTGACCACCATCGCCAAGGTGGCCGACCAGACCAACCTGCTGTCGCTGAACGCCGCGATCGAGGCCGAGAAGGCCGGCGAATACGGCCGCGGCTTTGCCGTGGTGGCGACCGAGATCCGCCGCCTGGCCGACCAGACCGCGGTGGCCACCTACGATATCGAGCAGATGGTGCGCGAGATCCAGTCGGCGGTGTCGGCGGGCGTGATGGGCATGGACAAGTTCTCGGAGGAAGTGCGCCGCGGCATGTCCGAGGTCACGCAGGTGGGCGACCAGCTGTCGCAGATCATCGCGCAGGTGCAGTCGCTGGCGCCGCGCGTGCTGATGGTCAATGAAGGCATGCAGGCCCAGGCCGGCGGCGCCGAGCAGATCAACCAGGCGCTGATGCAGCTGTCCGAGGCCGCGCAGCAGACCGTGGAGTCGCTGCGCCAGTCGAGCCAGGCGATCGACGA
The DNA here is from genome assembly GCF_058792255.1 of Cupriavidus sp. CPT47-8839-RL05A. Lineage (NCBI taxonomy): Bacteria > Pseudomonadati > Pseudomonadota > Betaproteobacteria > Burkholderiales > Burkholderiaceae > Cupriavidus > Cupriavidus sp. CPT47-8839-RL05A. The sequence goes on along the minus strand of NZ_JBYTEG010000002.1, from coordinate 190,006 downwards.
ACTGACGCTGGTGGCCAACGACCTGCGCAGCGGCGTCTCGCGCTTCAAGGTCTAGGGCCTGCGCCCCGCCGCCATGAAACTCTTCCTGCTGTTCCGCCTCGGCGCTGACCACTATGCGCTCGATGCCGCCGAGGTGGCCGAGGTGCTGCCGCTCACGCGGCTCAAGCAGATCCCCGGCACGCCGGCCTGGGTGGCGGGCCTGATGGAGCGCCGCGGCCAGCCGGTGCCGGTGATCGACCTGCCGGCGCTGGCCACCGGCGTGCCGGCGGCGCTGCGCACCAGCACGCGCACGGTGCTGGTCCACTACCGCCGCCATGGCGGCGAGGCCGGCCGGCTGCTGGGCCTGCGCCTGGAATCGGCCACCCAGACGCTGCGCTGCCCGGTGGAATCGTTTGTCGACGGCGGCATCGCCGGAGCCAGCCCGCGCTACCTTGGGCCGGTGCGGCACGACGCGCGCGGCCTGCTGCAGTGGGTGCGGGTCGATGCCCTGCTGCCGGACGACGTCCATGCCATGCTGTTTGCCGACACCTCCGGGGAGGCCGCGGCATGAGCACTGCCACGCACATCGAGGCCCTGCTCAAGGCCCGCATCGGCCTGGATGCGGGCGCCATCGGCACTGGCGCGGTGGCACGCGCCGTGCGTGAGCGCCAGCAGGCACGGCAGGCGCCGGACACCCAGGCCTACTGGGACCTGCTGCACGGCACCGCCGATGAATTCCAGGCCCTGATCGAGGCCGTGGTGGTGCCCGAGACCTGGTTCTTCCGGCATCGCGAAGCGCTGCTGGCGCTGGGCCGCCTTGCCGCCGAGCGCGCCTTTGCCGACGGCAGGCGCACCCTGCGCGTGCTGAGCCTGCCCTGCTCCACCGGCGAAGAGCCCTACTCGATCGCCATGGCCATGCTCGATGCGGGCGTGCCGGCGGGCCGCTTTGCCATCGATGCGGTGGACATCAGCGCCCGCGCGCTGGCCCGCGCACGCCAGGGCGAATACGGCGCAAACGCCTTTCGCAGCGCGCCGCTGGATTTCCGCGACCGCTATTTCACGGCCACGCCCAGCGGCTATGTGCTGGATGCACGCGTGCGCGCGCAGGTGCGGCTGCTGCAGGGCAACCTGGTCGATCCCGGCCTGCTGGCCGGCGAGCCGCCCTATGACTTCGTGTTCTGCCGCAACCTGCTGATCTACTTCGACGCGCCGGGGCAGCGGCATGCGGTGCAGACGCTGGCGCGGCTGGCCGCTGCCGACGGCATTCTCTTTGTCGGGCCGGCCGAGGCCAGCGTGCTGAGCGCGCAGGGCCTGGAGCCAGTCGGCCTGCCGCTGACCTTTGCCTTCCGCAAGCCGTCCGCCGTGCCCGCCGCCAGGGCGGCGCCGCGTGCGCCCGTGCACGCGGCCCAGCCGCCGCGCATGGCCGCACCGCCACGGCTGCCGCGGCCGCCTGCCTCGATGCGGCCCGTCCCGGTCACGCCCCCGCCCCTGCGGCCCGCAGCGCCCGCGCCTGGCAACGATCAGCGCGCCGCGCTGGCTGCCATTGCCGCCCAGGCCGACCGCGGCGAGCTGGAGGCTGCCACCGCAGCCTGCCTGGCGCTGCTCGAGCGCACCGCGGATGCCAACGCCGACGCCTATTGCATGCTGGGTGTGCTGCACGACGCCGCGGGCCGCGCCGCGCAGGCCCATGCCGCCTACCGCAAGGCGCTGTACCTGGACCCGGCGCACCAGGAATGCCTGTACCACCTGGCCGCGCTGCTCGATACCGAAGGCGATCACGATGGCGCCATGCGCCTGCGCCAGCGCGCGCAACGCCACACCCGCAAGCACCATGGCTGAGCCCCCAGGCATTCTCCTGCGCACCGAAAACGTCGACGACTGCTGGCGGCGCATCGGCGTGCGCGGCGACGGCTCGTGCCCCGCGCTGGCCGAGCACGCGCACTGCCGCAACTGCCCCACCTACGCCCAGGCCGCGGCCATGCTGCTGGACGCGCAACGGCTGGACGTAATGCCGGATGCACTGCCCGACGCCGCCACATTCGCCGACGATGACGGGGCCTTGCCGGCCGAACGCGGCACCGCGCTGGCCTGCCTGGTGTTCCGCATCGGCGATGAATGGCTGGCCCTGCCGACCGCCGCGCTGGGCGAAGTCACCGCGCCCTGCCCGATCCATTCGCTGCCGCACCGGCGCGATGCCGCCGTGCTGGGACTGGCCGCGGTGCGCGGCAACCTGCTGGCCTGCCTGTCGCTGGCCCGGCTGTTCGACGCGGGCGCCGGTGAAAGTGCCAGCGGCAGCCGCTTCCTGATCCTCGGGCAGGGCCGCGCCGCGATCGCGCTGCCGGTGGCCGAGGTGTCCGGCATCGCCCGCGTGCCGCAGCCCGCGCTGCAGCCGCTGCCCGCCACCCTTGCGCGGGCCTCGGCACGCTACACGCAGGCGCTCTTCCTCGACCAGGGCCGCAGCGTCGGGCTGCTCGATGCCGCACTGGTGCGCCAGGCGCTGGCCAGGAGCCTGGCATGAATTCCGAGCAACTGCGCGACGCCTCGCTGCTGGAACTGTTCGCGCTCGAAGCCGATGCCCAGGCCGAAGTCCTCAATGCCGGCCTGCTGGCGCTGGAGCGCAACCCGGCAGCCGCCGAGCAGCTCGAAGCCTGCATGCGCGCCGCCCACTCGCTCAAGGGCGCGGCCCGCATCGTCGGGCTCGATGGCGGCGTGCGCGTGGCACACGCCATGGAAGACTGCCTGGTCGCCGCTCAGGGCGGCATGCCGCTGACCGCCGCGCATATCGACGCGCTGCTGCAAGGCACCGACCTGCTGCTACGCATCGGCCATCCGCCCGGCGGCGATCCGGGCTGGGCCGAGCACGCCGGCCGCGCCGAGATCGATGCAGTGGTGCAGCGGCTGGGCACGGTCGATGGCGGTGCCGCGGCGCCGGTCGTGCAGGCACAGCCAGCGCCGGACCCGTTACCGGAACCAGCGCCCGCGATACCGGCGCCGGCGGCACCGGCAGATGACACGCAGGAGCGCATGCTGCGCGTGAATGCCGACGCGCTTGACCAGTTGCTGGCGCTGTCCGGCGAGGCCATGGTCGAGTCTCACTGGCTGCGCCCCTTCGGCACCTCGCTGCAGAAGGCAAGGCGGCAACAGGCGCGCGCACTGCGCGCCGTCGATGCGCTGCAGGAAGCCTTGCAGGACGGCAACGCGGGCGCGGCTGCGCACACCGCGCTGGCCGAACTGCGCCAGCTGCTGGACGAAAGCCACGATCAGCTGGCCGCGCGGCTGGAAGAGTTCGAACAGTACGATCACCGCGCCACGCGGCTGGCGCGCCGGCTCTATGACAGCGCGCTGGCCTCGCGCATGCGCCCGCTGGCGGACGCGCTGACCGGCTACGCGCGCATGGTGCGCGACCTCGGGCGCACGCTCGGCAAGCCGGTGCACCTGGAACTGATCGGCGCCGGCACGCAGGTGGACCGCGATATCCTGGAAGCACTGGACGCGCCGCTGGCGCACCTGCTGCGCAACGCGGTGGACCACGGCATCGAAGCGCCCGAGGTACGCGCGGCGCAGGGCAAGCCGGCGGAAGGCCGCGTCACGCTGCAGGCCCGCCACAACGCGGGCCGCCTGGTGATCGAGATCTTCGACGACGGCGCCGGCGTCGACCTGGAAGCCCTGCGCCACGCCATCGCGCGGCGGCGGCTGGCGTCCGAAGAGACCGCGGCACGGCTGTCGCAGGCAGAGCTGCTTGACTTCCTGCTGCTGCCGGGCTTCAGCATGCGCGACACGGTCTCCGAGGTCTCCGGCCGCGGCGTGGGCCTGGATGCGGTGCAGGAGATGGTGCGCCGCGTGCGCGGCAGCCTGCGCCTGACGCAGCAGCCGGGCCAGGGCCTGCACTTCCGGATGGAGCTGCCGCTGACACTGTCGGTGGTGCGCACGCTGCTGGTGGAGGTCGCGGGCGAAGCCTATGCCTTCCCGCTGGGCCGCGTGCTGCGCGCGGCCTCGGTGGCGCGCAGCGAGATCGAGCAGACCGAAGGGCACCAGCATTTCCGCCACGAAGGTCGCGCCATCGGGCTGGTCAGCGCGACGCAGATGCTGCAACGCCCCGACGCTGACGCTGCCAATGCGCACGCGCAAGTGCCGGTGGTGGTCATCGGCGAGGCCGAGCGCATCTATGGCATTGCCGTCGACCGCATGCTGGGCGAGCGCCTGCTGGTGGTGCAGCCGCTGCCGGCGGCACTGGGCAAGGTCCGCGACATCGCCGCCGGCAGCCTCACCGACGACGGCACGCCGGTGCTGATCTTCGATGTCGAGGACGTGATCCGCTCGGTCGAGAAGCTGGTCTCCGAGGGCCGCATCGAAGGCGTGCGGCAGGCGGCCGTGGCCAGCGTCCAGGCGCGCGCGCGGCGCGTGCTGGTGGTGGACGACTCGCTCACTGTGCGCGAGCTGCAGCGCAAGCTGCTGGCCGGGCGCGGCTATGACGTGGCGGTGGCGGTCGACGGCATGGACGGCTGGAACGTGCTGCGCGCCGAGCCCTTCGACCTGGTCATCACCGATATCGACATGCCGCGCATGGACGGCATCGAACTGGTGCGCCGGATCCGGCAGGACGCCGCGCTGCGGCAGCTGCCGGTGATGGTGGTGTCGTACAAGGACCGCGAACAGGATCGCCAGCGCGGGCTCGAGGCCGGCGCGGACTATTATCTGGCCAAGGGCAGTTTCCACGACGCCGCGTTGCTCGACGCGGTCCATGACCTGATCGGCGAGGCACGCCCATGAAGATCGGCATCGTCAATGACTCGGCGCTTGCGGTAGCCGCGCTGCGCCGCGCGCTTGCGCTGGATCCGTCGTTCGAGATCGCCTGGGTCGCCGGCGACGGCGAGCAGGCGGTGCAGATGGCCGCGCGCCAGACCCCGGACCTGATCCTGATGGACCTGCTGATGCCGGTCATGGACGGCGTCGAGGCGACCCGGCGCATCATGTCCGCCACCCCCTGCGCCATCGTGGTGGTGACCATGGACCTGGGCCGCAACGCCTCGCAGGTGTTCGACGCGATGGGCCACGGCGCCATCGACGCGGTCGACACCCCCACGCTGGCCGAGCCCGACGCCCAGCTTGCCGCCGGGCCGCTGCTGCGCAAGCTGCGCAATATCGGCCGCCTGCTGGCCGGCCGCGTGGCCCCGCAGCATACGCTGACGGCGGCGCCACGCGCAGTGGCCGCACCACGGCTGGTGGCGATCGGCGCCTCGGCCGGCGGCCCGGCCGCGCTGGCCACGCTGCTGGGCGCGCTGCCGGCGGACTTCGGCGCCGCGGTGGTCACCGTGCAGCATGTGGACGAAGCCTTTGCCGCCGGCATGGCCGACTGGCTCGACGGACAGTGCAAGCTGCCGGTGCGCATTGCCCGCGCCGGCGACGCGCCCCAGGCCGGCACGGTGCTGCTGGCCGGCACCAACGACCACCTGCGCCTGGCCAGTCCCACGCGCATGGCCTACACCGAACAGCCCTGCGACTACCTGTACCGCCCCTCCATCGATGTGTTCTTCGAAAGCGTGGTGGAGCACTGGCGCGGCGACGTGATCGGCGTGCTGCTCACCGGCATGGGCCGCGACGGCGCGCTGGGGCTGAAGGCGATGCGCGAGCGCGGCTTCCTGACCATCGCCCAGGACCGCGCCACCAGCGCCGTGTACGGCATGCCCAAGGCCGCCGCGGCCATGGGCGCGGCCGCGGAGATCCTGCCGCTGCCGCGCATTGCGCCGCGGCTGGTGCAGGCATGCGGCGGCACCGTACCGCTTTGACCCAATGCAATACGTCGCGACCGGCACCGGGACCGTGACACCCAGGAACTGAACATGCAACCCGAATTACCCAACCGACCCGCAGCGCCTGCGGCCGACAAGGACTACCTTGCCATGGTGCTGCTGGTGGACGACCAGGCCATGGTCGGCGAAGCGGTGCGCCGCGCGCTCTCCACCGAGCCCGACATCGACTTCCACTACTGCGCGCAGCCTGACGAGGCCGTGGCGGTGGCGCAACGCACCAAGCCCACCGCGATCCTGCAGGACCTGGTGATGCCGGGCGTGGACGGCCTGACGCTGGTGCAGCGCTATCGCGAGAACCCCGCCACGCGCGACATCCCCATCATCGTGCTGTCGACCAAGGAAGAAGCCGCGACCAAAGGCGCGGCGTTTGCCGCAGGCGCCAACGACTACCTGGTCAAGCTGCCCGACAGCATCGAGCTGATTGCGCGCATCCGCTACCACTCGCGCTCCTACCTGAACCAGCTGCAGCGCGACGAAGCCTATCGCGCGCTGCGGCAAAGCCAGCAACAGCTGCTGGAAACCAACCTGGAGCTGCAGCGGCTGACCAATTCAGACGGCCTGACCGGCTTGTCCAACCGGCGCTATTTCGATGAATACCTCGGCGCGGAATGGCGCCGCGCGCTGCGCGAGCAAACCCAGGTGGCGCTGCTGATGATCGACGTCGACGCGTTCAAGGCCTACAACGACACCTACGGCCACGTCGCCGGTGACGAGGTGCTGCGCCGCGTGGCCGCGGTGATCCGCGACAATTGCGTGCGCCCCACCGACCTGCCCGCGCGCTTTGGCGGCGAGGAATTCGCCATGGTGCTGCCGGCGACCTCGCCGGGCGGCGTGCGGCTGCTGGCCGAAAAGGTGCGGCGCGCGGTGCAGGGGCTGGCCATTGCCCACAGCGGCTCCCCCACCGCCGACTGCGTCACCGTCAGTATCGGCGGCGCCGTGCTGGTGCCCCAGCCTGACCAGGCGCCGAACCAGGTAGTGGAAGCCGCCGATGCAGGCCTCTACCAGGCCAAGCGCAATGGCCGCAACCAGGTGATGATGGCGCAAGGCTGAGTCACTGCAGCAGCACAACTGCAACAACCAGTTACACACTGGCGGCCACCGGCCAACCGGGGCACCAGCCCCGCCCACGTCCGCCAGGCCCCGCGCCTGCGGGCCTGGCCGGCCCCGCCACGCACGCACGCGTCACCGCTTGTCGGAATTGTCCGACATGCGATTCGGAGCCCCGCGCCTGTCTCGCCGTTGCGTTGATACCTATCGTTGCATCACGACAGGTGCAATCACTGCGCCTGCAACGAAAGACAGCCAACTGGCCACGCGACCGGCGCGCCCCCGCGCGGGCATGGGCCAGATCGTCTCTGACTCCAACAGCAAGAGGTGACCCATGTTCCGATCCAAGACCCTGTTCATCGGCCTCGCGTTAGCAGCAACCGCAGTCCTGACCGCCTGCGGCGGCGGTGATGACGGCATCGACGACCGCGTCGGGCTAAGCAAGCCGAGCATCCGCGTGATCCACGCCATCACCGGCGGCCCGAACGTCGACGTGCTGCAGAACGGCACCCTGACCAGCTTCGTGAACAAGCCTTACAAGTTCGTCTCGACCTACTTCAACGTGGAGACCGGCAACCAGCTGATCTCGTTCAACCGCACCGGCACGCAGACGGAAATCGGCCGCGCCACCATCGTCGCCGCCACTGGCCACAAGTACACGGTAGTGGCACTGCCCGGCGCGACCGCCGCGGAAACGCTGACCATCGACGACCCGTTCGAAAAGGGCCTGCTGTCGCACAAGGCGCGCGTGCGCAGCCTGAACGCCTCGTTCAATGCGCAGAACGTTGACATCTACCTGACCTTGCCGGCCATCGACCTGAATTCGGTGGGCCCGACCTTCGCCAACGTGGGCTACAAGCAGGCTGTGCCAGCCTCGGGCGCCGACTCGATCGACGTGGATGGCAACACCACCTACCGCCTGCGCATCACCACCGCGGGGACCAAGACCGTGATCTTCGATTCCGGCGCGCTGACGCTGGCCAACAACGCCGACTGGCTGATCACCACGATCCCGGTCGACGGCATCGGCGCGACCGTGCCGAACAAGATCAAGGTGCTGGTCGCACGCGGCGATGATGAGTCGCAAGCTGGTCTTGAACTCGTAACGCAGTAACAGCGTGCTTGCAGCTGCCTGCGGCAGGCGGGCAGCATGCAGGAGGCCGGTCCGCAGGACCGGCCTTTTTTGTCTGACGGGTGGCGGCTGACCGCCCTTACTGTTCTGCCCCCGGCTCCAGCTCCGCCTTCAGCACCGCCAGGTGCGACATATAAGCCTCCAGTTCCGCCCGCCCCTGTTCGGTGATGCAATAGACGCGGCCACTGCCTTCAACCAGTTCGGCAGTAATGGCCCGCGCCATCATCAGGCTGCGCAGGATCGGCCGCAACGAGCGGATATTCTTGTCGATGCCGCGCTCGCGCAGCCGGTCGACCAGGCTCAGGACCGTGGACGGGCTCGACTGGACGAGCTTGAGCACATAGATGCGTGAGAAAAACCGGTCAAAAATAGGCGGTTTCATGGGCGCTGTCGGCGCACCCGATGGTGCGGCAATCCTGATCATCATGCGCAGCCCATGACTGCTGCCGCAGTCGGGCACTCTCTGGGTTCTTGATGCGGGCGGACGCGAACGCGCGATCGGCCCGCGAAAGCAAACGGGGTGCGCTCAGGCACCCCGTTTGCTTGCGTAGCGGGCGCCGTCCGGCATGAGCCCGGCCGGCGCCATTCCGGGGAGCGCGCGTGTCGCTATTCTTCCTGGAACGCTTCTTCGCGCTTGGCCTTGATCGACGGCAGCGCCACCACTGCAACCAGGGCAGCGGCTGCGATCAGCAGTCCGACCGACAGCGGCCGGGTCACGAACACGGTGAAGTCACCGCGCGAGAGCAGCAGCGTGCGGCGGAAGTTTTCTTCCATCATCGGTCCCAGCACGAAGCCCAGCAGCAGCGGAGCGGGTTCGCAGCGCAGCTTCAGGAACAGGTAGCCGATGATGCCGAAGCCGGCGGCCATGAACACGTCGAAGGTCTGGTTGTTGACCGAGTACACGCCAATGCCGCAGAACACCAGGATCGCCGGGTACAGGAAGCGGTACGGCACGGTCAGCAGCTTCACCCAGATGCCGATCATCGGCAGGTTCAGGATGATCAGCATCAGGTTGCCGATCCACATCGAGGCGATCAGGCCCCAGAACAGCGCCGGGTTGCTGGTCATCACCTGCGGGCCGGGCTGGATGTTGTGGATGGTCATCGCCCCCACCATCAGCGCCATCACCGCGTTGGGCGGAATGCCCAGCGTCAGCAGCGGGATGAACGAGGTCTGCGCCGCGGCGTTGTTGGCCGACTCCGGACCGGCCACGCCTTCGATCGCGCCCTTGCCGAACTCATGTGCATACTTGGAGGTCTTCTTCTCCAGCGAGTACGCCGCGAACGAGGCCAGCGCCGCGCCGCCACCGGGCAGGATGCCAAGCGCCGAGCCCAGTGCGGTGCCGCGCAGCACGGCCGGGATCATGCGCCTGAAGTCTTCCCTGGTCGGGAACAGGTTGGTCACGCGGTTGGTGAAGGTCTCGCGCGCTTCCTTCTGCTCCAGGTTGGCGATGATCTCGGCAAAGCCGAACATGCCCATGGCCAGCGCCACGAAGTCGATGCCGTCGGTCAGTTCCGGCACGTCGAACGAGAAGCGCGCCGCGCCCGAGTTCACGTCGGTGCCGATCAGGCCCAGCAACAGGCCCAGCACGATCATCGAGATCGCCTTGGGCAGCGACCCCGAGGCCAGCACCACGGCGCCGATCAGGCCCAGCACCATCAGCGAGAAGTATTCGGCGGGGCCGAACTTGAACGCCAGCTCGGACAGCGGCGTGGCAAAGGCTGCCAGGATCAGGGTGGCCACGCAGCCGGCGAAGAACGAGCCCAGGCCGGCGGTGGCCAGCGCCACCCCTGCCCGTCCGCGCCTTGCCATCTGGTAGCCGTCGATGGTGGTCACCACCGATGACGATTCGCCAGGCAGGTTGACCAGGATGGCGGTGGTCGAACCGCCGTACTGGGCGCCGTAGTAGATGCCGGCCAGCATGATCAGCGCGGCCACCGGCGGCAGCGTGTAGGTGATCGGCAGCAGCATGGCGATGGTGGCCAGCGGCCCCAGGCCCGGCAGCACGCCGATCAGGGTACCCAGCACGCAGCCCAGGAAGGCGTAGGCCAGGTTCTGCAGCGACAGGGCCGTGGAAAAGCCCAGCGCAAGGTGATCAAACAATTCCATGGTCGGCGCTCCTTAACCGGTGATGAAGGCCGGCCACACCGGCATCTGCAGGTTGATGCCGTAGACGAATGCGCCAAGGCTGATCAGCACCAGCACCACCGCGTTGAGCAGCGCGCCCTTCCAGCTGAATTCATGGCTGGCCATCGACGACACCATCACCAGCACGAACACCGACAGCACCATGCCCAGCGGCTTGAGCAGCAGGCCGAACAGCACCACCGAACCGAGGATCCACAGCAGCGTCTTCAGGTCCCAGCGCGCCAGATGGTCTTCCTCGCCCTTGGGCGACAGCGAGGACAGCAGCACCACCGCCCCCAGCACTGCCAGCACCAGTCCCAGCAGGAATGGGAAATATCCGGGTCCCATCTTCGCGGCCGTTCCCATGGAATAGCCGCGGGCGACCCAGGAAAAGCCCAGACCGACCAGAACGAACATCAGGCCGGAGGCAAAGTCCTTTTGGCTGCGTATGCGCAAAACGATTCTCCTCAAAGTTCACGAAATGCCGTGCCGGGGACGCACTGGCTCGGGCGGCAAGGCATGCGGCGCGCATGCTCCCCGACTGTGACCCGAACCTTAGAGACGTGATCTTTCAGGTGCCTTTCATTTGTCTTGGTTTAGGGGTATTCACCGATACCCCTTGAAAACAAGGCAAATCCAGCCGAAGCGCGCAAAAAAATACATCACAACGTGATGTATTTTCTGGTGAATGATCCGGAAGAAAAGTCGACGGGAATGTCAGGCGAACAAGACGGCACGCGCGCTTGCGTCAAGGCAAGGTGCGGCCGGAAGGACGTGCGCCTGCTCTGGCCAGGCAGGCGACGCGTGCGCTGGGAGGGAGTGCCAGCGATGACACGATGACACGATGACACACCGATCTTTCGAATGGCTTTCAAAGCCGGCGGCACGATCACGGGCCGCTGCAGCTCAGCGCACGCCTGCGGGCTCGGGCGTTGCCGAGGCGGCCTCCTCGACGACCTCGCCCGCGTCTTCGCAGGGCGTTCCCATGCTGGTATCGGGCGCCTGCCCCACGGCTTGCGCCGGGTGCGGCATGGTGGGCAGGATATGGCTGCGGCGCCAGTTGCCGAAGCGGTAGTAGCCGGCCGCCAGCACCAGCGACACCACCGAGCCCAGCGGAAAGCTCCACCAGATCGCTTCGGCGCCGATGCGCGGCCCCAGCAACCACGCGAACGGCAGCCGGATCACCCACATCGACAGGAACAGGATCACCAGCGGCGCCATCACCGCGCCGGTGGCGCGCACCGTGCCGAAGATGACGATGGTGAAGCCAAACAGGATGAACGACCACAGCACCACCACGTTGATATGCTGCGCGATACCGATGGCCACGCCGTCAGTGCCCAGGAACAGCCCCAGCGAATGCCGGTTGAACAGATAGATCAGCGCGACCAGCGCACCGGTCATCACCACATTGATCAGCAGCCCCACGCGCGTGATGCGCGACACCCGCTGCCACAGTCCGGCGCCGACGTTCTGCGCCACCATCGACGACACGCTCGCGCCTACCGCCAGCGCGGGCATCTGCACATAGGTCCACAGCTGCGAGGCCACGCCGTAGGCGGCGGTGGTCTGCGAGCCATAGGCATTGACCAGCGCCATCATCACGATCGCCGACGACGAGATCACCACCATCTGCAGGCCCATCGGCAAGCCCTTGACCACCAGTGCCCGCAGGATTGCCGGATCGGGCCGCAGCAGCGCAAGCTGGCCACGGTGCAGCAGCAGGAAATGGCGGCGCCGGTACAGCAGCACCATCATCGCCGCCAGGCTCGCCAGCTGCGCGATCAGCGTGGCCAGCGCCGAGCCCGCGATGCCCAGCGGCGGGACCGGGCCCATACCGAAGATCAGCACCGGGTTGAGCGCCACGTCCAGCACCACCGACAACAGCATGAACCAGAACGGCGTGCGCGAATCACCCGCGCCGCGCAGCGTCATCATCACGAAGTTGTAGAAGTACATGAACGGCAGCGCCAGGAAGATGATGCGCAGGTAGCTCACCGCCAGCGGCGCGGCGTCTTCCGGCGTGTGCATCGCCGCCAGGATGGCCGGCGTATAGAAATAGCCCAGCGCCGAGGCCAGCACCGACAGCGCGACAAAGAAGGTGGTACTGGTGCCGACCACGCGGCGTGCCTCGTCCAGGTCGCGCGCGCCCACGGCCTGTCCGATCATGATGGTGTTGGCCATGCTGATGCCGAACACCACGCCCAGCAGGAAGAACAGGATGATGTTGGCGTTGGAGGTTGCCGTCAGCGCGGCCTCGCCCAGGAAGCGGCCGACCCAGACCGAATTGATCGAGGCGTTCAGCGACTGCAGGATGTTGCTGCCGAGCACCGGCAGCGAGAACAGCAGCAGGGTGCGGCCGATCGGGCCGGTGGTCAGTCTGGCGTCAGGCTTCATGGGCGTCGCGCATGGGGAAATCCGCCCAGTCTATTCCTGCCCGGAGGCGGCTACAAGGACACACGGCCGGCACGGCGCCATGCTTTTTACCTGTATGAGTTATTCCCCTCCGGTTGCGGCCCCCTGCATACTCGGCACGGGACCACCGCGTCCCAGGCCGGCTGCCGGAAGCAATGCCCGGCATGCGCGTGCGCCCTTCAGTCGCAGTCAAATCGAGGAGGTGGGGTCATGTTTGTCGGTTTCCAGCCTGTTTCCGGCGCCCTGGTGCCGTTTGCCTATGACTGGCCGATGGTGGGCCTGTCGTTCCTGATCTCTGTCTGCGGCGCCTACGTGGGCCTGCGCTGGTCGCGGCGCGTGCGCATGCCCGACGGCCGCCTGGACGTGGACCGGCTGTTGTGCGCCAGCGTGGCGCTGGGCGGCGGCGCGGTCTGGTCGATGCATTTCATCGGCATGGTGGCCTACCAGACCCCGACGCACCGCGAGTTCGGGCTGTTCATGACGCTGGCTTCGCTGGTGGTCGTGATGGTGCTGGCCGGCGCCGGGCTGGCGATCGCCTCGCGCCCGCGCGGCAGCCGTACCGACAACGTGGTCAAGGGCGGCGTGCTGACCGGGCTGGGCGTGGTGGCGATGCACTACACCGGCATGGCCGCGATCCGCTCCAACACCCGCTTCGACTGGGACCTGGCCATCATCGGGCTGTCGGTGGTGATCGCGGTGGTGGTGTCGGTGGTGGCGCTGTGGCTGGCCACCACGGTGAAGACCCGCGGCAAGCAGCTGGCAGCTGCAGTGGTCATGGGCGTTGCCGTCTGCGGCATGCACTACACCGGCATGTCGGCGGGCACCATGATCTGCACCAGCCCGACCTACGCGCCCAGCCTGTTCGCCATCGAGGGCGACAGCATCGGCTATGCGGTGTTCGGCCTGACGCTGATCACGCTGCTCGTGATCCTGGTGGTGGAAGCCACCCGCACCGGGGCTGAAGTCGTGCCGGTGGCGCGCACGCGCGACACCGCCTGATATCGGCTGATATCGGCTGAACCGGCCGCGGGGACATTCCCGCACTTTCCTCCTGGAAACACACCCGGCGCGCTGCATGAACGCGGCCGCCGGGTTAAGCTTGCGGTTTCACCGCCCACCAGGAGAACACGCATGTACCAGGATCTCGCCCTCTATATCGACGGAGAATTCATCAAGGGAGGCGACCGGCGCGAGCAGGATGTCATCAACCCGGCCACACAGGAAGTGCTGGGCAAGCTGCCGCACGCCAGCCGCGCCGACCTGGACCGCGCGCTGGCCGCTGCGCAGCGCGCCTTTGAAACCTGGAAGAAGACCTCGCCGCTGGAGCGCGCCAAGATCCTGCGCCGCGTGGGCGAGCTCACCCGCGAGCGCGCCAGGGAGATCGGCCGCAATATCACGCTGGACCAGGGCAAGCCGCTGGCCGAAGCCGTCGGCGAAGTGATGGTCTGCGCCGAGCACGCCGACTGGCACGCCGAGGAATGCCGCCGCATCTATGGCCGCGTGATCCCCCCGCGCCAGCCCAATGTGCGCCAGATCGTGGTGCGCGAGCCGATCGGCGTGTGCGCCGCCTTCACGCCGTGGAACTTCCCGTTCAACCAGGCCATCCGCAAGATCGTGTCGGCGCTGGGCGCGGGCTGCACGCTGATCCTGAAGGGGCCGGAAGACTCGCCCAGCGCGGTGGTGGCGCTGGCGCAGCTGTTCCATGATGCGGGCCTGCCCCCGGGCGTGCTCAACATTGTCTGGGGCGTGCCCGGCGAGATCTCGACCTACCTGATCGAATCGCCGATCGTGCGCAAGATTTCGTTCACCGGCTCGGTGCCGGTGGGCAAGCAGCTGGCGGCGCTGGCCGGCGCGCATATGAAGCGCGTGACCATGGAGCTGGGCGGCCATTCGCCGGTGCTGGTGTTCGACGACGCCGACATCGACCCCGCCGCCGAGATGCTGGCGCGCTTCAAGCTGCGCAATGCCGGCCAGGTATGCGTATCGCCGACGCGCTTCTACGTCCAGGAGAAGGCCTATGACCGCTTCCTGGCGCGCTTTACCGAGGTGATCGGCTCGATCAAGGTCGGCAACGGCCTGGAAGACGGCACCCAGATGGGGCCGCTGGCGCATGAGCGCCGCGTGCTGTCGATGGAGCAGTTCCTGGACGATGCCAGCCAGCGTGGCGGCAAGGTGGTGGCCGGTGGCTCGCGCCTGGGGGACAAGGGCTATTTCTTCGCGCCCACCGTGGTCACCGACCTGCCCGACGACTCGCGCCTGATGACCGACGAGCCGTTCGGCCCGGTGGCGCCGGTGACGCGCTTCAAGGACACGGCCGAGGTGCTGCGCCGCGCCAACAGCCTGCCTTTTGGCCTGGCCTCGTATGTGTTCACCAACTCGCTGAAGACGGCGACCGAAGTGTCCAACGGCCTGGAAGCCGGCATGGTCAACATCAACCACTTCGGCATGGCGCTGGCCGAGACCCCGTTCGGGGGCATCAAGGATTCGGGCATCGGCAGCGAAGGCGGCCAGGAGACCTTCGATGGCTACCTGGTGACCAAGTTCATCACCCAGGCCTGAGCGCCCGGGCGCGGTGCAAGGCGGCTTGCCGCCGGCTCCCTCCCCGGGGCCGGCGGCGCCTCCCCGTCAGCGGAAGAAGATGCCGCGCGTCAGGAACGTATGATTCGCTTCTTCCGCCATCAGCCAGACCAGCACCAGCAAGCACAGCGGCGGTACCAGGATGGCGCAGATCAGCGCCATGCGCTCCCATGCCATGTGCATGAACACTGCCACGATCAGCCCCGCCTTCAGCCCCATGAACACCAGGATCAGCGTCCAGCGCAGGTAGCCGGTGACATGGAAATAGTCGACCAGGTACGACAGCGTCGACAGCACGAACAGCAGCAGCCAGATCTTCAGGTACAGCCCGATGGGATGCTGCTGGCCGGAGTGCGCGGCATGCCCGGCATCGTTGCCGGAGCCATGCGCTGGCGTCACCGGGGTTGCGGGAGTTGCCGGATTCGATGCCATGGCAGTCACCAGAGATAGAACAACGCAAAGATAAAGACCCAGACCAGGTCAACGAAGTGCCAGTACAGGCCCGCGATCTCCACGATCTGGTAGTTGCCGGTGGCCTCGTAGCGCCCGCGCAGCACGCGCGTGGCCACGATCAGCAGGTACACCACGCCGCACGACACATGCAGCCCGTGGAAGCCCGTGATCATGAAGAAGGTCGAGCCGAACTGCGCCGCCCCCATCGGGTTGGTCCACGGACGCACGCCCTCGTCCACGATCAGCTTGGTCCATTCGAAGGCCTGCATGCCGACGAACATGACGCCGAACAGCGCGGTGACGAACATCAGGATGGCGCACTCGCGGCGCGCGCGCCGGTAGGCAAAGTTGACCGCCATCGCCATGGTGCCGCTGCTGGTGATCAGCACGAAGGTCATGATGGCGATCAGCAGCAACGGGATGTCGGCGCCACCCACGTGCAGCGCGAACACCTCGCTGGGATTGGGCCACGGCACCGTGGTCGACATGCGCACGGTCATGTAGCCGGTCAGGAAGCAGCTGAAGACGAAGGTGTCGGACAGCAGGAAGATCCACATCATGGCCTTGCCCCACGACACCTTGAAGGCCTGCTGGTCCGACGACCAGTCGGCCAGCAGGCCGCGCACGCCGCCCACCGGGGGCGCGGGCGCCACGCCGGGTGGGCCCGATGGCGAAGACAGTTGCGTTGACATGCCGGTCCTCCTTGCTGCCGCCGCCGCTAGGCCGTGCCGCAGATATAGCGCACCAGTTCGGGCGTGAGCCACCCCAGCGCCGCCAGCAGCACCACCCATACCGCCAGCAGGAAATGCCAGTAGCGCGCGCACAGCCGCATGCGCAGCACCGCGGCCTCGCCGCTGCCGCGTGACGACATGGCAAAGCCCCAGCCGGCCAGGCCGCCCAGCACGTGCAGGCCGTGCATCGCGGTCAGCAGGTAGAAGAAGCTGCCGGCCGGGTTGCCGGCAGGCATCACCTGCATCGCGCCCAGTGCCTGCCAGGCCCACAGCTGCGAGGCGACGAAGCCGGCCGCGCCCAGACCGCCCAGGCGCAGCGCCTGCCTGGCCACGGCCATCTCGCCCCGGCCCGCGGCGCGCGACGACACCGCCATCGCCACGCTGCCCGCGGCCAGCAGCGCGGTGGACAGCCACACCTGCCAGGGCAGCCCGATGCGGTGCCAGTCCGGGCTGTCCATGCGCAGCGCATAGGCGGTCAGGAACAGCGCAAACAGCGAGGTCACCACGCCCATGAACACCCACAGGCCGATGCTTGCGGGAGCGCGCCCTTGCGGCCGGTGGTTGGCGGCATTCTCGTCGGACGGGTTGCCGCCGAAATCGTCGCGGCTGACCTTGTACAGGGCTTCGGCGTTCATGCGACGGCTCCGCGGCTGGCATGCGGTTCAGGCTCGGCGCCGCCCTCTTCCGGCGGCGCGTTCTGCGCGATAAAGTCCTCGCGCGCGCCCGGCACGCTGTAGGCATAGGCCCAGCGGTACACCACCGGCAGGTGCGGCCCCCAGTTGCCGTGCGCGGGCGGCGTCTGCGGCGTCTGCCATTCCAGCGAGGCCGCGCGCCACGGGTTGGCGTCGGCCTTGCGGCCATGCCACAGGCTCCACACCAGGTTGAAGACAAAGAGCAGCTGCGCCGTGGCGACGATGAAGGCGGCCACCGAGATGTACATGTTCATCACATGCGCCGACTCCGGGATAAAGGCGTAGTTCTCGTAGGCGTAGTAGCGGCGCGGCATGCCCAGCACGCCCAGGTAGTGCATCGGGAAGAAGATGGCGTAGGTGCCGACGAAGGTGACCCAGAAATGGATCCGGCCCATGCTGTCGTCCAGCATCCGGCCAGTGACCTTCGGGTACCAGTGGTAGAGGCCGCCGAACACCACCAGGATCGGCGACACGCCCATCACCATATGGAAGTGCGCCACCACGAAGTAGGTGTTGGACAGCGGGATATCCACGCTGACATTGCCCAGGAACAGCCCGGTCAGGCCACCGATGACGAAGGTGCTGATGAAAGCAATCGCGAACAGCATCGGCACGGTGAAATGAATATCGCCGCGCCATAGCGTGATGACCCAGTTGTAGACCTTGATCGCGGTGGGGATGGCGATGATCAGCGTGGTGGTGGCAAAGAAGAAGCCGAAGTATGGGTTCATGCCGCTGACGAACATGTGGTGGGCCCACACCACCACCGACAGCACCCCGATCGCCAGGATTGCCCACACCATGGTGCGGTAGCCGAAGATGCTCTTGCGCGAATGCACGCTGACCAGGTCCGAGACGATGCCGAAGGCCGGCAGCGCGACGATATACACCTCGGGGTGGCCGAAGAACCAGAACAGGTGCTGGAACAGCAGCGGGCTGCCGCCCTTGTACTGCAGCTGCTGCCCCATCGACACCATCGCCGGCATGAAGAAGCTGGTGCCGAGGGTCTTGTCCAGCAGCATCATCACCGCCGACACGAACAGCGCCGGGAACGCCAGCAGCGCCAGGATGGTGGCCATGAAGATGCCCCATACCGACAGCGGCATGCGCAGCAGCGTCATCCCTTCCGTGCGCGCCTGCAGCACGGTGGTGACGTAGTTGAGGCCGCCCATGGTGGCCGCGACGATAAAGATCGCCAGCGACACCAGCATCAGGATGATGCCCCAGTCATGGCCCGGGGTGCCGGGCAGGATGGCCTGCGGCGGGTATAGCGTCCAGCCCGCGCCGGTGGGCCCGCCGGGCACGAAGAAGCTGGCCAGCAGCACGATCACCGACAGCAGGTAGACCCAGAAGCTGAGCATGTTGAGGAAGGGGAACACCATGTCGCGCGCCCCCACCATCAGCGGGATCAGGTAGTTGCCGAAGCCGCCCAGGAACAGCGCGGTCAGCAGGTAGATCACCATGATCATGCCGTGCATGGTGACGAACTGGTAGTAGCGGTTGGCGTCGATGAACTCGAAGCGCCCCGGGAAGCCAAGCTGCATGCGCATCAGGTTGGACAGCGCCACGCCCACCAGGCCCACCACGATCGCCACGATGGTGTACTGCACGGCGATCACCTTGTGGTCCTGGCTCCAGACATAGCGGGTCCAGAAGCTCTGCGGCGCGTGATGGGCGGCATCGTCGGCATAAGCCATGCGGGTCTCCTCACTTCCTGGCGGGCGCGGGTGCCGCCGAGGGCGGCACGGCCACGGCCGTCGAAGTCGTATAGGTGCCGGACGCGGCCCCGGGCGTGGCAGCGGGCGCCCCAGAGCCAGCGGTTGCCGTGGTGGCGGCGCTGGTCGCGGCAGCCGGGCCGGCGGGCACGTCCGCGGGCGCCACCGGCGCCACCGTGCCGGCTTCCGCCGCGCCGCTGCCGGCCGACTTGATATAGGCGGTCAGCGCCGCGACCTCATCCTCGCTCATCGGCAACTTCGGCATCACCGGGCCGAAGCCCTTGACCAGCCGCGCATTGGGGTCGGTGATCTCCTTGTGCAGGAAGGCATCGTCCACCTTGGCGCTGCTGCCATCGACAAAGGTCTCGGTCTTGCCGTACAGGCCCTTCCAGGTCGGCCCCACGCCCGGATTGCCGTCGATGCTGTGGCAGCCGACGCAGCCCTTGCTCTGCGCCAGCGCGCGTCCCTTCTCGACGGTGCCGGCGTCGCCCGCGGCGCCGGGTGCGGCAGCGGCCATTGCCGCCGGCGGTGCCGCGGCCTTCGCCAGCGTCATGGCAAAGGTCTGCTGCCTGGCCAGCCATGCCTCGTACGCAGCCGGTTCTTCCACCACCACCGTGCCGCGCATGTTGTAGTGCCCCACGCCGCACAGCTGCGCGCACAGGATATCGAAGCGCCCCGCCTGCGTCGGCGTGAACCAGAACGACGTCACCATGCCCGGCACCATGTTCATGCGCGCGCGGAACGGCGGCACGTAGAAGTCATGCAGCACGTCCTTGGAGCGCAACAGCACCTTGACCGGCTTGTTCAGCGGCAGGTGCACCTCCGGTCCGACGATCACGATATTGTCCAGGCCGCGCGGATCGTCGGGGTCCAGCCCGAGCGGATTCGCACCGGTGACAAAGCGCGCATCGGAAGCACCCAGCTGGCCGCTCTTGCCGGGAAAGCGGAAGGCCCAGGACCACTGCTGCCCCACCACTTCCATCACCATCGCTTCGCGCGGCGGGCGCACGTAGTCGGCATAGACGAACAGGCCCGGCGCCAGCAGCAGCACCACGCCCAGCGTGGTGCCGCCGATCAGCCACAGTTCGAGCTTGCTGTTCTCCGGGTGGTAGGACGCGCGGTGGCCGGTGCCGCCATTGGGATGCGGCGCCTCATGCCGGAAGCGCCAGACGATGTAGCCGACAAACAAGTTGATGCCGATGAAGAAAATGCCGGTGATGACCAGGGTAATGGTCAGCGTGTCGTCCATCTGCTGCCAGTTGGACGCCAGCGGGGTCGCCCACCACGGGCTCATGAAATGGAAGAGCACCGAAGCGACGACCATGACTACGAGTGCGATGGCCAACGCCATATCCACCCTCCTCCTCGCGCGCGGCGAGGGATGCGCAAGTCACGCAGGTAGACATAAGACTAGTGCATGCCGTCAGGTCACTGCAAGGCGACATGCCAATGCATTGGTGTCGCACTGCACAAGCGCGCAGTGCGAGAAAAAGCGGCGGCGGGAACCCCTGGTTCCGGCCGCCGCAGGCCTTGCGCGCGTACCCGCCCAAGGGCTGGCGCGCGCAACGCAACCGTCATGAGCCGGCGCTCGCCGCGCCCTGCCCCGAAGCGCTGTCAGTGCGATACGTCCTTGCTCTCCAGCTTCCAGTAGCATGCCGCCGCGGCCATCCCGAAGATCAGATGCCCGATGAAGGTATGCCACCCGCGCACCTCGACAAACCAGTGGAAGGCCAGCGTCATCACATAGAAATTGAAGAAGTACACCACCATGCCAAACACGGCACCCGCCAGCATTGCCATGCCCAGGCTCGAATCCAGCGTGAATGGCGCGATGATGGCCGCCAGGATCATGCCCAGCACGGCGCCCAGCACGAAATGGATCACCAGCGCCGCGGCCACCGTGCCGACGGTAAACGTTGCGCTCTGCAGCACGTCCTGGCCCATCAGGATCCCGGCGATCATGCGCGTGGCGATCCACGGGTTCACGCCCGACACCATCGACGACCAGAACAGCTCCAGCACCAGCAGCAACGCCCCGGCCGCCAGCCCCGAGACCGCTGCCGCGGTCCAGTCCGGCTGCCGCCGCACGTAGTGGTGCGATTGCATGTGAAGTTCCATAGCCACCTCCGTCTCTCTCGGTCCGCGGGGCATTGGACTTGAATGGGAACGGGGCCCCGCGTCTCTGATCAGCATAGGACACGTGTTTCCCGCTTCGGGGTTCGCATGGCGAAAAACGTGGGGCATGCGTACGCAGCGCAACGCCTGAACCGTCATAAGTGCGCGCATCGGTACCTGGGTGGCATCCGCATCTCGCGGGTTCGGGACAATCCCGATGCGCGCAGCCATGCATCGGGCACACACTGCCTATACTGGAATCACAAAAGAGAGACAGGAGACCGCCATGCACTTCACCGCGCATGATCTTGTATTCCTGATTCCGATGGCGCTGGTAGGCGTGATCGCCATGGGTTCGATTCCGGTGACCGCCAAATACCTGCGCATCAGTTGCCGGACCATGGGCGCCCTGATCGGCGCACTGGTTGCGGTGTTGGTGCTAGAGGCATTACCGCTGCTGATCTGACCCCCAGAGGTCGGACAGACGGTTTTTGGGGAGGAGGGCCGTTATGTCGATCGGCCTGCTTGCTGCCGTCATGGCGGCGCTGCTGTTCATTACCGTCTTGCGGGCCATCTGGCGCTGCAGCCATCCGTACCGGATGCGCTACCGGCGTTGCGCTGCACAACGGCAACGCGCCGGGCTGTGCCGGCATACGCTGCGACGGCACGGCTAGGCCCCAACAAGCCTTCTCTTGCACATTGCCTGGTACGCGAACCGGGCCGTAGTCCGTCACGCCGTCGGCGCGCGCAACGCCGCCAGCGGCGCGTTCACTGACTCTCCCAGCCGCTCCATCAGCGAATAGCGCGCCACGTAGTGGCGGAAGTGCTCGATGAACGCGGCCTCGGCCGGCGTCTGGCGCCGCTCCGGATTCCACAGCAGGTACATGTCGATATCGGCCACGCCCTCTTCGGGCGGCAGGCGCCACAGCCGTTGCTGGGCGACATCGTCGGCAACGATATGTTCGGGCAGGCAGCCAATGCCATAGCCCGCGAACACCAGCCGCCGGATTTCATCGAGGCTGGGCGAGGTCGCGACGATCTGGCCGGAAAAGCCGTGCTGGTCGCGGAATACGGCCAATGGCGCCAGCACGTCGCCAAGCTGGTCGCTGCTGAACGAGACGAAGTTCTCGGCCAGCAGGTCGGCAATGGCCAGCCCGGTGCGCCCGAACAGCCGGTGATGGCGCCCGCAGAAGATGGCATAGCGCTGGCGCAGGAACAGCATGTGCTCAAGCCCGTCGCCCGACTGCCGGCCCGGCTGCCGGTACAGGCTCAGGCCCACGCCGCCAGCCTTCTGCGCGAGCGCGTCCGCAATTTCGGTGCTGCGCATCACGTCCACCTGCAGCGTGACGCGCGGGTGCTGCCGATGGAACGCGGCCAGGCATTCGTCATAGACGCCGGAATGGATCCGGCTCACGGTCAGCAGCCGCAGCAGGCCGCTGATTTCGTCCTGCTGCTCCGCCAGTTCAGCCCCCAGCCGCGCCACGCTGCCATAGACGTCGGTGGCGATGCGCAGCACTTCTTCGCCGGCCCGGGTCAGGCGGAAATTGCTGCCGCGCCGCTCGATCAGCGTGTGTCCCAGGTGCTCTTCGAGCCGGCGCAAGGCCAGGCTCACCGCCGGCTGGGTGATATGCAGCCGCACCGCGGCGCGGCTCAGGCTGCGCTCGTGGACGATGGTCAGGAAGGTGCGCAGCAGGTTCCAGTCGAGCCGGTCGGTCAGCAGGGCCCGGTCCAGGGCAGAACGCTCCATCACGCCACCATATAAATTAAAATTATATGAAAAATAAATAATAGAAATTTGACTGATATTTGTCAACGCGCGATAACTCCTCCCACAGCTGCCCCTGATGCAGCGGCACAAACATAGTGAGGAGCCAGTCCATGCAAGTGTCCCCTTCCGGCACGCGCCAGCCCGTGCGCGCCGCCACCGCCGCCTTTGTCGGCACCATGATCGAGTGGTACGACTTCTACATCTACGCCACCGCCGCCGCGCTGGTGTTCGGCCCGTTGTTCTTTCCCGGCGGCGATCCCTTCCTGAGCACGCTGGCGTCATTCGGCACCTTCGCGGTCGGCTTCTTTGCCCGTCCGCTCGGCGGCATCGTGTTCGGCCATTGGGGCGACCGCATCGGCCGCAAGCAGGCGCTGATGATCACGCTCATGATGATGGGCGTGGCCACCATCGGCATCGGCCTGCTGCCGACCTACGCCACCGCGGGCGCGGTCGCGCCGGTGTTGCTGGTGCTGCTGCGCGTGGTGCAGGGCATCGCCGTGGGCGGCGAATGGGGCGGCGCGGTGCTGATGGCGGGCGAGCATGCCCCCAAGGGCCGCCGCACCTTCTTCGCCTCGTTCGCGCAGCTCGGCAGCCCGGCCGGCCTGATCCTGTCGCTGCTGGCTTTCCGCGCGGTCACGTCGATGGAGCACGACGTGTTCATGGACTGGGGCTGGCGCCTGCCATTCCTGGCCAGCGCGGCGCTGCTGCTGGTGGGCGTGGCGATCCGGCTGGGCGTGAATGAATCGCCCGAGTTCGCGCAGGTGCAGGCGCAGCGCAAGACCGCCAGGCTGCCGCTTGCCGAGGTCTGGCGCACGGCCCGCGTGCCGGTGCTGCTGTGCATCGGCGCCAATACCATCGGCATTGCGGGGGTGTACTTCACCAACACCTTCATGATTGCCTACACCACGCAATACCTGTCGCTGCCCAGGACGCTGATCCTCGACTGCCTGTTCGCCGTCGCCATCATCCAGTTCCTGGCGCAGCCGCTGGCCGCCTGGCTGGCAGAGAAGCTTGGCGGCGCGCGCTTCCTCAAGCTGGCCGCGCTGCTGGCGATGGCTTCACCCTATCCGATGTTCCTGCTGGTGCAGACGCGCCAGGCGCCGGCCATCGTGCTCGGCATCGCGCTGGCGGTGGTGTGCATGGCGAGCTTCTATTCGGTGATCGCGGGCTTTGTCAGCGGTGTCTTCGAAACGCGCGTGCGCTACTCGGCGATCTCGTTGTCCTACCAGGTCTGCGGCGCGGTGGCGGGCGGGCTGACACCGCTGGTGGGGACCATCCTCGCGCAGCGCTTCCAGGGCCAATGGTGGCCGCTGGCGGTGTTCTACACCTTGCTGGCCGGCGTGTCGCTGCTGTGCATCGCCGGCATCGATGCACGCCAGCGCCAGCAACCACAACCGGCCGCGCAAGCCGCGCAGGCCTGACGCCTTTCCACGGACATTGCAAACCCCATGCTGACGTTTTTCCATCCCGAGCAATTGCTGCACCATCCGCAGAGCTACTACTCGCGCGGCAGGATGCGCTCGCCGCAGGAGCTGCCCGCGCGGGCGCAGCGGCTGGTGCAGGCGGCAGAGGCGCTTGGCTTCGCGCTGCACGCCCCCGCCGACCACGGCCTCGCGCCGCTCGCCGCGGTGCACGACCAGCCTTACCTGCAGTTCCTGCAGGACGCCCATGCCAGCTGGCGCGAGCTGCCGGAGGACTGGGGCGACGAGGTCATGTCCAATATCTTCGTGCGCGAGCCCAACGCCCTGCGCGGCGTGCTGGCGCAGGCCGCGCGCTATCTCGCCGACGGCAGCTGCCCGGTGGGCCTGAACACCTGGCGCTCGGCCTACTGGTCGGCGCAGAGCGCGCTGGCCGGCGCCCGCGCGCTGCTGGACGGCGCACGCCGCGCCTACGCCTTGTGCCGGCCGCCAGGCCATCATGCCCGACGCGACGCGGCGGGCGGCTTCTGCTACCTGAACAATGCCGCGATCGCCGCCCAGGCCCTGCGCGCGCGCTTTGGCCGCGTGGCCATCCTCGATACCGACATGCACCACGGCCAGGGCATCCAGGAGATCTTCTACGACCGGGCCGATGTGCTCTACGTGTCGATCCACGGCGACCCGACCAATTTCTATCCGGTGGTCGCGGGCTTCGACGATGAGCACGGCCGCGGCGCCGGCACCGGCCACAACCTCAACCTGCCGATGCCGCACCGTTCGCCCGAGTCCGTCTTCTTCGACAAGCTGGACACGGCGCGCGGCGCCATCAAACGCTTCCAGGCGGACGCGCTGGTGCTGTCGCTCGGCTTCGACATCTACCGCGAGGATCCGCAGTCGCTGGTGGACGTGTCCACCGCCGGCTTCGGCCGCCTCGGCCGCGCCGTTGCGGCACTGGGCCTGCCCACGCTGATCGTGCAGGAAGGCGGCTACCACCTCGATTCGCTCGCCGCCAATGCAACGGCCTTCTTCGGCGGCATCCAACAGCCAGGGACGGGCGTATGAACGCAATCACGATCAATGGCGAACGCCTGTGGCAAGCGCTGATGGACCTGGCGCGGATCGGCGCCACGCCCAGGGGCGGCAATGCGCGCCTGGCCCTGACCGCGCTGGACGGGCAGGCGCGCGACCTCGTCACCGGCTGGATGCGAGATGCCGGACTGACAGTGCGCATCGACCGCGTGGGCAATATCTTCGGGCGCCGGGCGGGCCGCAACGACGCGCTTGCCCCGGTCATGACCGGCAGCCATATCGACACCCAGCCCACCGGCGGCAAGTTCGACGGATGCTATGGCGTGATGGCCGGGCTGGAAGTCATGCGCACGCTCAACCAGCACGGCGTGACCACCGAGGCGCCGCTGGAGCTGGCGATCTGGACCAATGAGGAAGGCGCGCGCTTCGTGCCGGTGATGATGGGATCGGGCGTGTTCGCCGGCGTTTTCCCCGAAGCCACCGCTTTGACGGCAACCGACAACGCCGGCAAGTCCGTTGCCGGCGAACTCGCGGCGATCGGCTATGCGGGCACCGCGCCGGTCGGCAACAAGGTTGGCGCGTACTTCGAGGCGCATATCGAGCAAGGCCCGATCCTCGAGGCCGAGGACAAGGTCATCGGCGTGGTGACGGGGTCGCTTGGCCTGCGCTGGTATGACGTCACGGTGACGGGCATGGAGGCGCATGCCGGCCCCACCCCCATGCCGCTGCGCCGGGACGCCCTGCATGGCGCGTCGTTCCTGTTCCAGGAAGTGGCGAAGATCGCGAACGACTTTGCGCCCCATGGCCGGGGGACGGTCGGGGTGGTCAATGTCCACCCGTCTTCACGCAACGTCATCCCGGGGCGGGTGCAGTTCAGCGTCGACCTTCGCCATCTCGATGGCGGCCAGCTCGACCGGATGGAAGCAAGGCTGCGCGCAGCGTGCGCGGCGCTGGCCAGCGGCAGCACCACAGGTGCCGCGCTGGCGGTGGAAGTCGAAGCGATCCAGCGCTTCGAGCCGACGCCCTTCGCGCCCGAGCTTGTGGCGCATGTCCGGCACGCGGCCGCGGCGCGTGGCTACACGCATTGCGACATCGTCACCGGCGCTGGCCACGACGCGGTCTACCTGGCCAGGGTGGCGCCGACGGCGATGATCTTCGTGCCGTGCAAGGACGGCATCAGCCATAACGAGATCGAGGACGCCAGGCCCGAGCATCTCGAGGCGGGCGCCAATGTGCTGCTTGCCGCCATGCTGGCGCAAGCCCGGGGCTGAGCCCGCATGGGTCGGCCGGACAGGAAAGTGCGTGCGGCGTTACAGCTCGATCATGGCGAATTCGGCCTTGCCGACATCGCATTCCGGGCAGCGCCAGTCCTCGGGGATGTCTTCCCAGCGCGTGCCGGGGGCGATGCCGTCTTCCGGCCAGCCCTGTTCTTCGTCGTAGACCCAGCCGCAGATCACGCACACCCAGGTCTTGTAGGCGACGGCGGCTTCCAATTGATCCTGCTGCAAAACACACTCCTGAATCGGCTATGGAACGGATTGTCCGGGCCGAATCATACCGGTTTTCCGGGCCGGGCCCGTGGCGGCGCCGCACCGTGCGGCGCCGCCGCCCCGGCTAGCCGCGAATGGAGAAGTCCACGCGGTTGGGCGCGCCCTTGTCCTTGATGCCCTCGGCGCTGAGCTTGGGCGCGGTCAGGAACAGCCGGCTCTCCGGCACCTTGCCCTCGCGTTCGAGCGACTGCTTGACCACCAGTGCGCGTTGCTCGGCCAGGCGCTTCAGGTCGGCCTCGGTGACCGTGGCATTGGCCATCAGCAGCTTTTCCATTTCCTCGGGCGGCAGGGATTTGGTGAAGCCGACGAAGTTGCGCGGCTTCTTCATGGACGTGCGCTTGTAGACCTGCTCCAGGTACTTCGGGTACTCCTGTTTCGAGACCTTGATCTCGGCGCCCTGCTCGCCGGCTTCGTCGTTGCCGGCCTCGCCGCCCGCCTGGGCGCTGTCGCGCTGGTCGCGCCGCTTCTGCTCGGCCACGCGCGCATCCAGCCACGCGCGGCGCGCGCCGGCCTCGTCGGTGGCCGGGTCGATGCGGCCGCTGATTTCCAGCCGCAGCGCGGGCCTGTCGTTGAGCGCCTGGCCCAGCTTGGTGATCTTGTCCCTGGCCGCCGGCGTCAGCGCCGCGGTGCCGGGCGCGAACTCGACATAGCCCAGCTCCTCGCCCCCGCCGCCGCCAAAGGCCGAGGCGATCAGCGAGAACGGCGACGTGATCGCCTTGGTCAGCAGGTTGACGATCACGCGCACGATCACGCCGCCGATGCTGAACTCCGGATCCGACAACGAGCCCGACACCGGCAGGTTCACGTCGATCACGCCGTTGCGGTCCTTCAGCAGCGACACCGCCAGCAGCACCGGCAGCTTGGTCGCATCCGGGCTGTCGACGCGCTCGCCGAAGGTGAGCTGGTCCAGGAACAGGTGGTTGCTCGCATCGAGCTTGCCGTTCTCGATCTTGTAGGCCACGTCCACCGTCAGCTTGCCCTTGGTGATCGGGTAGCCGGCGTACTTGGCCGCATACGGCGTGAGCCGCGTCAGTTCCACGCCCGAGGCCTTGGCGGCAATGTCCAGGAACAGCTGCTCACCCAGCGGATTGAGCTTGCCGCTGATATTGACCGGCGCATCGTCGTCGATGCGGCCATCCAGCACCAGGTCGGCCGGCGTGGGGTCGCCCGACGACACCTTGGACACCTTGCCCTTCATGCCGGTCAGGTTGGCCGTGTAGTTGGGCTTGACGAAGAAGTCCGAGAAATTGATATTGCCCTTCTCGACCGAGACCCCGCCGATGCGCACCTGCGGCTTGGGCCCGCCCGGCTTCTGCTCGACCTGGGCCGTGCGCGTATCACCGGTCTGCACCGGCGGCGTTGCCGGCGCCGAGGCCGGGTTGGCCTGCGTCAGGCTGGTGGATGGCGCCGCCTCGCCCTTCTCGGCGCCGCCGGCCATCACGTCCTGCAGGTTCAGGCGGCCGTTGGCATTCAGGATCACGCGGGCATAGAAGTCAGACAGCGCGACATTGCCCAGGCTCACGCGCATCGGGCCCTTGCTCTCGTCCATGGCGAAGTCGATGCCCGACACCGCCAGTGAACGCCAGCGCAGGAAGTCTTCGCCGCTGACGCGGTCCACCGTGCGCACGTTGCCGGTTTGCACGTTGCCGCTGAACTGCGCGGCGATGGGCTTGCCGGTTGGCGCATCGACATTGAGCTTGCCCTTTGCCGTCAGCGTGCCGGTGCGCAGGGCGGCGTTGAAGCGGTCAGCCATGTAGGGCTGGAGCGGGCTCACCTCGACCTCGCGCAGGTCCAGCTGCAGCCGGCTGGCGGGGACGGTCGGCAACACCGTGCCATCGACGCCGATCACGCCGCGGCGACCGGATTCGGCATGCAGCTTGAGCGGCACCGCCGCCGGCGTCAGCGGCCAGGCGACCGCGCCGGTGCTCAGCGCGATATTGCGGAACTGGTGGATCACCGGGCGGCCGCGGTTGGCCCCGGCCGGCTGGTAGTCGGCCAGGCGGGCGCTGCCGCCTTCCACCGTGACCTTGCCGATGTCTGCCTTCCAGCCGCCACCCGCTGGCTTGCCGTTGGTGGCGGGTGCGGCCGCCGCTCCATTCCGGCGCGGCGTGGCGCGCACCTGCTGCGCCGATTCGGTAGCCCACAGGCGCGCCATCTCGATCAGCTCGCCGCTGTGGTCGCGCGTGGCAGCGAGCTGCGGCCTGGCCAGGGTGACCTGGCTGGTGGCGAAGGTCTGCTTGGCCAGGTCGAACTGGATATCGTCCAGCACCAGTTTTTCAGCCTGCAGCAGCGGCAGGTTGGCGCCCTCGCGGTCGGCGGCGCGCTCACGCGCGCGGCGTGCGCCGCGCGGGGCGGCATTGTCGTTGCCGGCGGGTCTTGCACTGGCATCGGCATCGCGTGCGGCGGCCGCCGGCATCGTCACCGGATCGCGCGTGGCCACGTAGAGCGGCGCCAGTTCCAGCCGCGATTTTTCCAGCACGAACTGGAACTGCGGCGTGCCCCACGACATGCGGTAGTTCAGTTCGGCATTGACCGCGGTAGTGCCGAACTGGCTGCGCAGCTCGCGCGGCCACCATGCGGCAAACCCCTGCGGCCGCAGGCCGGTGGTTTCCAGCGTGCCGGCCATCGAGCCGTCGCGCAGCAGCAGGTCGCCGGCATGGTGCAGGGTCTGGCCATCGGCCACGGTCAGCGTGGCCTCGATCCTGGCCGGCTTGTCGCCGTCGGTGCCGGCAAAGCCCTTGACCTCGGCATCGAGCGGGCCGAGTGCAAGCTTGCCCGGGCCCGACGGTGCCAGTGCATCTTCAAAGCCCAGCCGGGCCTGCCTGACGACGATGCGTTCGACCGCATAGCGCCACGGCACGTCTTTTGGCGCCGCCTTGGCCGGCGCCGCCTGCACCCCCGAGGCGGCGGCCGCTGCGGGCGCCGAAGCAGGCGCCGGTGCGGCGGCAGGGGCAGCCGCCGGCGCGGGCGCCACGCCATCCGTGGATTTGCTGACCGCCTGCGGCAGGAACGCCGTGGCCAGGTTCAGCGAGCCATCCGCGCGCCGCGCGGCTTCCACGCCCAGCCCCTCGATCTCCACGCTGCGCAGCTGCGCGCGGTGGGCCAGCGGCTCGAGCTTGCCGATATCCACCGCCAGGCGGCCGCTCTTGACCAGCGGCTGGCCGGCGCGCGTGACGACCTCGGCATCGCGCAACGCGGCCGTGCCCATCACCAGCATCTCCTGCGTGTCCTTCTGCTGGCGGAAGGCCACGGTCAGGCGCGTATCGAGCTTGCCGGACCTGACCTCGGCATCGCGCAGCGGCGGCGCGAACGCCATCAGCCGCGCGATCTCCAGGCCGTCAAGGTTGACCTTGAGCCGGGTCTGGCGCGAATCGGCAAACGGCAGCACTTCGCCGTCCAGCGCCAGCGGCGTGCCGTTGACCCGTGCGCTCAGCGTGGGCCGCGTCACGATCTCGACGTCATGCGGCAGGTTCGACAGGAACGGCAGCGTCAGCGTCAGGTTGTCGACGCGCAGGCTGGAACCGAGCTGCTTGTCGTCATAGCCGAAGCTGCTGCCGGTAACCGCGATGTTGTTGACTGAAAAGCGCGCCGGCTTGGCATCGGGCGGCTTGGGCGGCAGGGCCGCAAGCTTCTCCTGGACATCGGCAAAGCTCATGCGGCCGTCGGCGCCGCGCACCACGTGCACGGCCAGCCGGTCGACGTGGAGGTTGTCCACCACCGGCGCCAGGTGCCAGACCGAGGCCAGCGAGGTATTGGCCTCGGCCTCGCCCAGCGTCAGCGCGGGGGTCTTGCCATCGCGCTCATAGATAGTGAGATCGGTCAGCGTGGCCGCCAGCTCGAACGGGCGCACGTGGACCTTGCCCAGCGTGACCTTGCGCCCCAGCGCCTCGGTCGCGTTCTTTTCAACCAGGTATTTGAGCAGCGGCGGGCCGCCAAAATACCCGGCCAGCCCAAACACCGCGAGCGCCGCGACCACGCCGCCGGCGACGCGCGTCGCCAGCCGCCCGCGTGGCGTGGCAGCCACTGCCTGGATGGATTGCTTGAAAGCCATGTCGTTCCAGAAGATCTGACCCCGCATTCCGGCGCTGCACGATGGTTTGTGCCCCGGATTTCACATTTTTCGACATTATGGCAACGGTTTCGGACAAAGCAAAGAAATCAGAATTGACCTCTCAACGCCGCATGGGCCGATCTGGTATCTTTACGTCCTTTGCGAAGCGTTTCGTCGCAAGCCTGCGGCTTACCCGCCACATCATGCCTGCCTCCCCTGCGCTGTACCCTCCGGCCACACCCATCACGTATTCCGTGCTGCACGCTTCGCATGCGATCTCTTCCATGCGAGTCCATTCATGTCTACCACCAGCAGTACCGCCGCAGGTGTCGGCGCGCCGCGAGCCAGCGCGCGCCCGCTGACCGGCCAGGATTACAAGACCCTTGCCCTTGCCGCGCTCGGCGGCGCCCTTGAGTTCTACGACTTCATCATCTTCGTTTTTTTCGCGACGGTCATCGGGCAGCTGTTCTTCCCGCCGTCGGTGCCGGACTGGCTGCGCCAGTTGCAAACCTTCGGCATTTTCGCGGCCGGCTACCTGGCCCGGCCGCTGGGCGGCATCATCATGGCGCACTTCGGCGACCTGCTCGGCCGCAAGAAGATGTTCACGCTGTCGATCCTGCTGATGTCGGTGCCCACGCTGCTGATGGGCCTGATGCCCACCTACCAGTCGATCGGCCTGGCCGCGCCGGTGCTGCTGCTGGTGCTGCGCATCCTGCAAGGCGCGGCCGTCGGCGGCGAAGTGCCCGGCGCCTGGGTGTTCGTATCGGAGCACGTGCCGGCGCGCCATGTCGGCTATGCCTGCGGCACACTGACCGCGGGGCTGACTGCCGGCATCCTGCTGGGTTCGCTGGTCGCCACCGGCATCAACAGCGTCTTCACCCCGTCCGAGCTGGCCGACCACGGCTGGCGCGTGCCGTTCCTGATCGGCGGCGCGTTCGGCATCGCCTCGATGTACCTGCGGCGCTGGCTGCATGAGACACCGGTCTTCGCCGAACTGCAGAAGCGCAAGGCGCTGGCCGCGGAAATGCCGCTGAAGTCGGTGGTGCGCAACCACCGCGGCAGCGTCGCGGTGTCGATGCTGCTGACCTGGATGCTGTCGGCCGGCATCGTGGTGGTGATCCTGATGACGCCCACCTTCCTGCAGAAGCTGTACGGCTTTGACGCGCGCACGGCGCTGGTCGCCAACAGCGTCGCCACGCTGTGCCTGACGGTCGGCTGTGTCGTCTCCGGCGCACTGGCCGACCGCATCGGCGCGCGCCGCACGCTGTTCGTCGGCGGCCTGCTGCTGGCCATCTGCGCCTACATGTTCTACACCACGCTCTTCACCCGCCCCGACCTGCTGCTGCCGCTCTATGCGCTGACCGGCTTCCTTGTCGGCACCATCGGCGCGGTGCCGTTCGTGCTGGTCAATGCGTTCCCGGCGCAGGTGCGCTTCTCGGGCCTGTCATTCTCGTACAACGTGTCGTATGCGATCTTCGGCGGGCTGACGCCGATGGTCGTCACGCTGATGCTGAAGCAGGATTCGCTGGCGCCGGCCCACTATGTGGTCGCGCTGTGCGTGCTGGGCATGGTGACTGCGCTGTTCGTCAAGGACCGCTCGCGCGGCTGACGCGGCTGCGGCAACGAAAAAGGGAGGGCAGGCGCCCTCCCTTTTTTGTGCGCGCTTGATGCGCATTGGTGCTGCCCGGCTTCAACGCCGGTGCTGGCTGAAAAACTGCCACATCAGCGTGCTGGCATCCGGGCCGATATCGCTGTGGTAGCCATAGCTGGCATCGCCGCCGCTCCAGGCGTGGCCCAGGCCCTCCACTTCCACCAGCGTGACCAGGTCGCGGCGCCAGCGCCCGAAGCGGTATTCATGGGACCGGCCCGGCGCTTCGTCTTCCGGGTCGGACTGCGCGGGCGTACCGGCGAGCCGGTCTTCCAGGCCGTTGTAAGCCAGGAACTGCCGGGCCAGCAGACGGCCATTGACCGGATGGACTGCGTCGTCGGCCAGGCCGTGGACCACCAGCGCGGGCATCTCGGGACCGCCCGGTGTCACGCCGGCGGCATCCAGCAGCCATGACGGATCGGCCGCCGAGCCTTGCTGCATGGCCCGCAGGCCGGCGCGCGGGTTGTCGGCCGCGCCGATGACCACGCCGGAATGCAGCGCCGCGGCCGCCACCTTGCCCGGGTAGCGCAACGCCACCACCGCGGCCATGGCCGCGCCGGCGGACATGCCGGCCAGGTAGATCTCGCGCTCGCGCACGTCGTGGCGCGCAGCCAGCGCATCGATCAGCGCGGCTACCGCCTGCGCCTCGCGTCCGCCCTCGGCGGCGCCCAGGTCGAACCACTGCCAGCAGCGCTGCACCTGGCGCCGCAAGGGCTGTTGCGGGTAGGCCACGATAAATCCCTCGCGCTCGGCCAGCGCATTCATGCGGGTGCCGGCCGACAGGTCATCCGGCGTCTGGCGGCAGCCATGCAGCACCACCACCACCGGCAACGGGCCGCGATGGGCCTTGGACGGTATGTAGAGGTGATACGACAGTTGCGGCACCAGTTCGCCCGGCAGCGGCGCCAGGCGCAGCCTGTGCGCCTGCCAGGTACCGGGCAGGAAACCCGGCGCGGGTGCTGGCCGGGCGGGCCGGAGCTTGCCCGGCGGGCGGTCAGGCCGAGCCGGCGTGAGCGGATTAAGCGAATCCACGCGGTCCAGCCAGGACTTCACCTGGGCTTCCGTGCGGGCTTGCGCACGGCTCAGTCGCCGGATCTGCGTGTGCCAGTCAGCGGCAAAGCTTTTGGTCATGAGGACTCCTGATCGTGTGACGCGATCTCCTCCTGTGCCTTTATTGTTGCATTGCAGCATATCACAATCAGCATTACGCCCGCCGGCGTACTCCCGCGCTTATGGCACAAACGCAACGAGCCTCGCGCCCGCAATGCGAAATTTTTAAACTAGCCACACGAAAGAATGCAGATCGCAGCGAGATGGCTTGCGTTGCCGACGTTTTATACTTGGCCATCGTCACCGGAGGACAATGACACCATGCCGGACAACGGCGCCCCAGCCTGCCTGCTCTGCCTCTTTCGCCACGTTTGCCACAATGCGGGGGCGCAAGCTCCCCTGCCGCACGTGCCGATGGCGCTGCAGCCGGAGCGGGTAGAAGTGCGCACCGGCGAGCATGTGTTCCGCCAGGGCCGCCCTGCGCTGACGGTCTACCCGCTGCGCCATGGCAGCGCCAAGCAGGTCTATGAATCGCCGCTGGGCTGGCGGCAGGTAACGGGTTTTTCGCTGCCCGGCGATGTGCTGGGGCTTGAGCCGCACGAAGGTCCGGTCCATGGGACTGGTGTAATCGCGCTGCAGGATGCAGTGGTTTGTGCGGTCTCGGTCGAATCCCTGCGCACCCTCATGCAGTCCGCCCCATTCCGTGAAACGGTGCTGGAAGCGATGCGCCGCAACGCCGAGCGCGAACGCGTGCTGCTGGTGGCGGTGGGGTCGATGAGGGCGCCACAGCGCCTGGCCATGCTGCTGCTCGACCTCGCCGGCGAGCAGGCGCGCCGCGACGGCAACCGCGACGGCGCGCTGACGCTGGCCATGTCGCGCACGGACATCGCCAGCCTGCTTGGGCTGACCCTGGAAACGGTGTCGCGGCTGCTGTCGCGCTTTGCCTCGGTCGGGCTGATCTCGGTGCGCCAGCGGCACCTGCGCATCATCGACCGCGACGGGCTGGCCGCGGTCTATGCCGACCTGGATCCGGTCCCGCGGCCGGCGGCGGCCAGATCAGAAGCCTACGGCGGGGAGTTCGGCGAACCCCGGCTGGCCTAGGCGGCTGGCCGGGGCTCTGGGGCCAAGGGCTCAGCGGTCCGCCACGCGCTGCCAGCCGGCAGGCGAAAAACTGCGGATGGTCTTGGCGCGCGATGCCGTGCCGGGCCCGAGGTCGCGCTCATAGAAGACGCGGTCGCTGCCGAGCATGAAGGTATGCACGCCGGTATCGCCATAGCGGGCCGGCCAGGCAATCAGGCCGTACTTGGCGTCGCTGCCCTTGGCCGGCGGCAGGATCCGGTAATGGTAGCCGTAGAAAGCATCCGCGGCGGGCGTATCCGGGCCCATGGCAAGCGCATCGGGGCCGATCGGGCTCGCGTCCTGCTCGCTGGCCGCGGGCCAGTACAGGCCGTTGGTCTTGCCCGGCGCGCTGATCAACTGGGTCGCGTAGCGCCCCTGCCCCACCTGCTCCGCGTAGCGCTGCTGGGCATCGGCCAGCTGCAGCAGCGTTTCCATCGTCACCAGTTCATTGCGCCCGAGCCGGCGGCGGCGCACTTCCTGCTGGCCGGCACGCAAGTCGAACTGCCAGCCGTCCTTCTGCTTCGCCAGCGGCACGGGGAAGGTCCATCCGCTCTGCCCGACCGCGATCAGCGCGCGGCGCTCGCCATCGGGCTGCACGGCATGGTGGCGCGCCCAGGCGCCAAGGAATTCGTAGACGTCGTCGCGGTTGATGGAGCCCTCCGGCACCAGCGACTGGTATTGCTTGCCCAGCACGCGCTGCAATGCGTCGCCGTCGCTGCGCGCGATGGCATCACCCAGCGCCTCGGCGGCAGCGTCAGGGCTGGGGAAGACCTGCTGGGCCATCGCCGGCAGGGACAGGGACAGGGCCGCGGCCGCCGCGAGCGTGCGCAGCGCGCGCGCTCCGGCTGCGGCAGAGAAGGGATTAGCGGTCATGTGCATCATGATTTACCTCCGACCATGGCCGAAATGTTCGCCGCCGCCGAGCCGGCCTCCACCGCCGCCGCCCAGTCCACCGCCCTGGTGCACGCCGCCCTGGTGGAGCCCGGCCGGGCGCGCTTGCGGCGCTTCCCGGTGCGGCATCGCCGCGCGCTGGGTCTGCTGGCGCATGCGGTCGCCGTTGCCGGCATCGCGCAGCGCGCTGTCCCGGTTGGCATTGCGGGCACGGTCGCGGGCCTGGGCCTGGTCTGCGCGCTGGCGGTCAGCACCGGCCGGCCGCGGATTCTGCACGCCAGCGCCGGCGGCACCCGGGCGCGAGCGGTCTGCCACCCCGCCCGCATGGCCCGGTATGGATTGTCCGGTACGGCCCTCGAACGACTGCGCGGCGCGCTCTCGCGCCTGGTCGCGCTGGGAAGGCTGGCGTTGCACCCCGCCGCCGGCGGCCCCTACGCGCTGGCCGGGTTGAACACCCTGCTGGCGGCTGGCGAGGCCAGACTGGCGCTGCTGGTCATAGCGACCGCGCACCGCCGCATTGTTGTAGGGAACGTTGCCGCGGTTGGCGGGGTTGTGCTGCCAGTTCACGTTGGCACGGTTGACGTCCAGGCGCTGGTTGACGTTGATGTTGTTGTAGCGGTTCACATTGATGTTGACGTCGTGGCTATTCCAGTTGAACCCGCCCCACATCGCATCGACCGCCGCCACGCCAAGCCCGAAGCCGATGCCCGTTACCAGTGCCGTGGCAAACACGGAGCCGGGCGGCGGCGGGTAATAGGCCGGCGGATACGCGGGGTACGCCCAGGTGCCGTAGACCGTGGTTGGGTTGTAGGTCGGCACGTAGACCACCTGCGGATTGGCCGGCTCGATCTGCACGATCGTGGTGCCGCCGGTGGTCTGCGTCACGACCTTCTGCTGCTCGGTCGTCTTCAGCGTGCCAGCTTTCTGCGCCTGCACCCGCAGCCGCTGCACGGAATCCATCACGTCGTTGGGCTGGGCCAGGAACGCGTCGCCGACCGACTGCACCCACTGCGGCTGGCGGCCCATCATGTCGAGCACGGAGGGGAACGCGGCCAGCGACTGCACGCTGGGGTCCCAGGCCTGGCTGGCGACCGCCTTGGTCGCGGCATCGCCAGACAGGCTGGGATTGGCCTTGGACCATTGCGCCGCAGCTGCGACGTCGGCGGGATAGGTGGCAGCCATCAACACCTGCGACAGCAGCGCATCGGGATACAGGGCAATCGGCGCGGTCAGCTGGTCAAGCTGGGCATTGCTCAGCTTGGACTGCGCCATCGCTGGCCCGAGCGGCGCCATCAGCATCAGCGCCAGGCACCATGCGAAGAGGTGTTTGAAACGGTGCATGTCGGCTCTCCACAAATACGCAGGTGACGGCCTGCTGCCGGGGGGCGCCTCAGCGGCGCTGCTGCGTGCATTCCTGGCGATACGCCTCTTCCAGGCGCTTGCGGTCTGCCTGGCGTTCCAGTGTCGGATATGTGCGCCCGTCGGCAGTGGTTACCGACGACTTGCCGGTGGACCACTGCGGCCCGCCGGGCAGCGCGTTGATCTGGTCCAGCAATGACTGGCAGTGCTGCCGCTGCGACGCAGACACCTTGCCATCAGGTCCTTCCACCACGGCCGTGGCTTCGTCCAGCATCCGTGGCGGCGGCGGGGCCACCATCGGAGTGCCGGCGGCCGCGGCCGCCGATGCAGCACTGGCCGCCCACGCGGGGACGACCACCATGGCGGCGCATGCCAGCACGCCCGCCTTGATCAGAAACTTCGTCAAACCAATACTCCAGAACCCTCCGCGGCACGTGGAAGCGACACCGCGGCGCATTGCAAGAACCGTCCGCCGCTAGCGATCCTTGCCAGTGCCATTGCGGCGGCCGGTACGGTTGCGCATCAGCTCAAGCTTGAGCAGCGCATCCGCAAGCATACTCTTGAGCCGGGCATTCTCTTCCTGCAGCTCGCGCAGCTTGCGGCCGTCACGTACATCACCCTGGCTGGGCTGGCCGTAACGGGCACGCCATCCGTAGAACGAAGCATCGCTGAAACCATAGCGCGCGCACAGCTCACGCACTGGCACGCCGCTGGCCGCCTCGGCCAGGTAGCTGCGGATCTGCTCTTCCGAATACCGTCTGTTCACGAATCTCTCCGCATCACAACGGCGGGCGACAAGCGGCGCCAGCCGCGCCGCCAACTGTGCCGACTCTAGCCCTACGTTAGCCCACGGCCGCGCCAAAAAGCAATTCAGTGTCTTCGCTGCGCGAGTTAAGAAAATTATCTCTGCGCAAGCTGCCGCCGGCGCTGGCGCGCATTGCCAAATTTCGTTAAGCCAATTTGGAATCCAGTTAGATCATTCTCACTGCGCATCGCGGAAACGAAGATGCCGGCCGCCATAACACATGGGCATGACGACCTTCTGCACGGCTGTAATCGTGCATGAATCGCCCGGTGGCCCCGATTTCAAGCCATGTATTGATGTACAGACAAAGAGGTACTAAACAAAATTAGAAGACTGTCATCAATTCAAGTTTCTATGACTTTTGCTGAGCATGTATTAAGATTCCTCGGCACAACTAAATTTCGCACGCCTTCGCGCGGCGCCCTGGCGGCGCCGGCAGAAGAGCGGCCAGGCAGCCCGCACCACCCAGACTGGTGCGCGTTCACGCTGCCAACAGTACCGGGCCTGAAGGATCGAATCGTCACTGCGCCATTTGTCGACGCAAGTCGGACATTTAGGAGTCGTGCCATGCGTTTTCGCAGCATCCTGCCCGGGCTTTTGCCCACCTTTTTTTCATCCGGACATGCCCGCAGCGCGCGCCGTGCATGTCGCTTGCGCCTGTCACTGTCAGGGACCGGATCATTGCCCTGACACCAGGCCGCGCTTGCGCCCTTTGTCCGACCCAGCGCTGTAGGTGTCGGACCAACAAGAAAATAAAGAAAACAAAGTCATGGATCGGGAGAAGTCGGAATGCGTCACGTCAGCACGAAGTTGTTGCATGTCTTTGTCCTGGTCATGGAATACCGGGACCTCAGCGCCGTTGCGGCCTGCACGCAGGGACGCGTGCCGACGGTGGCCTATAGCCTCGCGCGCTTGCGCGAAATCACCGGCGATCCGCTGTTCGTCAAGCGCAACGGGATGCTCGAACCCACACCGCATGCGCTGCGCCTGGAGCAGACGGCGCGGCAGATCCTGGCCAAATGGAACCAGCTGGTGCGCCCCGGCGAGCCTGGCCTGAGCAAGCGCCGTGCCGACGGCAGGCGCGTTTCGATCGGCTTTTCATCGTCGATCGGCGACCCGGTCATCACCGAGATCCTGACCGCACTGTGCGAGCAGTTTCCGCGAGACAGCTTTATCACGCGCCCGGTGATCGCCGACGCCACCCTTGCCGGCCATCTCGGCAGCGGCGAACTGGACTGCGCCTTCATCGTCGACAGCGGCCACGACCCCGAACGCGTGCGCCAGCACAACATCATGGCCACGCCGCGCCGGCTGGTCAGCGCCACGCGCGGCGGCAGCCATGACGAAGGCGAAAGCGACTGGATCCTGCTGCAGGAAGACTGCGAGGCCGGCAGCCCGCTGCGAGCCTTCCTGAGCCGCCAGGCCAGCACTCCGGGGCATCGCGAGACCGTGGT
Organism: Cupriavidus sp. CPT47-8839-RL05A; assembly: GCF_058792255.1. Taxonomy (NCBI): domain Bacteria; kingdom Pseudomonadati; phylum Pseudomonadota; class Betaproteobacteria; order Burkholderiales; family Burkholderiaceae; genus Cupriavidus; species Cupriavidus sp. CPT47-8839-RL05A. Next base: position 151,071 of record NZ_JBYTEG010000002.1, on the reverse strand, counting down.
CCCGTCATGGCATACCCAGATCACGCTGCTGCATTCGGCCGGGGGCATCTGCCCGGTGCTGGACTTCAACGTGCCGCTGGTCACGCGCGAGCGCAAGACGCGCCTGCTGGCACCGCCGAGCAGCTTCCCGGAATGGGCGGCACTGCATTTCTGGGCACCGGAGCGCAGCGGCGACAAGGGCGTGCTGCGCGACATCATGGATGTCGGCAGCGCCGTGCTGCGCGACCCGCTCAAGGCCATCGACAGCCGCCGCAACGGGCGCGCCGCAGCCCACGCGCAATCCGCGCTGGCCTGACGCAACGCCCGCAGCACCGGCGCCCGCAAGGCGCTGGCAGCCCGATGGCGCCAGCGCCTTTTGCTTTGGCTGCGCAGCGGCGGCGGCGTTCTTATTACAGTCTTGAGACATTTTTCCGAGCGCTGACCCTGCGCTACACTCGCGCCACTTTGCCCGGTGCAGGCCGCTGCGCCACGGCGGCGCTTTGCGAATCCTCCTAGTTTCGCCAGACCGCGCGGCCGATATCCTGCAATGGCATTGCTGCGGTCCGGCCGTCTCCCGTTTGGCCCGGTCCCGGGGCAATGCACGCAGTTGTCTGGCGTCGTATTGTTTGGCGTCGTTTTTGCGCCGCACGTCTCGCTGACGTGCGGCGTTTTCTTGATGCCGGCGCTGCCACGAACAAGAATCGAGGAGCAACCAGATGACATTGAGGATCCTGCTTGCCGACGACCACCCCCTGGTCAGCGCGGCCGTCGCGGACCGCCTGCATACCCAGACCGGGTGGGAGGTGTGCGGCTGCGTGACCAGCGCGACGGCCTTGCTGAACAGCGTGGAAAGCCTGCGTCCCGATGTCGTGATCACCGACTACCACATGCCCGCGCACGGCGAGGGCAACAGCGACGGCCTGCGCCTGCTTGCCAGCCTGCGGCGGCGGCATCCGTCGCTGGCCGTGATCGTGCTGACCATGATCACCAATCCGCTGGTGCTGCGCTCCATCCTCGACACCCAGGTGCACGGCCTGCTGCTCAAGGACTCGCCCCTGTCAGAACTGGTAACCGTGGTTTGCCGTATCCAGCGGGGCTTCCACTACATCGGCAAATCCGCGCTTGAAGTGCTGTCGCAGGCCGATCCCGGCAACCCGGCCACACCAGGCCAGGCCGGCGCGGAGCGCCTGTCCCGGCGTGAAATGGAAGTATTGCGGCTGTACCTGACCGGACGGTCCGTGAGCGAGATCGCCGTCCTGCTCTGCCGCAGCGTCAAGACCATCAGCCGGCAGAAGAACTGCGCCATGCAGAAGCTCGGCGTCACCAACGACCGGGAACTGTTTGAATTTGCGGCGCTTAACGGCATGCTGCTGACTGCCTGAGCGCCGGCGGCACGGCCGCGGCCGTATCAGGCGGCGTCGGCTGCCTGTGCCGCGTGGGCCTGCGCGTATGCGATGCCGGCCTCCAGCCGCGCCAGGCCGCGCGACAGCTCGCGCATGGTCGACGGCGACACCTCGGCAAGCACATCCTCCAGAAAGGCTGAGCGCAGCGGCATGGCGTGCGCCACCACCTGCTCGCCGGTCCGTGACAGCGTGACATGGGTCACGCGGTTGTCGCGTTCCGAGGTGCTGCGCTCCACCCAGCCAAGTTCCTGCATGGCCTTGAGCTGGCGCGTCAGCGCGCCGGGGTCCATGCCGACCAGGTCAGCCAGCGCCTTCTGGCCGATCGCGCCCTCCTGGTGATGCAGCGCATGCAGGATGCGCCAGCGGGGCAGCGGCAGCCCCAGGCGCTGTTCGAACGCAGCCGCGTAGGCGCGGTAGGTGCGGCCGAACTGCTGCAGTACGGCCACGCTTTGTCGCTCCAGTTCCATCCATTTTCCTCAGGTTACGTTGCAGGCCGGCGCTTCAGTCGGCGGCCATGGCGGGCGCCGGCGCCCGGGTCAGCTTGATCGACGGCACCCGGCGGGCGCACCACACGCCCAGCGCGGCGGCCACCGCAGCCACCACCAGGCCAAGGTGGATGGCAGTGACCAGCGACACGCGCGCCTGTTCCAGCAACAGTGCGCCATTGTGCCCGGCTTGCTCGAGCTGGCCGAGCAACGCGACTTGCGACGCCTTGTCGATCAGCACCTGCGGATCCGCCATGCGCGCCGTCCATTGTCCGGCATTGGCGGCGGACAGCGCATGTTCCACACCGCCGGTATAGCTGCGCGTGACCAGCGTGCCCACGATCGCGGTGCCCACCATGCCGCCTACCATGCGCAGCGATTGCAGCATGGCTGTGGCAATGCCAAGGTGTTCGCGCCCTGCCGTCTGCTGCGCAAACACCGTCAGGTTCGGCATGATAAAGCCGAGCCCGAACCCGCCGATCAGCATGATCGTCAGCAAGACGCCGTGCGGCATGCTGCGCGTCGCCTGCGACAGGCCCAGGCAGGACACCGCCAGCATGCCAAAGCCGGCATAGAGCATGGTATTCGGGCGACGGATGCGCGTAACGATGCGCCCGTTGAGAATGCTGCCAGCGGTGATGCAGACCACCAGCGGCGTGATCAGGATGCCCGCCTCCTTCGGCGAATAGCCAAAGCCGCCCTGGAACAGCAGCGGCGCATAGAGCAGCAGCGCGAACATGGTGAAGCCCGTGAACACCGCCAGCCGGAACAACGGCGCCAGCCCCGGGTTGCGGAACATCTCCACCGGCAGGATCGGGTTGGCACAACGCTGCTCCCACTGCCACAGCGCCACCAGTGCCACCGCCGCCAGCACCAGCAAGCCGCCCGTATAGGCATCGAAGCCGCGTGCCGGCAGCAGTTCAACGCTCAGCTGCACGCACCCCAGCCCGGCTGCGATCAGCAAGGCACCGAGCCAGTCCACGCGGATCGGCCCGCTGTGCGCCTGCTGGCGCAGGTGCGGCAGGTAGCGCCACGCAAACCACAGCCCCAGCACGCCAATCGGCAGGTTGACATAGAACACCGCGCGCCAGCCGTACCACTCCGTCAGCAGCCCGCCCAGCGACGGCCCCACCGCATTGGCAATGCCGAATGCCGCGCTCATCATCACCTGCCAGCGCAGCCGCACATGCGTATCCGGAAACAGGTCGGCAATGCATGCAAAGGCGGTGCCGACCAGCATGCCGCCGCCAATCCCCTGCAGCGCGCGCGCCAGCACCAGGAACGGCATGCTCGGCGCCATGCCGCACAGCGCCGAGGCCACCGAGAAGACCACGATCGATGCCAGCACGAACGGCTTGCGCCCGTAATAGTCCCCCAGCCGCCCGAACACCGGCACGGTAATCACCGATGTCAGCAGGTAGGCCGTGGCTACCCAGGCGTAGTACTCGAAGCCTTGCAGCTCGGCCACCACGGTCGGCAGCGCCGTGCCGACCACGGTCTGGTCCAGCGCCACCAGCATCACCACAAAGGCCACGCCCAGCATGGCCAGCAGGGACTCGCGAAACGGCAGCACCTGGCCGTTGGCCTCAGACTTATCTGGCTGTGGGGTCATTTTATTGCTCGATCAATCGTTGCATTATCAAGCATTATAGGGGCAGATCGGTCAGCCGCGTCATGGCCTTGTGATCGCGAGAAATAAAGTCGGTCGTATGGAAATTTCGGCCCCATCGCCAACCCGGCGCTGGGCGGCTGGCTAACCGACGGCTACGCGTGGTCGTGGATCTTCTACATCAACGTGCCGGTCGGCCCGGTCGCCGCCGCCGTTACCTGGGCGATCTACCGCGACCGCGAAACGCCGACTCGCAAGCTGTCGATCGCGGCTGCGCACTGAGCGATAAGACGACGCACGGCCCGCAGACATGACAGGATGCCTGACTAAGTGGTCGGAGGTGGGAAAGCGATAACCTTGAGTGGTCAGAGGACAATACCGTGCCCGGCCGTTGGCGCGGGGATATCGCACTTCTCGCCAAGCATGTCCATGAGTTCGTGTTCGATCTTCCGGCAGATCTGTGCCATGGGCACATCATTGGCGTTTCCTTCGAACGGGTTCTCCGTGCTTTCGCCCACTTGCTCCAGCGCGAGGTACATCCAGGAGATCATCGTGCTAAATGGAATGACCAGCCAGATCATGTTGCCATGCATGACGCCTGAAACGCTGGCATTGAGCTTTTCGAACTCTGTAAGAATGCCAAAAGGCAGTAGCAGACAAAACGTACGGACAAAGAGCTTGTTGACGACCGCATATTGCCTGGGATACGGATAGTCCTTGATACGCTCCGCCCGTCCTTGCTGCGCGAAGAAGCCTCTGATCGATCCTACCAACTCCAGATAGAAGGTATTGCCGATCTCGCCAGCGTCAAGGAACCGCCTGATCGTCGCTGACTGCGTTCCCAGCAACCGGCTTGTCTTGCTCTCGACGTGCGCAAGCGAGTCGAGTTCGGCCTGTGGCAGATAACGCGCAAGCGCCTCGTCCAATGGAGTCTCCCACTCTGGAACCCGGTAGTACTTCCGGTACTCCACGTTGGATGCCTTGCCCGCGCTTTCCCAGATCCTTGGGGTTCTCAGTTGATAGCGGAGCGCCGTCAGCCATGCGCAATGCCGGAGAACCAGATCCCGCCCGGCCGCCTGCCCTGCCAGAAAGTCCCGGCTCATCACACCCAGACACCGGCTGCCGTTCAAGATCTCAGTCCAGATCTGCTGTGCCTCCAGGGCCCTGCTGTAGGTCTGCACGTTCCGGAAGCCCACGATGAATGACGTGGCGGTGCCCAGCAGCACCACAACCGAGACCGGGATTGACAGCCATTTCAGCCCGAAGAACTGATAAAGGACTACGGGCAGCGAACCGCATGCTAGCGAGGCATAAAGTTGCCGTCTCGACCAGAACGTGAACTCGGATATTGTGTACGATTTTCCCAGGTGCATGGTGCGCATCTCGCGGCGGGGCGGCAGGTCGCGGGTCCGAGGTCCGAACTGCCGGCAGGCAGCACGGCCAACCGCCCTCACCACCGACCAGATCGCTGCCCGGGACCTGATTTTGTGATGGTGATATTGCCAAGAAACGGACGTAGTATCAATTTCCGTCCCACAACCCTTCACGCCACCCTGGAAAACAGCGGCACGGCAAGAGCATGCGGTAGCGCCGCTCTTGCCGGCCGGACAGTGCGCACCGGCATTGCCGGTGCCAAATTGGACGACGACTACTTCACCGGCGTCAGGATCGGCGCGCCCTTGTTCTTGATCAGGAACACGACAAACTTTGCTGGCTGCGTCTTGCTGGCATTGCGTCCGACGGTGTGGATATCGTTGGGACCTTCGTGGAAGGTATCGCCCGCTTTGAGCGTTACCTCTTTTCCGCCCTTGAGGCCCATGACGATGCTGCCCTCGAGCACGTAGACGAAGGCGTGGGCGTCATGGCGATGCACGGGATCGGCACTGCCCGGCGGATACTCCACGATGATCATCTCGGCTTCCTTCCCCGGATATTCGGGCAACGCTTCCTTGACCAGGGGCGTGACACTCGCCTCCGGCGCGGCGGCGGCCGGCTTTGCAACCGTCAGGCACGACAACACAAGTGCTGCCGCAACGGAAGTGACCGTCTTCATGGCATCACTCCAGGTTGGCCTTGTCGAGCCCGAACGCCTTGTCCGACGACCCAGGCACCATGCGGAATGCCACGTTCAGGCGGTTCCAGGTATTGATCGCCCCCACGAGGAAGGTGAGGTCAGACAGTTCCTTCTCGCTGTACTGGGTGCGCACGCGCTCATAGATATCGTCGGGCACGCCTTCGGCGGGAAGCCTGGTCAGCACCTCGGTCCAGGCCAGCGCGGCGCGTTCGCGCGGCGAGAACAGCGTCGACTCGCGCCAGATCGCCACATGATGCAGGCGCAATTCGCGCTCGCCGTGGATCTTCGCCATCTTGATATGCATGTCGACGCAGAACGCGCAGCCATTGAGCTGCGATGCGCGAATCTCGACAAGCTCGCGAATGGGCTGTTCGATCGTGGTCTTCTGGAACAGCGCGCCGAACTCCATGAGCTTCTTGGAAAGTTCCGGGGATTGCTGGAAGTAATTCGTACGTTGGGTCATGTTTGCTCCTGGTGATCTGCTCAATGTGGGACTGACGAACCGGTGCTGCTTACGTGGGCATGCGCCCTGCGGACTATCGTTGCTGCGATTGACGCAGCCATTCCTCTAAGCCGATGCGCCCGAGGCGCGCCTCGCCCAACGGCACCAGCGAATGTTCCTCGACCCGGCCGCCGAAGTAGCGGGCCTCGGGGTCGCGCACGACTTCACGCGGGTCGCCCACCGCCTTGAGATAGCGGGCGACGATCTCGTTGAACGGGGCTCGTTCCGGGCCGGCGATCTCGACGATGCCGTTTCGCGGTGGTGCGAGCGCTACATCGGCAGCGAGTCCGGCGACGTCGTCCGCAGCAATCGGCTGGAACAGCCCAGGCGAAAGGCGGACGACATTTCCTTGCGCACTGGAATCGGCGATGCCGCCGATGAATTCCATGAACTGGGTCGAGCGGATGATGGTGTAGGGGATGCCCGAGGCCTCTATCAGTTTTTCTTGCGCGACCTTGGCGCGGAAATAGCCGTTTTCGGGCGTCCGGTCGGTGCCGACGATGGACAGCGCGACATGGTGCTGAACGCCCGCTGCGGTCTCCGCCGCGTGAAGGTTGCGCCCGGAAGTCTCGAAGAATGCCAGTACCGCCTTGTCTTCAAACGATGGGGAATTGGCAAGGTCGATCACCACCTGGGCGCCGGTCAGGGCCTCCTGGAGCCCCTCGCCAGTGATGCTGTTGACACCGCTCCTGGGCGAGGCGGCCATGACCTCGTGGCCGCCCTGGCGCAGAATGGCGACGGTCTTCGAGCCGATCAGGCCAGTCCCGCCAATGATGACAATCTTCATGATGCTTCTCCGTGCTGAGGAAGGTGGAACGATTCCATGTTAGGGAGCGCGGCATCCCCGCGCCAGATCGACTCGGAGCGCCGGCTCGTGGAATAGTCACGGCGCGGGCAGCAATCGAGCAGCAGCAGGTTGAGGAGCTTCATTGCAGCTCCATGCAGAAGTGGAGGCCCTTGGCGAGCAGGCCGGAACGGAAATAGAAGCGCTGGGCCAGCGCGTTCGCGAGTGCGGTATCCAGGACAAGTCGCTGGCAGCCTTCTGTGCGTCCAAGCTCGCAAAGCGCTTGCAGCAGACGCTCGCCGTGACCCTGCCCCCGGCCCTCGGCATCGGTAATCAGGTCGTCGACGTACAGAAAGCGCCCGTGGATCAGGTTTTCAAGACGCCGATATCCGGCCAGCGCAACAGGTTTGCCGTCGTCCCAGAGCGCGAGCAGCCGGTACCCTTGTCCACTTTGCACCATGACGGTGTCGAGAAAGTCTTCCGGCATTTGCAGCTTGGGGCGCAGTTGCCGCATGACAGGGAAGCAGGCGCGGATCTGGGCCTCCGTTTCCGCATGTCCGAGCGTCAGGTTCTTGGTCATGGTGCCGATGCGTGCTGGTTTGTGCAGCCTTCAATGTAGTTGAGCGATGACACAGTCAACAGGCACATGTTTATCGATTTCAACTAGGCCATCGACCATCGACATATGACGGTATGACCTAAGAGTGGTTTGTCATGCGATCGACCAGGCAGCGAATGATGGGCGTGGCCGACACGACAACCGGCAGCATGGTCAGCCAGGAAACGCTCCAGGACCTTAGCCAGTGCTGAAAGAACAGGCCTTCTTCTGCAAATGGAAGGCTTGCGATGGCAGCAGCGATGGAGCAGGTCAATCCGGCCTGGATAACACCATAGGCGAAATAGCTGTAGCGCGAAGGAATCTTAGGCATGTGAGTCGCCTCTATGCATTCTTTGAACTAGACAGTCATGCACCCTGCCATTGCCGCGCCAGGGGCTGGCGCCCTGGCGCACGACAGGCGCTACGCGGCTGCTCCAACCTTTCCTGCCAACCGCTGCACGGTTTCGTTGGTATCCCACAGCGCGTTTGCGATGAAGCGGAAGTTGACCAGTGCCGCGTGATATCCGTCCCCTTCGGGTAGCTTCGGCCCTGCAACGGCGTCGCGCACGACAGCAACTTCGAAACCTTGCTCCAGCAGATCCCGCAGATGGGATTCGACGCACAGATTGGCGGCCATGCCAGCAAGGATCACCTGGTCGACGCGCTGCTTGCGCAATTGCAGGACAAGGTCGTTGGCCTGCGGGCCGTACAGCTTGTGCGTGGAGCAGATGATGGTCTTGCCATCCTCGATATACGGCTTGAGTTCCGGCATGAAGTCCGCGCCCGAGTCACGGAATCCGTCCAGGTTCAGCGCGCCCGGACGGTCGAACATGCCGATGGCATGCTGGAACATTTCGGCGGGGCCTTGCACTTTCCATGTGTGGTCATGGGGAAAGTAATAGTGGGGAGAGATGGCGACCGTGATGCCCGCCTGTTTTGCGGCCTCGAACAGACGGACTAGGTTGGCCACGAGGTTCTGCTCCGTCACGCTTTCTCCGACCACGCCCCAGCTGCGGCCTTCGGGGCTCATGAAGTCGATCTGCGGGTCAATCACGACGAGCGCGGTGCGTGGCAGGTCCAGCGTAATGCCGGACTTCGGCAGAGCCGGATCAACGGGATCTGCATAGAGGGTGTGGTGGTTGCACATGGGAAGTACCTCTTATGGTGAGCCGATCTGCCGGCGCCTTCGTGGGGTCCGGCAGATGCGGCGTCGTTTCAACTACGGATGAATGCCAACAGGTCGGCGTTGAATCTATCTTTGTGGGTGTCGGTGAGCCCATGCGGCGCACCGGGGTAGACGATCAGCTTCGCGTTCCTGACGAGCTTTGCCGATGCGCGTCCAGCGGCGTCGATCGGCACGATCTGATCGTCGTCGCCGTGGATGATCAGGGTCGGCACATCGATCTTCCTGAGATCCTCGGTGAAATCGGTCTCGGAGAATGCCTTGATCGAGTCGTACGTACTCTTGTGTCCACCCTGCATGCCCTGCGCCCACCATGCGTCGATCAACCCCTGCGACGGCTTTGCACCGGGTCGGTTGAAGCCATAGAACGGCCCCGCCGGCACGTCCTTGTAGAACTGGGACCGATTGGCAAGTTGTGCGGCACGCAGGCCGTCGAATACTTCGATTGGCAGTCCGCGCGGATTGGCGGCGGTCTTCACCATCAAAGGCGGCACGGCTGAAACCAGCACCACCTTTGAAACGCGTCGCGTACCGTGCCGGCCGATGTATCGGGCCACCTCGCCACCACCCGTGGAGAAGCCCACCAGGATAGCGTCCCGCAGGTCGAGCGTCTCGAACACCGTGGCCAGATCGTCGGCATAGGTGTTCATCTCATTGCCATTCCATGGCTGACTTGAACGGCCGTGGCCACGACGGTCATGTGCAACGGCACGGTGCCCTTCCGAAGCAACAAGGATCATCTGGGATTCCCAACTGTCCGAGCTCAGTGGCCAGCCATGACTGAATACAACGGGGCGACCGGCGCCCCAGTCCTTGAAATAGAGCTGGGTGCCGTCCTTTGCCGTGATGTAGCTGCCTGAAGCCTTGCCGCTTGCCTTTGCGGTGTTCGCCTTTTCTGCCGACGGTGCTGCCGCCGCAGGTCCGGGCAAGCCGGAAGCCACCAGCGCGCCGGCTGCGGCCGCGCTGCCCAACAGCAGGTTACGTCGCGATAGGCCTTGGTCGAGGCTGCGATCTGAAGACATGGTGAGACTCCTTTATTGGCGCGTGCGCGCGTTGCCTTGAATAGGTCTGAGCGTCAGGTGCCTGGTCATGGTGCCGATGCGTGCTGGTTTGAGCAGGCTTCAATGTAGTTGGGCGATGACACAGTCAATAGACACATGTTTATCGTTTTCAACTAGGCCATGCCCTGAATATATATGACCAGTCGTCTATTTAAAATCGCAAAAAAATCTCAGTACAACAAGCGCTTGAGGGTGACTTGCAGAAATCGTCGGCAGGCGTCGCCATTGCGCTCGACCTTGCTGCGCAGGACCGCCCCTTCCCAGGCTTCGATAATGATGGACGCGAGCTGCGCGGAATCAACGTCCGCTGGCAGTTCCTGGCGCAGCCTGGCCTCATCAAGGCAGGCTGTGATGATACCTTCCCAGCGCGCCAGAATGCGCTCCAGAGCCGTTCGGACTTCACCGCTGGTATTGGACAATTCGAGAGAAAGGTTGCCCACCAGGCACCCGAGCCTGAAATCTTGTGCCGCGTGGTCCGCCACCAGCAACTCGAACAACTTTTCGATCCTGGCCAACGGCGTGATGCGCGCGTCATACATCACTTTGCCATGGCGTTGCTCAATGGCATCCCAATAGGCTTCGAGCACTTCGGCGGCAAAGGCTTCCTTGCTGTCGAAATAGCTGTAAAAGGAACCCTTGGGAACATCGGCGGCAGCGACGATGTCCTGCACGCCGGACCCGTTGAAACCGGCGCTGTGAATCACACGACCACCGTCGATAAGCAGCCGGCTACGGATTTCGGGGTTGGGGAGTCTTGGCACGTCGCAATAGTTAGTGAGCAGATGGGAAGGACAATAGACGACTGGTTGACTATTTGTCAAGCGCCCGATGGCGATCGTCTATGCTTTCAGCGCGCGCATCAGCTCGGCAACCAGGCGATCGGCTTCAGTCTGAGTGCGCAGATTGGTAAACCCCATCATCAAGCCACGCCGCCCTGGCGCACCGTACCGCCAGGCGGTCAGCGAATGGACGGCGAATCCTGCCTTGCGCGCACGACGGGCCATCGCCAGATCGTCAAGATCGTCCCTGACGTCGATCAGAAGGTGCATGCCGCCATCCTGCAGGCAAACAGTGAAGCCGTCCGTCTTGTATGGCGCCAGCGCCTCGGCCAGCATTGCGCGTCGTCGCGCGTAAAGCGTGCGCATGCGTTTGATATGCCGGGCGAAGTGCCCCTGCGCAATAAACTCCGCCACCACGGCTTGCAAGAGTTCGGGGCAGCCGCCATGCACCGTGCGCCTGCAGGCCAGATCCATGGTCGGCACCAGACTTTGTGGCACGACCACGTAAGCGAGCCGTAGCCCCGGGTACAGCACCTTGCTAAGCGTGCCGCAATAGATCACCCGGTCGCATGTGTCCAGGCTCTTCAAGGCCGGCAACGGGTGGCCGCGGTAACGAAACTCGCCGTCGTAGTCGTCCTCGATGATCCATGCGCCGCGCTCACCGGCCCAGTCGAGCAGTTCGACGCGACGTTGCAGTGTCAGTGCCACGCCAGTCGGGCTCTGGTGCGATGGCGTCACTACGGCCAGGCGCGCCTCTGGAAAATGCTGACGCCCAAATTCGACGTCGAGGCCATGATCATCCACTGGCACATTCCGGACCTGCAGGTTCAGGCGCCTGAGTGACTGGGCAGTCGGAGGGTAGCTGGGATCCTCAACCCAGGCGCTTTCGCCCGCCAGCCTGAGCGCATCCGCAATCAGCGCAAGGCTGGCCGTATAAGCCGGCACGACGAACACCTGGTGCGGCTGGGCGTCGATGCCCCGTGAGCGCTGCAGGTAAGCGGCCAGCGCTTCTCGCAGCGGGCCAAATCCGGCTGACGCCGGCCTGGTCAGCGAGCCGGCGCTGCGTATTTGCCGCGCCATCAACCTCGTCCATAGTTTTCGCGGGAACTCATCCAGCGCGGGAAGCCCCAGTTGCAACGGCGCGGGGATTCCACCATCCGTTTCGAGTGAAACCTCGGCAAGTTCCTGGTCCGGTGGCGTGCGGCTGGATCCAGCCGCGGCGGCCACGCGGTGGGGGCGCGATGGCGCAATTTGCTCGGAAACGAACGTTCCCGCAGGGCCTCTGGCGATGAGGTAACCTTCACCCAGGAGCCGCTCATAGGCGACCTGAACGGTCCCGCGCGCCACGCCGAGCTCGCCTGCAAACGCACGCAAGGATGGCACCCGCTGCCCGGGTTTCAGTTGCCCTTGCTGGATCGAGGCACGAATCCGAGCGTAGATCTGCTCATGCAGCGGCGCTGCGTTGGATGGGTCCTGAGCCGGTGACTTCGTCATAGCCTGGCAGACGTATCCGGGCAGTGCCGCAACGCCGATGCATGGGAACGCGAATCATTGCCGGCGATGGCAACGGATCGGATGTGGGTGTGATCTTGACCTCCGATCATACCCCAGGGCGCGCATCCGCCGGGACCCGGCCCGTGACGGCCTGAGAAAGCAAATGGGCGGAGATTCAGAGTCTCCGCCCATGCCCCTGAAGGCATGGGCGATGATGCGCTGCGCGTGATGTGCATCGATGAGGCCGCCTTCCGCGAAATCCTGAGCCGTCTCGTGAAGTGTCTTCAGCAGTTTGCTAGCCATGGTTCGCCACCTCGATCAGTTTGCCCTGCGCAAAAAAACGCCTGCTGGGCAAGCAGGCGGCAGGGAAGTTTCTCGCGACGGGACGCACCCGGGAGAATGCGGAGCGATCGGGAAGACGCTCCACGGATGCAGTATCGCGCCCGGCGCGTGACCGCTCCATCAGGCATGCCTTAAATCGGCCGTGTAGTTGGCACCCTGCGTGCCGCCTTGCGACTCCAGCCCGTCTGCCAGCTGTTCCAGTTCAGCATGGAAAACCTGCCAGTCCGGACCAATGGCAACCAGCCCCGAGCGCCGGACCGCCTGCTCCAGCCAGCGGCACGCCTGGCTCTGCAGCGCATGGCCCATTACCGACAGCGCCCCGGCCAAGCCGTGCAACCGTTGGGCAAACGCTTCGGCGTCGCCCGCCAGCAGCGCCTCGGCCAGTGCGCGCTGGTCGCGCCGCAGCGCGTCGGCATGCAGCAGTGTGTCGCCGCCTGCATGCTGGCCCGGCGTTGCCCGCGCGGCCATATGGGCGCCGGACAGGTCTTCCAGCAGTAAGCGCAGCGTGCCCAGCCCCACCGGCTTGGTCAGGCATCGGTCGATGCCGGCCTGCTGGCATCGCTCGGCCACATCGGGCCCCACGCTGGCGGTGACGGCAACGATCGGCGTGGCCAGGCCGGCATCGCGCAGGCGCCGCGCCAGCGTGAAGCCGTCCATGCCAGGCATCTGCAGATCGGTCAGGACCAGGTCGTAGTGCCGGCCCGATGCCATCAACAGGGCCTCGGGCCCGTCACTGGCCAGATCGACCTTATGCCCCAGGTTTTCAAGCTGCTCCCGCATCACCACCTGGTTGATCGGATGGTCTTCCACCAGCAGCAGCGCCAGCTGCGCGGCAGGCGCATGCTCGCGCGCCGACAGCGGCGCCTGCGTTTCCGTCACCTCCACGCCTGCCGCTGCCGCGATCGCCGCGAGCAAGCCGCGCCATGCATAGGGCGATGCCACCACCGGCGTCTGCGTCAGGTCCGGCACTGCCGGCGCCATGGCCGACACCACCACATCGGCGTCATTGCAGCGCGGCATGGCCTGCTCGTCGCACACCAGGACATCGACCGGCGTGGCCGGCGGCGCGGCGGGGTCATACTTGACCGCCCGTGCGCCATAGAACTGCAGCAACTGCTCCACGCCCTGGTAGAGCTCGCGCAAGGTGACATTGAGGCCGACCGTCAGTCCACGCAGCGCGGTCCGCGGCCAGGCGTCGGCCGACGCCGCGGCACCGGCGCTGGCCAGCGGCAGGCTGACGGTAAAGCAGCTGCCCAGGCCGGGCTCGCTGACCACCCGTATCTCGCCAGACATCAGTTCGACCAGCCGGCGGCAGATCGACAAACCAAGGCCAGTGCCGCCGTAGTGGCGCGTGTCCGGCTGCTCGGCCTGGACGAAAGGCTCGAACAGCCGGATCTGGTCTCGCCCGGCGATGCCGATGCCTGTGTCGATGACGCGGATTTCCACGCTGCCGCCCGCCTTGCGCATGGCCGTGACGATCACCTTGCCTTGCTCGGTGAATTTCACCGCATTGCTGATCAGGTTGGTCAGGATCTGTTCGAGCTTGACCACGTCAGCCATCACCGGCTCTACCAGCGAAGGATCATTGATGCAGAGCAGGCGCAGCTGCTTGCGCGCCGCTTCCGCGGCAAAGCGCCGGGTCACCTCCTCGACGACTTCCTCGACGCGGCACGGTCGCAGCTGCAATGACATCTGCCCGGCCTCGATCTTGCTGAAGTCCAGCACGTCATTGATGATGTAGATCAGCGACTGCGACGCGTGCTGCATCACCGCCAGCTGATCACGCTGGCGCAAATCGAGCCGGGTCATGCCGAGCAGCTCGATGCTGCCCAGCATGCCATTGAGCGGCGTGCGGATTTCGTGGCTCATGGTGGCCAGGAACGACGATTTGGCATGGTTGGCGGTATCCGCCGCGCGGATCGCCTCGCGCAAGCGCGCTTCGCTGCGCCGCGCCTCGGTGACGTCGTTGAGTGCGTACAGCACGGCGGCACGACCTTCGTAGGTAATTTCTACCAGCCGCACCTCCAGGGACCGCATCTCGCCGTTGCGTCCGGCCATGTCCACCTCGAAACGGGGCAGTACCTGCGGCGGGCCTTCAGCATTGGCATGGCCGCCGCTCAGGCGCGCGTCGCAGGCATCTTGCAGCTGCGTCAGCCCGGCGGCAGTGGCCTGCTCGATGATGGCCTTGGCGGCGGTATTGGCCAGCAGCACTTGCCGCGTGCTGCGCTCGACGATCATCAGGCCCACCCCGGCCACTTCAATCACGAAGCGCCCGAGCGCATCGCTTTCCTGCAGGCGCAAGGACTGGCGCTGCGCCGGGCGCATGATGCGGCGGTCGATCAGCCAGATCCACGCCAGGATCAGCATCGACAGCGAGCCGCTCAGGCCCAGCATCCACAAGGCGTTCCTCCGGAACTGGTGCCATACATGGCCCAGTTCGACCACGCCGACCGTGCGCCAGCCCCACGCGTCAAGCTGGTATTCCAGCACGACGACATGATCCAGCAGCCCTTGCCATACCAGCGCCGATCGCACCCTGCCCGGGTGCGCGCCCTGCGCTGCCAGCGATGCCGCGACCGGCTGGCCGAGGGCGCCGGCCGGCATGCCGTCCGCGCTCAGCACCATGCCGCCATCGGTCACCAGCATGAAATCGCCATCGATGGTCTGCCCGTCCGGCAGCATCGGCGACAGCGGGAACTCCATGGCCAGGATCGCGGCCGGCTCGCCGCCGGCTTGCACCAGGGTGGCGAAGGTCACGGTGCGCATGCCGCTGACCCAGTCCTGCGCCGGCGGCAGCACCACCGCCTGGCCCGGGTGGGCGCGCAGGCGTGCGACCAGCGCGTCATTGCGCAGGCGCGCGAGCGTCTCGCGCAGGAAGGTCCGGGGCACGCCATCGCGCTGCATGAGCGCGCGTGCCGGGTCCAGCCGGCGCGGGATGACATAGAGCTGGTCGGCCTGCAGGTCTACCAGGTAGGCGTTCTGCACCTCGCGGTATTGCTGGTTGTTGACGCGGAAAGTGAACGTCATCATGTCGGCCAGGCTTTTCAGCCTGGCGGCCGGCGCCCTGGCGGGGGCAGGCGGGACCAGCAGCGGGCTGTACTGGCGGTCGCCCCGGCGCCGCAGGCGGTCGGTCCATTGCTCATCGCTGACGGCAGCCAGTTCATCGGCCAGGCCGATATCGGAAAGCCGCGTCAGCGATCCCTGCGCGCGCACCGTCAGCGCCTCGGCCCAATGCAGCTTTGCCTGCAATTGCTCGGACTGCGACTGCAGCACCATCTCCTGACGCTCGACCGCCTCGTGCAGGCGATAGCGCAGCAGCACCCCCCAGGACAGTACGGTCAGTCCCAGCACGCAGGCCGAGAACAGGTAGACCAGATAACGGATCTGGCGAATGCTCAACGGCAACGCGGAGCTGCTGTCGATCGACATCAGCCGTTTCATTGAATACCTCGTCTTAACATCGAGACTGTCCGCAGCGTCCGGCCAGTGCATGGGTCGTAGTGCACGCTGCGGCAAGCGGCGTGCCGGGCCTCACAACATGCCGCGCCGGATGGCAAAGGCGGCAAGCTCCACGTCGTTCTCGGCGCCGATCTTGCGCATGACGCTCTGCTTTTGCGTACTGATCGTCTTGACGGTCCGGCCGGTGCGCAAGGCGATCCCGGTAACGGACATGCCCGACAGGTAGAGGCGCAGCACTTCGCTTTCACGCCTGGTCAGCAACTCCGCCCAATCGCCGTCCGGCGGACCGCTGCAGGACCTGCCCCAGATCAGCGTGCAAGCGATTTCCGATACGGAAGCCAGCCCCAGGTATGCCATCCAGACCGCCTTCATGATCTCGTCGACGCCGTCCCTGGCGGTCACGACATTGCGGCAGCCGTCCTTGAGCAACTGCAGTACGGTGGCGCGGTCGGCGACGTTGGCGATCGCGACCACGCGCTGCCCGCCCAGTTCGGCGAGCCGCGTGCCAATTCGCGCATAGCCGGAAGGCTCGCGGTCTTCGGTGTCCCACAGCGGGTAACGCAGTGTCACGACATCACACGAGCCTTGCCGCAGCGCTTGCACCAGGCTCGGTTCGTCGCCCACCACGCCGGCCAGTTCGATGCAGGCGCTGGCCGCGAGCCGCCGGCCCAGCAAGCGACGCATGACAGGTTGCGAGTCCGCGATGATCACCCGGATTTTTTCCATGGCGCCTTAGGCTCCAGCGTTGTCATTCCTGCGTTCAGGATGAACCATGCGCCTGGCTTTCGAAATCAGCCAAGCCTGAAAAAAGCGGGGATATTTCCGAGGGGAGGAATAGCGCACTCGCCGTCGCACGGCAGGAGCCGGCCGGCATCGGCACAGTCAGGAGTGCTGTTCAGCGGAGGGAGGGGAAATGCGACGCGGCCCGGGGACCGGCCCGCAAGGGAGGGGACGATGCCAGGATCAGGGGCCGCCCAGCAGGCCGTTTGTCCTGGCGTACTCGTAGAGTTCGTAGTCGTTGGTCAGGCCCAGCTTCTTCATGGCGATGCTCTTCTGCGCGCTGATGGTCTTGCTGCTGCGGTTGGCCTGGCGCGCAATCTCGATGACCGGGACACCAGCTGCACACTGCCGTATCACTTCCAGTTCGCGGCGCGTCAGGACCGGCCGCTGCGACGGCTCATCCAGGCCACCCGAGGCCAGGATCGCACGCACCGATGCCGGCTGGTAGCTCAGCCCGCTGAACGCGGCACGTACCGCCGGCACCAGCTCCTGGACCGGATCGGTCTTGTTCAGGATCACGGAAATGCCGACCTTCTGGATATTGCGAATCAGCGCCGGATTATCCAGCATGGTCATCACCACGATCCGGGTGGTGGGATAACGGCGGCGCAGCATCTGCAGCATCGGCAGGCCGTCGCCAAACTGGCCGCCCGGCATGGAGTAATCGGTCACGATAACGTCGCAATCCGTGCTTTCAAGCAACTCCACCAATTGGGTGGAATTTGCGGCACTTCCGACGATTTGCGTGCCCACTTCGTTCGCCAGCACCCGGCTCATCCCGTCAAGCACGACGGGGTGGTCGTCTGCGATGATTACCTTGATCATTTACGATCCCCCTTGTTTTAATCGGCTCTGCGGCCGCCTACCGGTGCGCCGCCGAACCGTGCCGGCATTCAATGCCGGTCATTTTCGCTGATCTGAATATTAGGAGTCTTCCGAAAAACCCAAATTAAGGCATTCCTTAAATAGTATCCGGCCAATCGCGTCGGGCCGCATGCTGGCTGCCCTCATGGTTTTCATGATCGTCAAAGTATGCGGCAAGATACAACGCCAGGTTGTCGACATGGGCTTGCACGGCTGCCAGCGCCTGGGCGGCATCCAGCTCCAGTTCCCGGCACAGTTCGACGATCTCCTCGCCATCTTCGGCATGCGCCATGGCCCCCCTCATACGATGGGCATGATGGCGGATTGCCTTCAGTTCCCCGCTGGCTGCCGCGGCGGATAGTTGCTTGAAATCCTCGCGCATGGTGCGCTCCAGCAACGCCATGCTGGCAACGTTATCCTCCACGCGGGCGGAGCCAGCCGTGCCCGCGGCCCCTTGTGCCAGGCCAGGCACATGCGCCGGCAGCACGTCGCGCAGACACTCGGCCAGGTCGCCCAGCAGGATCGGCTTGGACAGGTAGCGATTCATGCCGGCCTCCAGGCAGCGCTCGGCCTCACCCTGCGCGATGCTCGCGGTAAGCCCGACGATGGGCAGCGTTGCCCCCTGCGCGCGCAGCCTGCGGCTCAGTTCGTAGCCGTCCATGCCGGGCATGTGGACATCCGTCAGCATCACGTCAAACTTGTGCTGGCGCAACACGGCAAGCCCTTCTTCGCCACTGGCCGCAAGCGTCGGCCGGCAGCCAAGGCGCTCAAGCTGCTGCTGCATCAGCAGCCGGTTGTAGGGATGGTCGTCGACCACCAGTATCTCCAGCCCAAGCTGCGGCGTGGGGTCGACAGGCGCAGCCAGCGGCGGCGCACTGACCGGCGTCATGCCGGCCGCCTTGCAAAACGCCCGCAGGATGCCCGCCTGATGATAGGCATTGACCAGCCAGCTGCCGGCGATCAGCTGTGGTTCCGCCGGGCCATCGGCGCGCAAAAAGACCAAGCCGGCATAGCCTTCGGGAATGGCCTCGATGTGGCGGGTGGCAACAAGCAACACCATCCCCGGTTCCGGCGCCGGCCCACGGCAAGCGACCGCCCTGCAGCCCATGGCGCGCAGATTGTCGATGGCATGGTTGCGAATCTCGTCATTTTCCGACAGCACGGCCACCGGCGGCAACACCGGCTCCACCTGTTCGCGCGGCCCGGCTTCCGGCAACCTCAGCAATACTCGGAAGACGCTGCCCTTGCCCGGTTCGCTCTGCACGGAAATACTGCCGCCCATCAGGGCGGCCAGGCGTCTGCAGATCGACAAGCCCAGGCCCGACCCGCCAAAGCGCCTTGCGGTCGAAGCATCTGCCTGCACGAAAGGCTCAAACAGCCGCGCCTGGACCTCTGGCGCAATGCCTGGCCCGGTATCCGCCACCTCAAGCCGGATGCCGATCCTGCCGTCCGCATCGGGCGCTTCGCTCTGGGGCGCGCGCTGCAGGCGCACGATGACATGGCCCTCTGCCGTGAATTTCAGCGCGTTGGCGAGCAGGTTGCCGATAATCTGGCGCACCCGCACCGGATCCCCGATCAGGCAAGGCAAGCCGGGCTGTGGATAGAACGGCAGCGCAATGCCTTTTTGCAGCGCGATCGGCGCCTGCGCGCGAACCGTCGATTCCAGCAGGTCGACCGGATCGAACGGCACGGCGTCCAGTTCGATCTGGCCGGCTTCCGCGCGGGAGTAGTCAAGCAGGTCATCCAGTATCTGCAGCAAGACTTGCGACGAGGACTGGATGGTCGACAGCATCTCGCGCTGGCTGTGTGCCAGCTTTGTCAGGGACAGCAGCTCCAGCGTGCCCAGCATCCCGTACAGCGGCGTCCGGATTTCGTGACTCATGGCGGCCAGGAACTGCGATTTGGCGGCGCTTGCCTCATCCGCCAGCTGGCGTGCGCGCGAGAGCGCGCGGTGCGCTTCGCGTTCGTCGGTGACATCATGGATCGCACACAGCAGTACGTCTTCACCCTCGAAGCGGGTGTGGCGGCCGACAACCAGCAAGTCGCGTGCCCCCCCGTGGTCGGATGGCACCTGCAGCTCCAGCCGCGCGGGCTGGTCACCCCGCCGCGCCAGCATCTCGTCCAGCCATGGCCGGCCCGCCGTGCGCGTGTCGAGCGGCAGCCATTGCGCGGCCAGCGCGTTCTCGACCCGTACATGCGCATCGGCTGTGCGCACCACCCGCAGGCCGACCGGCGCGGCCTGCATCACGGTACGGTTGAAGCGTTCGCTATCCTCGATCCGTTCAGCGTTTTGCTGCATCGGCACCAACACCCGGCGCCGCAGCGTGCCGGCACCGGTCAGCACCGCGAGCACACCAAAGCCGTAGAGCAGAAGCGCAGCCGCCAGCGCCGGGCCATGATCCGCCAGCGCCTGAGACAGCGGATAAGCGTAGGCCGCGCGCCAGCCACGGTCGCGTGCCATGAGGCCAATCATCAGGCTGCCCTGCTCGAACCAGTAGGCGACGTTTTGCCGGCTGCTGCCCAACTCACGCGCCACCCGCTCACCCAGAGCTTGCGGGCGCAGCCAGCCGGCGTCGCTGCCCTGGTACAGCAGTCGCCCTTGCTCATCGAAGAACATTGCCCGCCTGCCTGACGCGGGGTGCGTGGCATCCGGGATGCTGACGTCGTCCATCAGCGCGCGTGCAGGAATGGCCGTCGCGCCATACGCCACGAGATTTCCGCTGGCGTCGCGGACTGGCAGGAAGCAGCTCAGGATCGGGCCCCGCTCGATGGTGCCCTGGTATGGCCCGGTCCACAGCGGTGAGGCGACCGGCGTCTCAGGTTGCGCTTCGCGCGACCGGTTCGCCAGCGCTTTGGCCCAGTTGCTGACAACATCAGCGACCAGCGGCCCGCTCAACGCCAGCGCACCCGGAAGCGCCGGTGTCACGAATGCCTGGCTCCCGTCAGCAGACAGGAAAACCGAGCGCATCCCCTGCGGCGCCTTACCCCAGTATGCGCGCTCGAAGATGGCGAATCGAACGATGTGCGAAATCGTGTCGGGACGCCCCGCCGCTGGCGCGGGCGCGCCCGTCAGCATGGTGGCCTGATTGGTCAGGCCAGGCACTTCGACGGTACGGGCACTGCCTGGAGGCACGCCCGTCAGCATGGCTTCGAGCTGGCCAGCCAGGCGGTCGCTGCGCGCCAGCCGATACTCCGGCCCGGAGATTTCTGCCATGCGCCGGATGAAATACTCGTGCGTAGACTTTACCTCCAGAACCGCGCCGAAATGCAGGCGGTTGGCCGACGCCTGTTCCCAGAGGATGCGCTCAAACAGGCTATGGAGGAACAGGGCAAGGAAGCTGCTGATCACGACGATCAGCAGGGCAACGACAACGGTGAGCAGGCGTCCGTGCACCTGCGTGTTCGCGCGAGACAGCCAGTTGACCATTGGCGACCCTCCTTCTCGGCAACCTGCCTGAGGCCGGTCCGGGCACCGGGCATCAGCAAGTGCCCACGATGGATATGGCAATGCCTCCGGATTATGCATCAACATTGCGGATCGTCGGGGCCGCCATGCCCAGGATGCAGGTGGCCGGCGTGCGCCGGGGAGGCAGAGCCGAAGCTGGCCAGGGGGCATATGCCCCGGCATAAGCGGGGCATGTCAAATCAGGACATGGCGAGTGACGCTGGTGCTGCCTGGCGGCAGCACCAGGCTTCTTGCCGCGCGTGCTTGCGCACGGCAAAAGATCGGACGGAGTCTTTCCGGGCGCCCCGCTTCACAGACCGGTCATGGTGGACGTCATCGCCGCTGTCCCCGCCATTTGATGCGAAGCTGTCATGCCCGGGAGTCAATACGTCATTGGGAGCAATGTCGGTACGCAGCCGGCGGTCGGACAAGATTGTTTCAGGCTCGATCAACGGCACCCCGCGTCCACGATCTGGTAAGTCGTGCCCGCTTCGCTGCCAGCCTTCGGCAAGACATAGTCCAAAGTGCAGCGCTGTGCAGCGCCCTTGCCCCAGCTCACCATCAACTGGCCGGAATCTGCCTTGAGACCGCGCGCAATGACACGACCACCCTGAGCGACGGTACCAATGCTCTGCCCTTGCGCGCCCGTCACCTCCGCGCCAAACGGCAGCGGCT
This sequence comes from Cupriavidus sp. CPT47-8839-RL05A, assembly GCF_058792255.1. Lineage (NCBI taxonomy): Bacteria > Pseudomonadati > Pseudomonadota > Betaproteobacteria > Burkholderiales > Burkholderiaceae > Cupriavidus > Cupriavidus sp. CPT47-8839-RL05A. The sequence goes on along the minus strand of NZ_JBYTEG010000002.1, from coordinate 129,555 downwards.
TCCCATCCGGCCCATTGGCACGCAGAATCGCCGCCCGCCCTGGGTTGTCCGTCTCGAACTTCATCTTCACGATCGCACCCGCGGTCGGCGCCACGTTCTGCTGCGTGGTCTTCAGCTCCACGCTCATCGGCAGCCCTTTCGGGTCGATCTCGATCTGGTTGGTGGCGAACGGCGTCAGGGTCGGCACCAAGGCGTGGCCCCAGGGGTCCACGCGCAGGCCGCTGCCGTTGGCCAGGCGCGCGCCCGCGGCATCCTTGGCCTCGATGATGGCCATGGTGTCGCCCATCGTCGGGGTGAACGCCACGCCGCCCGCATAGGCCACGATGCCGCCGCTGATGCCCAGGCCTGCCTGCGAGAAGTTGCGGCCCGTGCTGGCGCTGGCCGTCATGGTAGCCATCGGCGACACATAGCCGACGTTGGCGCCGACAGAAGCAGCATCCCTGGTGTTGCGGCCACCGGTGTAGCCGGCGTTCACGCCATAGGTGAAGGCGTTGTCCTGGCCCAGGGTGCCCGTCACTGTTTCCTGCAGCGACGTGCCGCCCGTGGAATCGTGGCTCAGGCTGGTCATCGAGTACGGCGCGTGCTGGCCCTTGCCCAGCGGGATACCCACGTTGAGCATCACCCGGGTGTCCCACTTGCCTGAGCCGACGTTGAACTGGCGCGACGCTGAGACGCCATAGTTGATGCGCTTGTAGCTGTTGTTATAGCCCGCCTGGAACTGGGTATCGGAACCGCCGCGGTTCCAGTAGTTCTGGGTGGAACCGGACAGGTAGAACGAACCATAGCCTTGCGGCAGCATCTGGTTGATGGTCATCTGCAGGCGTCCGCGCTGGATGCCGCCCAGGAACATGCCAGGGCTCAGGCCGCGCTGGTCCAGGTCGCGCAGCGCCATGGCATCGGTCATGCTCAGGTAGCCGCTGCTGGAATAGCGGTAGGCGGCCACCGTCAGGTTCGTATTGGTCGGTGCCACCCGCTTGCTGTACGACAGCCGCATGCTCTGGCCGCTCCGGTTGGGTGCATTCTGCAGGTTGGTCCAGGCCTGGGTCACGTCGGCGCCGAAGGCACCGAAGTCCGTGTTCAGCGCCCCGCCGCCCATCACCGCGGTGTAGTCCTGCGCCGCGATGACGCCGCCGTAGCCGGTCACCATATTGCTGATGCCGTGCTGCACGGTTGCCTGCATCAGCATCGGCTTGCTCTGGATCGACGTATTGCGGTACTGGCCGACGGTCACGCTGTAGCGCGTGACGCCCGGGCGCAGCGCATTGACGGCTGCGGCGTAGGGCACGCGCGAGGTATGCACGCTGCCATCGGCCTCGGTGACCACCACCTCGAGATCGCCGCCGTAGCCGGTCGGATACAGGTCATTGATCTCGAATGCGCCGGGGGCCACCGTGGTTTCGTAGATGATGTTGCCGCCCTGGCGGATCTGCACGCGGGCGTTGCTGTTGGCAATGCCATGGACCACCGGCGCATAGCCGCGCTGAGATTCCGGGTACATCCGGTCGTCGCTGGCAATCTGCACGCCACGGAAGCCGAAACTGTCGAACATGGTGCCATCGGTGAAGGCATCACCGATGATCAGCTGGCTCCTGATCGGCGCAATCGAGCGCTGCAGGCTGGTCTGCACGCTCTGGTAGCGCGTGCCCTCGACGTCGCCGTGCGTCAGGTTGCCCAGATGGCGGAAGCGCCAGCCACCGAAGTTGAGTCCGGCGTTCACCCCGACATAGCCCTGCGTGGTCGATATCCCGCTCGAATCGGAGTGGTAGACGTTGGCGTTGTACTGCAGGCGCGCCGCGGTCACGCCTTCGTCCCAGTACTTGGGATCGACATAGCCGCGCGCCGAGCGCGACATGGCAATCTGCGGCACCGAGACGTCCAGGCGCTGCTCGCCGTTGTCGAAGCTGGCCGTGGCATCGGGGATCAGGTCGGGCAGCGATACGCAGCCCGTGTCCAGCCGCGCCGACGTCTCCGGTGCCAACCTGGTCAGGTCCACCCCCACGCGCTGGATCGCGGCACGGTCAAAGCACGGCTGCACATTGCGGCTGTCTTCGCCCACCTGGCGCATCGTCACTTCGGCACGGCCCAGCCAGACTTCGTTGACGTACAGCTCTGCGCGATAGTTGCCCGGCAAGGCCACGTTGCCCTTGTTGAAGCGGCTCACGTCGATGCGGGCACCGCCGGGCTGCTGCAGAAAGGTGTCGTTGAATTCCACTTCCGCCACCAGCGTCGGCGCGCCGGTGGGCGCCGCCCACGCGCCTACGCCAGCGAACAAGGACAACACCACCGCACTGGCCGGACGCAGCCGGGACGGGAAGGAAGAGGTCTTCTGGGTTTTCATGGGTTTATGCCGGAGTTCTGGCCATGCGCGGGCAAGACTTGCCCCTGCCGCTTGTTGCGGCATCGTCAATCGGAGACATCAGCTTGGAAATACGCCGGGCGCGGCCCGGCGTGTGGTCAGCGCGAAGCGGCCTGGGCGGCGCTGCTGCCCAGTGCGGCTTCGCCGCTTACGGCGCCGCCGTAGTCATTGATGGCGTTGTAGCGAACCTTGGCCTCGGTGCCTTGCGCAACATCGCCGGTCAGCGGGAACGTCCTGGTTTCGCCCGGGCCGATCATGCCGCCTTCTTCAAACTTCGCGGTCTTGCCGCCGCCAGCCAATTCGAGCTTGGCGAAAGAAACGTGATACTTGCTGGGGTTGCTCGCTTCAAGCGCCGGCTTGCCGCCTGCCTGGGTAACGCGCCAGCGGATGCTGCCAGGGGCGTCGTCGGCGTTGCCCTTCAGGCCCGCGGGGCGGAAGAACAGCTTGATGCGCGAGCGGAAAGCCAGCTGCAGCTTGTTGACATCAGCTTCTTCGGCGGTGGGCTTTGGCGGGATCTCCAGCACATTGAGCCAGAACACGGATTCGCGGTCCTGCGGCAGTGGCTCGCCGGTGTAGAGGATGCGCAGCGTCTGGCCCTTCTTCGGGTCGATGCGCGAAACCGGCGGCGTCACGGTGAACGGGACTTCGATGGATGATGGGGCAGCCCTCGGGTCGCCCTTGTCGATCCACGCCTGCGTCAACGCCGGCGACTGGCCTTCATTGGTCAGCTTGATCGTGGTCTCGGTGTCTTTTGCGTTGTAGATGACCCGCGTCCCCGCTATGACCACGGAAGCTTGCGCGTGCAGCGCGCTCATGAGCCCCAGCGCGATCACGCCGGCGGAAATCAGGGACTTGATGGACGTTTTCATGATGGTTGCGGCGGACTTGACCGGGTGAAGCGGCACACACTTCCATGTTCCGAAGGCGCGGAGCGCGCCGGTAACACGCTCCGCGCCCCGTGGTGCCAGGGCTTACTGGTAAGCGATCGAGTACATCACGGTCGAGTTGGCGGCACCGGCCGTTGCTGCGCCAGTTGCGTAGTACTGTGCGTAGTACGGCAGCGTGGCCGAGCCGCTGTTGATGGCGACGACGCCGGAATTCTGCGACGCATCGGTAAAGCCGGCCTTGATCGGGCTGTTATTGGTGCCGCCGTTCAGCAGGCGGATCTGCACGTTGGTGGCGCCGCCGGCGGCCACGATCAGGTTGCCGGTGGTGGTGTCGGTGGTCGGGCCTGCCTCGAAGAAGGTATGCACATTGCCTGTGTCTGGCGTGCAGTTGGTCAGGGCGATATAGAACGGCGTCTGGCCAGCGGTGTCACCAGCCTGGGCCAGGGTGGAGGCCGAAACGGTCGGCAGTGTCACGGTAAAGTTCTTGCTGCCCGTGCCGTTGCCGTTGATCGTGCAGGTCTGTGCGGTGATCTGGCCGTTGAAGGTGATCTGGCCGTCGGCAGCGTGTGCAAACTGCGCGCCCATGGCGGTACCGGCGATGATCAGAGCAGCGAGGAGCTTGGTATGGGTCATGTTGGGGTGATTCAAATATGTTGATAGGTAGATGGCTTTCGGATCCAACGGATCCCGCCCTGCCCCGTGCCGCCATTGAACCGCCAGATTTGCGCTGCAGTTGCCGGTTGCCCCGGGGACAGCTGAACTATATGTATGGCACTTAATGCCACCAATCAGGCAAGCCTTAGATCGTGCTCGGAATTTTTTCCCTTGCTGCGAAGAGGCGTCGCCGTGGTTCTTATGCGTCATGGCGCATATGTCCGGCTTGCCGGCGCAGGGCAAATGTGCCTGCGAAAAGCTTGGACGGTGAAGGGACAGGCGCCGGATCGATCTGCATCATGGCAGCCGCCTTGAAGCGCAGCATCTGGCCAAAGGGTACACGCCACTTGCAGCGGCTGCATGGCGCAAAGGCCATCTCCGCAGCATCCGTCGCCCCTAATTTGTCTGGGTCTCGGCCACGCCAACAGCGCCGCCACACGTCCTGCGCGGCAGGCAGACCTGCAGCGCCAGCCCGCGCGGCGCCACATTGCGCGCCGACACCGTGCCGCCATGCGCGGCAATGCCCGCTTGCGCAATGCTGAGCCCCAGTCCCGCCCCGGTCGGATGCCCCGGACCGCTGCGCACGCGGTAGAAGGGCTCGAACAGGCTCGCCAGCGCGTCTTGCGGCACGCCGGGCCCGCCGTCGACGATATCGAGCCGGATCGCCGTCTCATCAGCCTGCAGCGTCACGGTCACGGGCGCAGCGGGATCGGTGTACCGGATCGCATTGCGCAGGATGTTCTCGATGGCGCTGCCCAGCCCCGCGGCATCGGCCTCGACGATCAGTGCATCCGGGGGAGTCCAGCGGATCGCCACGCCCCGGGCCGCGGCTTCGAAGCGGGCATCGGTGACGATGACGTCGACCAGTTCCGCCAGATCGATCGGGCCGCGCACTGGTGCCTTCGCATGCAGCCGCGCCAGCTGCAGCGTGCGTTCGACCAGCGCATCGAGCCGCTCCGCCTCGCGCTCGATGCGCGCGAACTGCAGGTCGAGCGTGGCGTCGCGCCGCCGCGCCAGCTCCAGCGACAGGCGCAGCCGCCCCAGCGGCGACCGCAGTTCATGCGCAATATTGCGCAATAGCTGCTCGCGCCAGTCCATCAGGCGCTGCAGGCGATCGGCCATGGCATCGAAATCGCGCGCGAGCAGACCCAGCTCGTCGGCGCGGCGGGCCAGCACGGGCGGCGTGCGCGTGGCCAGCTCGCCGTCGGCAAGCGCATGCGTGGCTTCGCGCAGGCGCCGCACGGGGCCGGTTACATGCCGCGTCAGCGCCCAGCACAGGGGCGCCGACAGGCCCAGCGCGCACAGGCCGAGCGCGAGCACCACGGGCGACAGGTGCAGCACCTCCCAGCGCGACGAATCGAACGGCAGGAACAGCATCAGGAGCTCGCCGCCTTCCGGCAGCGCGATGGGTTGCGGGTCCCACCATGACACGCGCGCGCCGGGCCTGGGCTCATGCGCGACAGCATGGCCGATCAACCCCGCGCGCCACATCGGCACCAGCCGGTCGGCCAGGCGGTTGCGCAGCCGCGCCGGCAACGGGCGGCCCAGCAGTTCCTGCAGCGTGTCGTCGACAATGTAGATGTCCAGCGCCGAGGCGTGCGAATCCATCGCCCGCAGCCAGCGCTCGAGTCCGGGGCGCCCCTGGGTCTGGGCGACCTCGAGCGCATCCTCGGTCAGCGCCGCGGGGCTCAGGCCATCGAGCGTGTCGAAGCGGTACCAGGCCACCGCGGCCGTCAGCGCCATGCCGATGCCAACGATCGCGGCCATGCCCAGCCAGAAGGTCAGGAAGTTGCGCCAGAACAGCGGCAGCGGAAACAGCGCGCGCACGCGGCGGCGCCAGTTCACGGCGCCTGCACCAGCATATAACCCTGCCCGCGCAGGTTGCGGATCAGCAGCGGCGAAGTGATGCCGTCCAGCGCCAGCTTGCGGCGCAGCGCGCTGATATGCGTGTCGAGGCTGCGGTCGTAGCGTTCCGGCACGCGGCCCAGCGCGAACCGGCCGATCTCGGCGCGCGCGACCACCCGGCCCGGCGCCCGCATCAGGATTTCCAGCACGCGCTGCTCGGCCCCGGTCAGCGGCGCCTCGGCGTTGCCGTGGATGGCCAGGCCGGATGCCAGGTTCAGGCGCAGCGCGCCAGCCTCCAGCCACGAGGCCTGTGCGGGCGCGGCAGGCGCGGCGCCGTGGAAACGGCGCAGCACCGCATGCATGCGCGCCTTGAGCTCGCGCGGGCTGAACGGCTTGCTCAGGTAGTCGTCGGCGCCCAGTTCCAGCCCCAGCACGCGGTCGGTTTCATCGCCGTGCGCGGTGAACATGATCACCGGGCGCTGCGAGCGCGCGCGATGCAGCCGGAGCAGGTCCAGGCCGTTGCCGTCAGGGAGCATCAGGTCCAGCAGGGCGACGTCGTACTCGTTGCGGGCCAGCAGGGTCTCGCCCTGCTGGCGGGTGTGCGCCAGCGTGACGGTGCAGTGATCGGGCTCCAGGTACTCGCGCAGCATTTGCGCCAGTTCCTGGTCGTCGTCGATCAGCAGCACGCGCGCGAGCGGCGTGTGGAAGCACATCAGCATGCAGCTTGCCGGGAGCCTTGCGGGCGTGGACGTGGCCGCCGGTCCCCGGTTCCGTCAAGAAACGTCAAGAAAACAAAAGCTATCCAAAGTGACTGGTAGGCACCTTCATTTCGAATTTTAATATGAGAATGATTGTTATTTACAGAAGACGGGGAAAATGATGAAGTTCAGGCAGGTCGCCGGGATCGGGTCGGCAACAACGGCGGCGGCAGGATTGGCAGCACCGGCGGGCGTACAACAGGGTCAATGGATGCGGATGCTGGCGGCAGTATGCGCCGCCTCCGGCATGACGGGAGCCTGGGCCCAGGCGCAGGCGCCGAAGACGGAAGCTACCCTCGCCACCGTGGTGGTGACGGCGGCCGGCAGTGAGCAGGACATCCGCGACGCGCCCGCGTCGATCAGCGTGGTCACGCGCAAAGACCTGGAGAACAAGGCCTATCGCGACATCAACGATGCGCTGGTGGAAGTGCCGGGCGTGATCGTCAGCGGCGGCGGCGACCGGACCGACATCAGCCTGCGCGGCATGGGCGCCAAATACACCCAGATCCTGATCGACGGCAAGCGCCAGAGCTCGCGCGAGACCCGCACCAACTCCGACTCGTCCGGCGTGGAAAGCAGCTGGACGCCACCGCTGTCCGCGATCGAGCGCATCGAGGTGGTGCGCGGCCCGATGTCGTCGCTGTACGGCTCCGATGCCATGGGCGGCGTGGTCAACATCATCACGCGCAAGGTGCCGAGGACATGGACGGGCGAGCTGCGCGGCGACGCCACGCTGCAGGAGAACAGCGACTCCGGCAATCTCTACCAGGGCAACTTCTACCTGGCCGGCCCGCTCAAGAGCGACCTGCTGGGCCTGCAGCTGTACGGCCAGAGCACGCACCGCATCGAGGACGATATCGACTACGGCTTCCGCGGCCGCCGCGCCGAGAGCCTGACCGCCAAGCTGGCGCTAACGCCCACGCGCAACCATGACATCGTGTTCGAGGCCACCGGCATGCGCCAGCTGCGCAGCGAGACCGTGGGCAAGACCGTGCCGCCGCTGCCGCCCGGCACCGCCTGCCCGCGCAGCGGCTGCCCCACCTCCTCCGAGACCGACTACCGCAGCGAGAAATACGCGCTGTCGCATACCGGCCGCTGGGGCTTCGGCGTCTCCGACAGCTATATCCAGCAGGAGGAATTCGACAACCGCAGCCGCCGGATGAAGATCAAGAACCTGGACCTGCGCACCAGCTGGGCCATGCCGCTGGGCAACCATATGCTGTCGGTCGGCGGCGAATACCTGAACCAGCGCCTGAACGACCAGACCGGCAACCAGATCGCCGGCGGCCCGAACCAGGTCGAGCGCTACCAGTGGGCGCTGTTTGCCGAGGACGAGTGGCGCCTGGCGCAGAGCTTTGCCCTGACCGGCGGCGTGCGCATGGACCATGACCAGAACTTCGGCCAGCACTACAGCCCGCGCTTGTACGGCGTGTGGCATGCGGCCGAGCGCTGGACGGTCAAGGGCGGGGTCTCGACCGGCTTCCGTGCGCCGGACCTGCGCCAGACCGTGGCCGGCTGGGGCCAGACCAGCCGCGGCGGCAATATGTACGGCAACCCGGACCTGAAGCCCGAGACGATGTTGTCGCAGGAACTGGGCCTGCTCTATGACAAGGGCAACGGCCTGCAGGCGGGCGTGACGCTGTTCAACAACGACTTCAAGGACAAGATCACGCGCGTCGCCTGCCCGGCCACGCAGTGCACCGACGGACCCAACCGGTTCGGCGCCAACCCGACCACCTACATGAACGTGGACCGCGCCTACTCGCGCGGGGTGGAAGCCAGCCTGCGCTGGCCGATCGCGCAAGCGTGGTCGCTGACCGGCAGCTATACCTATACCAAGTCGGAACAGAAGAGCGGCCAGTACCAGGGTCAGCCGCTGAACCAGTTGCCGATGCACCTGCTGGTGGCCACGCTGAACTGGCGGCCGAGCGAGAAGGTCAATGCCTGGGCGCGCGTCAACTACCGCGGCAAGGAAAGCCAGCCGATCACGGGGCCGTCTTCCAGCACCGTGGTGGCGCCGTCATACACCTTTGTCGACCTGGGGGCGACCTATGCGGTTACCAAGAACGTGTCGGTGTTTGCCGGGATCTACAACCTCTTCGACAAGCAGGTGAACTACACCGACTATGGGCATGTAGAGGATGGCCGGCGGTACTGGATGAGTGTGGCGGTGAAGTTTTGAATGGTGGCTGCATCAACGCCTTCGGCTGCGCTCCGCGCAAGCCCTCAATGACCGTCAACGCATTTGAGCCTGCGCAGCAGCCGTAGGCGTCCCCGCGATGCGGCTGGCAGCAGGCGGCCTACGCCCTGCATGGGGATCGTTCAATAGCGGGTTAACGCAGGCACTATCCCTGACTCACATGGCGTAGCAGGGTCGAACGGCCAACCACGCCGAACGGCAAGCACCACCGTGCGAACCACCAACGCCGTGGAATTGATTGCCAGCCGCATAGGCGACGCGTTTCTTGGCTACTTCTTGTCGCTCGGACAAGAAGTGACTCGCCGGCTACGCCGGCGAAACAGCCCACGCTAGTCAAGAGCGAAAACCGACCGCATTGAGCAGCAATGCCAAATCCCCCAACGCGATCCGACCGCAGTGTGCCCACCTCAGGTCACCACATCATCCCCCCGGCACGTTGCCGGCACTTCCCCATAGAGAGCCATCAACGCCCCCGCAACCGCATTGGTCCAGCCAAAGCCATCCTGCAACGGATACTCGCCCCCACCCCCGCCCCGGGCCGCCCCTTCGATATGCCGGATGCGATATTTCTCCACCAGCTTGCATTCATGGGTGTAGAGACTGGCCACGGTCGCCAGCCAGCGCTGCGCGATCTCGCGCGCCAGGTCGTCGTGGCCATAGCGCACCAGCCCGCGCACGGCCAGCCATTGCAACGGCGCCCAGCCATTGGGATGGTCCCATTGCTGGCCCGAAGCACATTCCGTGGTGGCCAGCCCGCCGTCAACCAGCAGCCGGTCCTTCACCGCCTGTGCCACGGCTTGCGCCTGCGGCGGCAGCGCAAGACCGAGATAGAGCGGCATCACCGTTGCCGCGGTCAGGCACAAGCGCGGCGCGCCGCGGCACCAGTCGTAGTCGACAAAGGCGCCGGCGGGGTCGTTCCACATGTATTGCAGGATGGCTGCCTCGCGCCGCCGCGCCGCTACGCGATAAGCCTCTGCCGCGGCATCGCCCGCCTGCTCGCACAGCGCGGCGAGGCGCGTTTCCAGGTGCCAGAGCAGTGCGTTGAGGTCGACCGGCAGCATCGCCGTGGTCCGGATGGTGGCAAGGTCCGCGGGCTGGCCGGTGGGCGTGGATGGCGAATCGAGCCAGCGCGAGCTGAAGTCCCAGCCCGATTCCGCCGCGGCGCGCAGGTCGCGGAACACCAGGTGATGCGGCCGGCCGCTGCGCATCGCGGTCTCCATGTCTTCCAGGAAGGCTTCCTCGCGTGGCCACGGGCGGTCGTCCCAGTAGCGGTTCAGCACCGCGCCGTCGGGCAGGCACACCACCCGCCGGTGCGCATGGCCCGGCCGCACGCAGTCGGCACCGTCCATCCAGAAGGCGTATTCCCGGCGCAGCTGCGGCAGGAAGTCGATGGCGCTGGCCAACTGCTCGCGCTCGAGCAGGTCCACCATCAGCGCAAACACCGGCGGCTGCGAGCGGCTCAGGTAGTAGTTGCGCGTGCCGTTCGGCACCAGGCCATAGGTGTCGATCAGGTAGGCGAAGTTCCGCGCCATCTCCACCATCAGGTCGCCGCGCCCGCTGCCGGCCAGCCCCTCCATGGTGAAGTAGGAGTCCCAGTAATACAGCTCGCCGAAGCGCCCACCCGGCACCACATAGCGGTGCGGCAGCGGCAACAGCGACGACAGCGGCGGATGGGCCACGGGCTCGCGCGTCAGCACCGGCCACAGGCCATCGATATGTTCGCGCAGGGTGCTGGCCGGGTCTGACACGTAGTGGCTCTCCGGCACGGTGGCGCGGGTGAAATGCGCCTGCACGAAATCAGCCAGACAGAATCCCGGCGTGTCGCGCGTTTCGCGGTAGCGCGCCACGATCAGGTCCGGGTCGCAGTTGGGAATGCAGTCAGGGAAGGTCTTGCTGTCGGCAAACAGGCCGCTGTGCTGGACGTCGACGAACAGCTCGCAGTAGCGCGCCGCGGGCGACAGCATATCGGCGCAGGCGCAGCCGGGCAGCGTGTGCGGCGGCGGGCAGTCCCGGTCCGTGACCAGCGCCGGCTGCGCCGCCGCATGGACCTTGCCGGGCGCCGCCGATGGCCCCGGCACCGCGCCGGCGCCGTCAGGGGTGGCCGGGGCCGTGCGCGGCACCGTGCTGCCGCCGGCAGTGGCACCTGACGACGGAGGAATGGCGGGTTCGGTCTCGGGCTTGCCTGTCGGCTGCATGGGCGCCTCCTTGCACCGGGCGCTGCCGGCTCATTTGGATAGGAGCCGCGAAGTGCCGGGTAAGTTCGCGGCCGCCCCCCGCAAAGCGGCCCATGTGTCACGCAGGCGCGAGGGCGCAGGCGTTCACACCTCCTTCTCGCCATGCTGCACCGGTATCGCCGGCGCAGCTTCGCGCACCCCCAGCTGCATGAAGATCCAGGCCGACGCGCACGTGATCAGCCCCATGCAGACAAAGGTGGCATGAAACGCCGGCAGCACCGCCGCGGTATCGCCGCCGAAGCGGTGCTGGAAGGTCGCCAGCAAGGCGCCCGCCGCGGTCACCGCCAGGCTCATCGACAGCATCTGCACCATCGACAACATGCTGTTGCCGCTGCTGGCGCCGGCCCCGCTCAGGTCCTTCAGCGTGACCGTGTTCATGGCCGTGAACTGGATCGAATTGACCATGCCGAACAGCGCCAGCAGCGGGACCAGCAGCCACAGCGGCAACTGCGGCGTGATCAGCGCAAAGGCGGCCATCACCAGCCCCACCACGAAGGTATTGGCCACCAGCACGCGGCGGTAGCCGTGGCGCTGGATCAGGCGCGTGGCCAGGCGCTTGGAGGCCATGCCTGCGGCGGTGACGGGCAACATCATCAGGCCGGCATCGAACGGCGAATAGCCCAGGCTGATCTGCAGCGTCAGCGGGATCAGGAACGGCATCGAGCCGTTGCCGATCCGTGCGAACAGGTTGCCCAGCAGCCCCACGCTGAAGCTGTGGATGCGGAACAGCCGCAGCGGGAACAGCGGCTGCTTGCGCCGGTTGGCGTGCAGCCCGTAGGCGGTCAGCGCGGCCATGCTGGCGATCAGCAGCATCAGCACGGTGGCGTGCTGGAAGCCCAGCCCGGCCAGCCCGTCGAGCGAGAACGACAGCGACAGCATGGCGATGGCCAGCAGCAGGTAGCCGGCGATGTCGAAGGGCCCGATGCCGGTCAGCCGCGCGTTGGGCATATAGCGCACCGTGGCCAGTGCGCCCAGCAGCCCGACCGGCACGTTGATCAGGAAGATCCAGTGCCACGACAGCACCTGCGTCAGCCAGCCGCCCAGCGTCGGCCCGATCAGCGGGCCGATCATGCCGGGGATGGCGACGAAGCTCAGCGCCTGCAGGTACTGCTCGCGCGGGAAGGTGCGCAGCACCGAGAGCCGCCCCACCGGCAGCAGCATGGCCCCGCCCACGCCCTGCACCACGCGCGCGCCGATCAGGAAGTTCAGCGTCGGCGCGTAGGCGCACAGCAGCGAACCCACCACGAACAGCCCGATGGCGGTCTGGAAGATGGTGCGGGTGCCGAAGCGGTCAGCCAGCCAGCCCGAGGCCGGGATGACCACCGCCATGGTCAACGAGTAGGCAATCACCACCGACTGCATCCGCAGCGGACTCTCGCCCAGGCTGTGCGCCATTGATGGCAGCGCGGTGTTGACGATGGTCGAGTCCAGCGTCTGCATGAAGAAGCCGACCGCCACCACCCACAGCATGATGCGGCGGGTGCGGTCGTCGGGCTGGGGTGTGGTCATGTGGCGGGCTCCGGGCCGGCCGGGCCCCGGAATCCCGGTATGCGCCGGCCAAAGCCGACACCTTAAAGGTCTATCGCGGAACAGGCAAATCGATGCGTGGCCAAGCGCCGCGCTGCCCTAGTCCAGGCGCTGGCGCTGGTCCTGGCTGAAATAGGCAAGCCGGTACAGCCGCCACGGTGCCTGCGCACTGTCGCGGCAAAAGCCATAGCGGAAAGTGTCTTCCAGCGCGGGCAGGTCGTAGCGCAGGTCGGTGAACCAGACGCAGGCGACCGCTGCGCCCGGCGGCACGGATGGTGATGCCCGCATCGACGTGATGGCGGACAAGGCCGGATAGACCGCGAACTGCCTGAAATCGGCAAAGTCCGGCCGCACCCAGAGCTGCCATGCCAGCGCCTGCTCAGCCGGCGCCTCCGGCAGCCGCGGCCGCTGGGTCCAGGCCATGCGCCCGGGCGGCTCGTAGGCCCTGGCCATGGCCGGCAGGCGGCCCAGCACCTGCCATTGCGGCACCCAGGCCGGATGCCCGGCCAGGTTGACGTGGGCGACGCGGTAGTCCGTCTCCGCGCGGGCAATCAGTTTCCAGTTGAACGGAGAGAACGGCTGGGGCAGCGCATCCACGCGCTGCGCGTGGATGCCGGCGGCACGCAAGGATTCGTTGCCCAGTTCCAGCGCCCGTTGCCTGAGCACAGCCTGGACGCCGACATAGGCGCACAGCAGCGCCATGCCCGCCAGTGCCGCCCGACCGCGCCACTGCAGCGCTAGCAACAGTGTCAGGACCAGTCCGGACACGACAATGCCGCTCAGCAGCGGATCGATCAGGAAGCTGGTACCAAGGCTGAAGCGCCGTTCGGAGCCGGGATAGAAGATGCGGGTGCCATAAACGGTGATCAGGTCCAGCGCGATGTGGCTGGCCACGCCAAGGCAACTGACGGCGAACGCTTCCCTCCAGGCCTCGCGCCGGCGCGCCGCCAGGCAGAACAGGCCGGCAAGCAGCGCGCCCCAGGCAGGGAGCAGCAGCAGCGAATGGGTCGGCCCCTGGTGCCACTGCGCCAGGAAACGCAGCGGATGGACCAAAAAGCCCAGGAAATCGATATCCGGAAAGGCACCGGCGGCAGCGCCAAGCAGCAGGCGTTCGCGCGTGCTGAGTCGCCGGCCGGGGACCTCGGCCATGGGGATGGCAAACGCTGCCTGCGCCCCCATCAAGGCATGGGTGATCGTGTCCATCCGGACCGGGCTTCCTTGTCGACAGGGCGGCGCCAGGCCAGGCGCTCGGCGCAGCGCAGTTGGCGTTCGAGCCACGCCTGCGTGCGGCCGGAATCCGGCGAACGGTCGCGCAGCCAACAGCCAAAGGTGGAAAGGAAGATTCCGGTCAGCACGACCTCGCCCAATTCGCGGCGCCAGCCGGATTCGGGCAGGCGCGCCGATTCCCGCAGCCATTGCACGGTGCGGCTGATATGCTGCAGGCCCTGCACCTGCAGATGCACGTGCTCCGGCTGCAGCTTGTAGCGCAGCATCTGGGCGGTGAGCTGCCGGTGCGGGGCCAGCGCCTCGAGCCAGGCGAGGATGGCCTGCTCCAGGCGCTCGCGGTGGGACAGGGCGGCCCAGCCTTCACGCGTGGAAGCACGCACGAGCGCAAGGTCGGCCCGTTCGAACCAGGCCTCGGCCAGGTCGTCTTTCTGCCGGTAATGCCGATGGATCTGGTCCAGGCCAATGCCCATGTCGTCGGCGACGTCATGCAGGTGCAGGGCATCCCAGCCGCTGCGCTCGCCCAGCATCAGGGCAACCTCCAGGATCCGGCCGGCCAGGGCTGCATCATCGTTCATGGCTTTGCCATCCTCGGGAATGCGCGTCCGCGCTCTACCTTCCAGCATAGAAAGGCAGCCCGCACGCGGGCGCGGATTTCATTGTCATGTGCACGATGCTGCCGGATCGGCGTGCAGTCGGGGGCCTGCCCGCCTGTGCCCGGTTCGGCACCTGCCTCGACAATTTCCCCACGCAGCCTATCTTTAGGGTGTCAGTCCAGGCGTCATCGGCAAGGGCCGCCGTGCCAGCCAGCACTCGGCGGCGGCCGCGGTGTCGCGTGGACAGAGGCCGTACGCGCATGAAAGCGGATTCTCCCCCGAGGCAGAACTACGAAGATGCCCTGCTCGGCATCGTGCGGGAGATGTCTTCGGCCATGCGCCCGCCGGCAGAGTCCGAAGTGACGGCCGCGCTGGACAGCACGCTCGAAGGCGACCTGGGCTTCGACAGCCTGACGCGCGCCGAGCTGCTGACCCGCCTTGAACACCGCTTCGGCGTCAGCCTGCCGGAGCAGGTGCTGGCCCAGGCCGACACCCCGCGCGCGCTGCTGCGCGCCTTGCTCGCCGCCCAGGACCTGCCGCCCGGCGCGAGCGGCACGCACCTGCGCCAGGCCCGCCCTGCCCCGGCGGCACAGGCGCCCGACAGCGCCGCCACCTTGCCGGACGTGCTGCGCTGGCACTTGCGCAGCCACCCGGAGCGCACCCACATCATCCTGCAGGACGGCGACGGCGCAGACACGCAGATCAGCTTTGCTCAACTGCACCGCGGCGCCGCG
The DNA here is from genome assembly GCF_058792255.1 of Cupriavidus sp. CPT47-8839-RL05A. Taxonomy (NCBI): domain Bacteria; kingdom Pseudomonadati; phylum Pseudomonadota; class Betaproteobacteria; order Burkholderiales; family Burkholderiaceae; genus Cupriavidus; species Cupriavidus sp. CPT47-8839-RL05A. Next base: position 114,540 of record NZ_JBYTEG010000002.1, on the reverse strand, counting down.
GCCATCGCCGCCGGGCTGGTGTCCCGCGGCGTGAGCGCGGGCACGGCGGTGGCCATCATGCTGCCTACCAGCCCCGACTACTTCTACAGCTTCTGCGGCGTGCTGCTGGCGGGCGGGATTCCGGTACCGCTCTACCCGCCGGCGCGGCTGGCGCAGATCGGCGACCACCTGCAGCGCCACGCCGGCATCCTGGCCAACGCGCAGGCGCCGGTCCTGATCACGGTGGCACAGGCGCGGCCGCTGGCGGCCCTGCTCAAGGCCAGCACGGGAACGCTGCATAGCGTGCTCACGCCGCAGGAGCTGGCGGACGGCGGCGGCGCCCCGGTCCATCCGATGCTGCGCACGCACGACATCGCCCTGCTGCAATACACCTCGGGCAGCACCGGCTCGCCCAAGGGGGTCGTGCTCAGCCATGCCAACCTGCTGGCCAACCTGCGCGCCATGGGCAAGACCCTGGCCGTCGGCTCGCAAGACGTCTTTGTCAGCTGGCTGCCGCTCTATCACGACATGGGCCTGATCGGCGCCTGGCTGGGCAGCCTGTACTACGCCTACCCGCTGGTGGTGATGTCGCCGCTTGCCTTCCTGGCGCGGCCCGAGCGCTGGCTCTGGGCGATCCACAAGTACCGCGGCACGCTCTCGGGCGGGCCCAATTTCGCCTTCGAGCTGTGCCTGCGCAAGCTGGCCAATGCCGACCTGGCCGGGCTCGACCTGTCCAGCTGGCGCTTCGTCTTCAATGGCGCGGAGCCGGTAAGCCTGCAGACCATGCGCGCCTTCATGGAGCGCTTTGCCCGCTACGGCCTGCGCCCGCAGGCTGCCGCGCCGGTGTACGGGCTGGCGGAGGCCTCGCTGGGCCTGACCTTTCCGCCGCTTGGCCGAGGGCTGGCGGCCGACCGCATCGACCGCGACGAATTCACGCGCACTGCCGTGGCCGTGCCCGCGGGCGAACACGCGCCCACTGGCGAGCGCGAGACCCTGGAATTCCCGTCCTGCGGCCGGCCGCTGTCCGGCCACGAAGTCCGCATCGTCGACGCCACCGGACGCGAACTGGGCGAGCGGCATGAGGGCCTGCTGCAGTTCCGCGGCCCTTCGGCCACCAGCGGCTATTTCCGCAATCCCGTGCAGACCCGCCAGCTGTTCGACCGCGGCTGGCTGAACACCGGCGACTATGCCTATATGGCGGCCGATGAGGTCTATATCACCGGGCGCGCCAAGGAAACCATCGTGCGCGGCGGCCGCAATATCTATCCCTACGAACTGGAGCAGGCGGTCGGCGCCATCCCCGGCATACGCAAGGGCTGCGTGGCCGTGTTCGGCAGCCCCGATCCGGATAGCGGCACCGAACGCATCGTGGTGATGGCGGAGACCGCAGAGAAGGATGTGCAGGCGCGCCGGGCGCTGCACCGGCAGGCGCTGAAGACCGCCCTCGACGTGCTGGGCATGCCGCCCGACCACATCGCCCTGGTGCCGCCGCACAGCATCCTGAAGACATCGAGCGGCAAGATCCGGCGCGCCGCCTGCCGCGAGCGCTTCGAGCACGGGCGCCCCGGCCGCGGCGTGGAAGCGCCCTGGCTGCAGATCGCGCGCTTTGGCTGGCGCGCGCTGCGGCCGGAGCTGCGGCGCGGCCGGCAGACCGCCGCGGGCCTGTCCTACGCCCTCTATGCCTGGCTCCTGTTCGCAACGCTGGCGCCGGCGACCTGGCTGGCATCGGTTGCGCTGCACCGGCCGGCACTGGGCTGGACGCTCAGCCACCACGTTGCCCGGCTGTTTCTCAGGCTGGGCGCGGTGCCCTGGTTCGTGCAAGGGCTTGAGCACCTGCCGCGCGACCGGCCCTGCATCCTGGTCTCGAACCATGCCAGCTACCTGGACGGAATCGTGCTGGTGGCGGCGCTGCCCACGCCGGTATGCATGGTCGCCAAGCGCGAGCTGCAGGGCCAGCGCATTCCCGGCACCTACCTGGCCAGCATCGGCGCCGACTTCATCGACCGCTTCGATAACGTGCGCGAGCACGAGGACGTGGAGCGCGTGGTGGCCGCGGTGCGCGCCGGGCATTCGGCGCTGTTCTTCCCCGAAGGCACCTTCGGCCGCGCGCCGGGGCTGCAGGCATTCCGCTCGGGCGCCTTCCTGGCGGCCGCGCGGGCCGGCGCGCCGGTGGTGCCGGTCGCCATCCGCGGCACCCGCTCGGTGCTGCGCGACGGCCAGTGGCTGCCGCGCCGCGGGCCGATCGGCGTGGTCATCGGCAGCCCGCTCTGGCCGGACGGCGCAGACTGGCCCGCCGCCATGCGCCTGCGCAACACTGCCCGCGCCGAGATCCTGCACTACTGCGGCGAACCGGATGCGCGGCGCACGACGCACCGGGATGCGAGGCGGGCCTAGTGTGCCGCGCCGCGAGGAACTTGCCATGACATCTGCCGACGGAGCAGGACACTAGCGGCATGGATACCTTTGCCACCGCGCCGATGTGGGCCGGCTTCCTGGTCCTGGTGCTGGGAACGCTGGTGGTCGACGTGTTCGTCCTTGGCGGCCGGCACGCGCACCGCGTTTCGACGCGCGAGGCGCTGGGCTGGACCCTGGCCTGGTCGACGCTGGCCGTGCTCTTCGGCATCGCGCTGTGGTGGCTGCTGGCCGGGAGCGCCGGACGCGAGGCCGCAGACCGCAAGGTGCTGGAGTTCTATACCGGCTACCTGATCGAGCTGTCGCTGTCGGTCGACAATATGTTCGTGTTCGCGATGATCTTCGGCTACTTTGCGGTGCCGCCGGAGTTGCAGCGCAGGGTGCTGCTGTTCGGCGTGGTCGGCGCGATCGTGATGCGCGCCGTCATGATCCTGCTCGGCGTTTGGCTGATCAGCGAATTCTCGTGGATCCTTTATGTGTTCGGCGTGTTCCTGCTGTTCACCGGCATCAAGATGCTGTTCGTTTCCAGGCGTACCCCCGATCTCTCGCGCAATCCCATCGTTCGCTTCCTGTGCGCGCATATGCGGATCACCGCGGACTATCGCGGCGAGCACTTCTTCGTGCGCATCGACGGCTTGCGCCATGCGACGCCGATGTTCCTGGTGGTGCTGCTGGTCGAGGCGACCGACCTGGTGTTTGCCGTCGACAGCATTCCGGCCATCTTCGCTGTCACCACCGATCCCTTCATTGTCTTCACCTCGAACATCTTCGCCATCATGGGGCTGCGGGCGCTGTATTTCCTGCTGGCCAACCTGGCGCAGCATTTCCATTACCTGAAGTACGGCCTGGCCATCGTGCTGGCCTTTATCGGCGCCAAGATGCTGGCCGAGCCGTGGTTCCATGTGCCGGTGCACTGGTCTCTCGGCGCCGTCGCCATGACGTTGTTCGTGTCCGTCCTGGTCAGCCGGGCCAGGGCCAGGCGCACGCTTGCGCACGCCGGGGACGAACTGGGCGGCCACTGCGCCCCGCGTGAGCGCAGGGCGGGGAACCGGCGCACATAAGGAGCGATTCCATGAACAAGATCCTGCTTGCGACCGACGGGTCGGCCTATAGCGACGCGGCCGCCCGCTACCTGGTACAGAATCCCCTGTTCAGCCGCGACTTCGTGGTACACGTGGTGCACTGCGAACCGGATGTGGCTGGCGACATCAAGACCTTCATCGACCGGTCCACCCTGGATGCCTGGCATCGCGAACAGAACGAGAAGGCGATGCAGTCCGTGGCCAGCATCCTGGGCGAGGCCGGTATCGCTTGCGAGTGCCATGGCTTCGTCGGCTTCGCACCGGCCCGCATCGTCGAGTATGCGAGCAGTATCGGCGCCAGCCTGATCGTGATGGGTTCGCACGGCCGCGGCGGATTCCTGGATGCCATCATCGGCTCGGTGGCCAGGCGGGTGCTTGCGCACGCGCACTGCCCGGTGCTGCTGGTCAGGAGCTAGTGTCCTCTGATCGCTGAGAAAACTGGCCTGCTGGCGGTTTGCTTCCCCTCGCAAACCAATGCCTCTAGCTGGCGCGGTTGACTGGGAATTGCTGGAGTCTGTCTACAAGATCGCAGGGCAACCGGCGTCTCGCCGGATTGTGCGGCCGGGGCGATTTTACCTCGGTGGCTTGCGCGCCAATGCCGCAGTGACCGTAACAGTAACGGGCTTGTGCCATCTTTGCCCCAGCCCGCCCCCAGCAACACGGGCGCTATCGATCACCCCATGTAAATCATTGAGTCATGACTGCCAGGAACGCGACCAAGCCAACGTAGAACAACACATTGGTAAGCCGTGCCTCGGAAGTGAACGTGTAGTAGCCTTTGTTCTCCGGCGCCGTCGGGTCGTAGCGTCATGCCTGCGGTAAATGAGGTACGGCAAGCACCGCGACCAGGCTCAATATTGGGCTGGGCGTGCCAGGAACAGCCCCAACAGAACGGGGACGCCCAGGAACCAGATGCGCGGGGACAGCACGGCGGTCACCCGCCCGCCATCGACGGGCTAAAGCGGAACTTGGCCGTCTGGCAAGGGCATGTAGAACAGGTGCGTCTGGTACTGTCGCGCTATCGCGTTATCCTGGCCTGCGGATTGCCAGCAATGAGGGTCGACCCGCAGGCGGTCTTCATGCCGTGCTGTGCCACCGGCACCCCGCTGATGGTATACGCAGCGTTGCCCTCGATGATCGGAAACACACCCTTGGCACGTCGGGCACGAGACCATGTGGCCGCGCCCGGCAATCTGCCTGCCATTCAGGTCGGTGCCGGCGAAGCCCTCCAGCACCACGCCGCCGTGGTCGGTCATGTCACCTACACAAGTGATTCCATCTAGCATCTTTCTCCCTGACAAAGTCAGCGCACTCCGCAAAAATCTGTCATCCGGCACACTCCCAGAAAGGTTCTGCCTGAATCATCTGCCATTACTATTAGTTGCTTTTATTTGCCGTTCAAGTTCGTCCGCAAGTGGACTGGCACCGGACTCCCCATTCGAATCTGCTGCGTGAGCCCAGCACAGGGCCTCGGCATATTTATTCTCCTGCTGCAAAATCTTTGCGAGATTGTACTGAGCAACGGAATTTCCATTTCTTGCTGCAATTTCCAGCCAACTATTTGCCTTTTTCGAATCGAAATTTGAGAAGGTATAAAATTTATAAAGCCTAAACGCTGAAGCCGAATCGCCTGCACTTGCCTGCGCAGAAAGAGTTGCGATCTGCTCTTCGGAGAGAAAATATGTCGATCCGCCAGAAACCGGCGGTACGTTACCAGCATCAGTCATGCATGCTCCATTCGAAGGATTTATGAGAGCGAAAAAAAAATACAAACGAAAATAGTAGTTTCATTTCTTCGCGGGCTTGAATATTAGACAGCTTGGAGAACACCAACGCGGGCTGGCCCATCAATTGAGGCAGGCCATTGCCCTTGACGGTGACGGTGCGAGAGGAAAGCGATCGGCTGCCCATGCAAACACGCTCCGTGAGAATGGATTGGTGACTGCCACAGGCAGCCAATGGCTAGCTATTTTGCGGGGCGATCGCTGCGCCCGCACTTGATGCGCATCAATACGCCTTTCATATGGAAGTGGAGTCCAGCCGGATATCGGACGTTTCCTAAAAATGCATGCAATCCATTTAAATCAGAATTAAAAAAATCTGAGTTTTCAGGCGGGATTTTCGTTGGCTGGTATGAGCGGACATGCCGGCGCGCGCGAGTCTCCCGCGATCCCCTGACGATCTCTTGCAATGGGAGTTACGCGGTGGTCAGTGCGTGCCGCCAGCGCGCCCGCGTCGTACTGGGCGTCGCTGGCGAACGAGTTGTCGATGGTGGTGAGAGCGCGGGCGGGAGAGGGAGCACACCAACGGTGTGCCGGAACCAGTGGCATTAGCCCGCTCTGAGGGATACAGGACAGCTTTGCCAGCCTGACGGCATAGTGTCCTGATCCGCAGGTTGACCGCCACCCGGCGCATCTCACAGGGCAGCGCGCAGCCCCAGGAAGAAGCGCCGCCCGGGCGCGGGTTCGAAATACCGCCCGTTGGCCTCGTTGACGATCACAGAGCCGATATAGCGCCGGTCGGTGAGGTTGTCGATGCGGCCGAAGACGTAGAGCCGGGTCGGGCCGATGCGGAACTCATAGCCGGCGCGCAGGTTGAACACCGCATAGCCTGGCGCGGCCTGCGTGTTGAGGTCGTCGGCGTAGACGCGGCTGTCCACGCGCAGCTCGGCCCCCAGCGTCAGCGGCGCTGCCGGCCGCCATGACAGGTCCGCGCCCAGGCTGTGGCGCGCGGTGCCGGGCAGGCGCTTGCCGGCCGCCACGGTCTGGCCCTGCGCGTTGACGAAGCTGTCGCCGAAGTAAGCATCGAGCCAGGTATAGGCCAGTCCTGCCTCGATACGGCTGCCGCCGCCCTTGCCTGGCGTGCCCACCTCACCGAGAAAGCCACCGCGCCAGCCCAGTTCGAAGCCGCGCCGGTGCACGCCGCTGACATTCTGGTAGACGGTGCGCCCGGCATTGTTCGATTGGGGCACCACCTCGTCGTGGCTGTCGGCATCGAACAGCGCCGCCTCCAGCCGCTGCCCCGCCGCCTGCCACTTGATGCCGATCTCGCCCTGGCGGCTGGTGGAGGCCTGCAGCCCCAGGTTGCTGCCGACGCCGCCGGGGCCGTAGGCGACTTCGGTCAGCGTCGGCGTCTCGAAGCCGCGGCCGAGGTTGGCGTAGAGGTTGAGTGAGTCGAGCGCGTGCCACACCACGCCAAGCACGGGGCTGAGGTTGCTGTAGGTTGCGTTGCCACTGTCATCGGGGCTGGCCGCATTGATGAAGTGGTCATCAATGCCAAGCCGCACCCGGCTGGCGCGCACGCCGCCCACCAGTTGCCAGGACGGGTGGAAGGTCCAGTCGAACTGTGCAAAGGCGCCGAGGTCGGTCGCGGTATTGGTCTCGTCGCGGCGCAGCGCGCCTTGCGTGCCGTTCTGGTTGACGTAGCCGTTGCGGCCATCGCGCATGCCGTTGGCTTCGAGCCCGGCGCTCCACAGCAGCGGCAGGCCGGCGGCGGTGGTGGTGCGCCGGCTCCATGACAGCGCGGCGCCGCCGTAGGTGCGGTCCAGGTCGACGATGCCGCCGGCCGAATTCGGCGCGGCACCGCTGAAGCCCAGCCGCTGGTACAGGTTGCGCGTGCCGCCGTACAGGCGTGCCGACAGGCTGTCGGTCCCGGTCAGCTGGTGGTCCACCACCACGCCGGCCTGGGCCTGCTCGACATTCTTGCCGGTATCGAACTGGGTCGCTGCGGGCACCGCCTGGCGCGGGTTGGCATCGGCCTGCGCGCGCGTGAGCCCCAGCGGGTCCTGCGCCAGCGGCTGGTTGAAATAGTTGAACTGGCCGGTCACGCGCGTGCCGCTCGCCGGCTGCGCCACTACCTTGGCATTGAGCTGGTAGCGGCGCGCCGCGCTGTGGTCGCGGTAGCCGTCGGTCTGGTAGGTCCAGGCGTCGAGCGAACCGCCAAGCCGGTCGTTGCCGCCGGCCAGCGCGATGCCCGCCTGCCACTGGCCATCCGAGCCGAAGCCGGTCGACGCGCGCCCGCTAAAGCCATCCCTGGGCGGATCGGGCGTGAACACCTGCACCACGCCGCCCGACGCATTGCCATACATCTGTGCAAACGGGCCGCGCAGCACCTCGACGCGGCTGGCGTTGGCAAGGTCGGCAGTGGAAGCCTGGCCCTGCCCGTCCGGCATGGTGGCCGGGATGCCGTCGACATACAGGCGCACGCCGCGCACGCCGAAGGTGGAGCGCGTGCCAAAGCCACGCACCGCCAGTTGCAGGTCCTGCGAGTAGTTCTGCCGGTCGCGCACCGCCACGCCCGGCACGCCGGCCAGCACCTCGGACAGGTTCACCAGCGGCGTGGCGCTGCGCAGCGGATCGACCGGCACGCTGTCCACCGCCGCCGGCGCATCAAAGCGGCGCTGTTCGCTGCGGGTGGCGCTGACCACCACGTCGGGCAGGGTTTCGGCGGTGGCGGCGGCCACTGCCGTGCCGGGCGGGTCGGCGGCACGCGCGCCGGCGCTGGCCAGGACCAGCGCGGCGAACGCCAGCGCGGAGCGGTTCGCGAACGGGATGCCGGGGTTACCGGAACGGCGCTGCTGCCGGACCGCCAAAATCTGCCTGCCGCCTGGTTTCATGGGATCGGAAAGCGGTTGCGGGTTCTGGCGCGGATGTGGAGGCGCCGGGCACAGGTGAATGTGTCGCAACTTTATCGTGTCCACAGCACTATTGCCACGCGCTTGGCTGCGGGGAAAACCCGCGGAGGAGATGGAGCCGGCACCGGATTCTGGTTGTTCAGAAAAATTCAACAACTGATTGCATGGACGCTCACGCAGCCCGCCCCACGGCTCCCTACACTGCTTTCACCACCCGCCGCAACCGCACCAGTCCATCACGCGATGCAGCATAAGGGTATTCAGATTTTCGCTACTATCAAGGGGATCCGCCATCATGACCACCGCACAAACCCGCGTCGCCATCGTCTACCACAGCGGCTACGGCCACACCGCCAAGCAAGCCCAGGCCGTTGCGCGCGGCGCCGGCAATGTCGCAGGCACCGAAAGCCTGCTGATCCCGGTCGAGGACATCGACCAGCACTGGGACACGCTGGAACAGGTGGACGCCATCATCTTCGGCGCGCCGACCTACATGGGCAGCGCCTCGGCACAGTTCAAGGGTTTTATGGACGCCACCTCGCGCAATGTCTTTGCCAAGGGCGGCAAGTGGGCCAACAAGGTCGCAGCCGGCTTCACCAACGCGGCTTCGCGCTCCGGCGACAAGCTGGCCACGCTGCAGCAGATCGCGATCTTCGCGGCGCAGCACGGCATGCACTGGGTCAACCTGGGCCTGCCCCCGGGCCACAACAACTCCAAGTCGACCGAAGACTCGCTGAACCGCCACGGCTTCTTCCTGGGCGCCGCCGCTCAGTCCAACGCCGATGAAAGCGCCGACGTGGTGCCGCCGCTGGCCGATCTGCGCACCGCCGAGCACCTGGGTGCCCGCGTGGCCGAAGTGGCGCAGCAACTGGTCGCGGGCCGGCGCGCGCTGGCGGAACTGAAAGAAGCTGCCTGATCCGGCCGCACCCAGACGCATCGGCCCCGCATGGGGCCGATTTTCTTTTCCGGGCAGTCGCGAGCCTGGGCGGTCAGTACAAGACTTCCAGCGCGTCGAACAACTCGCTGTCCTTCTGCGCCGCCGAGCGCGCGCGGCGCCGGATTTCCTGCAGCAGGCAATCGGTGAAGCACTGCGCCGCGGGGCTGCCTACCGCATTGTGGCGCGTGATGATGCCGAGCCGGCTGGTCTCGAACTGCTCGGCCAGCGCAAAGGCTTGGACCCAGCCGCGCATCGACTCGGTCAGCAGCAGCGGCCGCGGGCAATAGCTGATCATGCCGGCATTGCGGATCAGCTCCAGCAGCAGCGCGGTGGAGTGCGCGCAATGCAGCCGCGCCGGGTCGATGCGCGCTTCATGCTGCCAGAACAGGTTGCGCATAAAGGACTCGTAGCTGGCCGCGGTGTAGTTGACGACCCAGTCCTGCTCCAGCAGTCCGTGCAGCGACCGCGCATCCGCGCACGGATGCCCGCGCCGCGCGATCACGCACGAGGTGTAGGCAAGCAGCGGCTCGCACTCGAATTCCTGCGTGGACATCGCCGCCGTGAACGGCCCCACGGCGAAGTCCAGCGTGCCTTCGCGCAGGCGGGGCAAGGCCACCGCGGTCAGGCCTTCGAAGATCTCCACCTGCACGCCCGGCATGCGCTCGCGAAAGCGCAGCAGCACACGCGGCAGGAAAGTCAGCATCACCCAGGGCGTGACGCTGATGCTCAGCCGCCCCACCCCCTCGCCGCGCAGCGTGGCCAGTTCTTCACCGGCGCGGGCGAGCTGCCCGACCACCAGCCGGGCGTGGCCCAGCATGCGCTGCCCCGCGTCGGTCAGCGCCACGCCGCTGGCGGTACGCGACAGCAAGGGCAGCCGCGCCTCGCTTTCCAGCTCGCGCAGCGCCTTGGTGACCGCCGCCTGCGACAGCCCGACCAGTCGGGCGGCGGCGCGGATGCTGCCGGCATCGGCAACGGCTACCAGCGCCTGGATCTGGTGGAGATGTCAGGATAACAGTATTGCGGCTATCGGCACGCACGGGCCCTGCATAAGATCGCCCCACGCAATCCCCCGACCAAGCCTCCGGAGACCCCATGCATCCAGATCCCGTCCTGCCCGGCATCCGCGCCATCGAAGCCGAGATGGTGGACCTGCGTCACCGTATCCACGCCCATCCCGAGCTCGGCTTCGAGGAATTCGCCACCAGCGACCTGGTGGCGGAATGCCTGCAGGCCTGGGGCTATGCCGTGCATCGCGGCCTGGGCGGCACCGGCGTGGTGGGCACGCTGCGTCACAGCGAAGGCCGCGCCATCGGCCTGCGCGCCGACATGGATGCGCTGCCGATCCGCGAAGCCACGGGCCTGCCGTATGCCAGCAAGATCGACGGCAAGATGCATGCGTGCGGCCATGACGGCCACACCGCCACGCTGCTGGCCGCGGCCCGCTACCTGGCCGAGCACAAGCCTTTCCGCGGCACGCTGCACGTCATCTTCCAGCCGGCCGAGGAAGGCATGGGCGGCGCGCGCGAGATGATCCGGGACGGCCTGTTCCGCCTGTTTCCCTGCGATGCGGTGTTCGCGCTGCACAACATGCCCGGCCACCCGACCGGCAAGTTCGGCTTCCTGGGCGGGCCGTTCATGGCCTCGTCCGATACCGTCACGATCCGCGTCACCGGCCGCGGTGGCCACGGTGCGGTGCCGCACCGGGCGGTCGATCCGGTGGTGGCCTGCGCGTCGATGGTGATGGCGCTGCAGTCGGTGGTGGCGCGCAACGTGAACCCGCTCGACATGGCCATCGTGACCGTCGGCGCGATCGAAGCCGGCAAGGCGGCCAACGTGATCCCCGAGAGCGCCGAGCTGCGCCTGTCGGTGCGCGCGCTCAAGGCCGAGGTGCGCGACCTGCTGCAGGCACGCATCACCGCGCTGGCGCATGCCCAGGCCGAAAGCTTCGGCGCCAGCGCCGAGGTGCACTACGACCGCCGCTACCCGGTGCTGGTCAACGACCCGGCCACCACCGGGATGGCGCGCGAGGTCGCCCGTGAATGGCTGGGCGAGGACGGCCTGATCGACAGCATGGTGCCGCTGACCGGCAGCGAGGACTTCTCTTTCATGCTGGAAGAGTGCCCGGGCTGCTACCTGATCGTCGGCAACGGCGATGGCGAGGGCGGCTGCATGGTGCACAACCCCGGCTACGACTTCAACGACGCCTGCCTGCCGCTTGCGGCCACCTACTGGGTCAAGCTGGTCGAGCGCTACCTGCGCTGAGCCACGCTCCCATCGACAATGACCGGCCCCGAGGCCGGCGCCACCCCCCCCACGGAGACACCGAATGCCCACTTCCCTGCCCGCGCAGCCGCTGGACGGCGCTTATGCCGTGCCCCCGGCCAGCCGCGCCGCACCGCGCCGTCGCGTGATCGCAGCCATCACCATTGGCAACGGCCTGGAGTTCTACGATTTCACCGTCTACAGCTTCTTCGCGGTACTGATCGGCCAGCTGTTCTTTCCCGTGAGCGGCAGCTTCGGCCAGCTGATGCTGTCGCTGGCCACGTTTGGCGTGGGCTTTGTCGCGCGCCCGCTCGGCGGCCTGCTGATCGGACTCTACGCCGACCGCGTGGGGCGCAAGCCGGCCATGGCGCTGACGCTGTGGCTGATGGGGCTGGGCTCGCTGCTGTTCGTGGTCACGCCCACCTATGCGCAGGCCGGCCTGGCCGCGCCGCTGCTGATCGTGCTGGCGCGGCTGCTGCAGGGCTTTGCGCTGGGCGGCGAGGTCGGGGCCTCCACGGCGCTGCTGATGGAGTACGCCGACGACCATTCCCGCGGCTACTACGGCAGCTGGCAGTTGTTCAGCCAGGGCGTGAGCGTGCTGCTGGGGGCGGTAGTCGGACTGTCGCTGACCAACGGCCTCTCGCCTGATGCCCTGCAAAGCTGGGGCTGGCGCGTGCCGTTCGCCATCGGCATCCTGGTGATCCCGCTCGGTCTCTATATCCGCCGCCACCTGGAAGAAACCGCCGAAGTGCCGGCCGCCTGCGCTCGGGGCCATGAACGCGCCGGCCTGGCTGAAATCTTCCGTGGGCACGGCCGCGTGGTGGTGGCCGGCGTGCTGGTGACGATCGGCGGCACCTCCGCCACCTATATCGTGCTGCACTACATGACCAGCTACGCGGTGACGGTACTGAAGATCCCGCTCGGGCTCAGCATGGCCGCCGGCTGCGTCGCCGCACTGGTGCAGGTGGCCCTGTCTGCGTATGCCGGCAGGCTGTCCGACCGCATCGGCCGCAAGCCCGCCATCCTGTGGTCGCGCGTGGCGATGCTGGTGCTGGTCTACCCCGCCTTCCTGCTGCTCAACGCACGGCCGTCGCTCGGCACGCTGCTGGCCGTGGTCGCGATGCTGGCCCTGCCGCTGGTGCTGAACGTGGTGCCGTCCGTGGTGCTGATCACTGAGTTGTTCCCGCGCCGCATCCGCGCGAGCGGGTTGTCGGTGGTCTATTGCATCGGCGTGCTGGTGTTCGGCGGCTTCGCGCAGCTGATCGCCACCTGGCTGATCGAACTGACCGGCAATGCCGGCGCGCCGGCGCTGTATGTGATCGGCTGCGGGCTGATTTCGCTGGTCGGGCTGGCGATGGTGCCGGAGACGGCGGGCAAGCGGCTGGACTGACTGTGGTGGACTACGCTCCGGACAAGATCCGGCGCGCGCGCTCCAGCACCGGACGGTCCACCATCTTGCCGTCCACCGCCACCGCGGCGCCGTCGGCAGCGGCGGCCGCGGCCAGTACGCGCCCGGCCCAGTGCCGTTCATCGGCCGACGGCGCCAGGCCGTCATGCACGCCGCGGACCTGGCCCGGATGGATCAGCAGCTTGGCGCCAAAGCCGAAGGCCCGGGCGCGGCGCGTTTCCGCGGCAAGTGCAGCGTCATCGCCGATTGCGGTGCAAACGCCATCCACGGGCGCGGGCAAACCGGCCGCGCGGGAATGAAGCACCAGCCGGCTGCGAAAGTAGTGCAACGCTTCGCCGTCGTCCTGCACGTCGAGATCGAACATCAGGTCGATGCTGCCGAACAGCAGCCGGACCACGCCGCCGGCACGGGCCAGATCGCGCAAGCCGGCGAAGCCGGCGGCGTTCTCGACCAGCGGGAAACAGCGCACACCGGGCAATGCCGCAGCAAGCGCATGGACGCCGGCCGGATCGGCCTTCGGCAGCACGATTTCCGCGACACCCTGTGCGCGGCACCAGGCGAGGTCGTCTTCGTAGTACGCGGTATCGGCGCCGTTGATGCGCACCAGCATGGCGACGCCGGCTGCCGCTGCCCGCTGGCCCAGCGCCGCCCATGGGGCGCCAAGCCCGTCGCGGGCCTGCCCCTTGTCGGCGGGCGCGACCGCATCCTCGAAATCGACAATGACGGCATCGGCGCCGGAGCCGATCGCCTTGGCGATGCGCTCCGGACGCGAGGCCGGGACAAACAGGTAGCTGCGAGGATTGGCGATCGGCATGGCTGCTCCTTTCAGACCGCGCCGGCCGAGCGCAACGCGGCAATCTGCGCCGCGGTCTGGCCCAGTTCGGCCAGGATGGCATCGGTGCTCGCGCCGAGCGCCGGAATCGGGTCCATGCGTGCCTCGGTCATGCCCGGCGGCAGCAACGCCGGCACCGGGCCCACCGGCGTGTCGACCTGGCGCCAGCGCTGGCGCGCCGCCAGCTGGGGGTGGTCCCAAACGTCAGCGATGGTATTGACCCGCGCATTGGCAATCCTGGCGGCCTCCAGCCGGTCGACCACTTCGGTGGCGGTCAGGCCCGAGAAGCTGTCGACGATGCGCGCGCGCAGCGCCGCGCGGTTCTGATTGCGCAGGCTGTTGCTGGCAAAGTCGGGATGCGTGGCGAGATCGGGTTCGCCCAGCACTGCCTGGCAGAACACGACCCACTCGCGCTCGTTCTGCAGTCCCAGCATCACGGTCTTGCCATCGCCGGTCGGAAACGGGCCATAGGGATAGATGGTGGCATGTGCCGCGCCCGCGCGCGGCGGCGGCTCGGCGCCATCGAAGGCGTAGTAGAGCGGGAAGCCCATCCACTCCACCATCGATTCCAGCATCGAGATATCGATGCGCTTGCCGCGCCCGGTCTTGCCGCGTTCCAGCAGCGCGGCCAGGATATTGGTATAGGCGTACATGCCGGCCGCAATATCGGCCACCGAGGCACCTGCCTTGACGCCGTCGTCCGGCGTGCCGGTCACGGAGACAAAGCCGGACTCGCTCTGGACCAGCAGGTCGTAGGCTTTCTTGTCGCGGTACGGGCCGTCGCTGCCATAGCCCGAGATATCGCACACGATCAGGCGCGGGTACTTTTCGCTCAGGCTATCGAAGTCCAGGCCCAGGCGCGCGGCCGCGCCGGGCGCGAGGTTCTGCACCAGCACGTCCGCGCGTTCGAGCAGTCCGGCCAGCACGGGGGCGGCCCCGGCGTGCTTGACGTCGAGCGTCAGGCTCTCCTTGGAGCGGTTGGTCCAGACGAAGTGCGAAGACAAGCCGCGCACGCGCGTGTCGTAGGCGCGGGCAAAGTCGCCGCTGCCAGGCCGCTCGATCTTGATGATGCGCGCGCCCAGATCCGCCAGCTGGCGGGTGCAGAACGGGGCCGCGATCGCCTGCTCCAGGGAAACGACGGTGATGCCTTCGAGGGGATGGGGCATGGTGGTATCCGGTTTTGCGCAATGTCCTGACGGCAATCTACCGGACCGGGCCGCACCTGGGAAATACCGATTGCCGAGGGGATCATAAGTAGAATGAATACCTTGGAATTCTCCCGGAGCCTGCCATGGACCTGCGCGCCATGCGCTATTTCATCGCCATCGTCGACCAGGGCAGCCTGACGCGGGCAGCCGAAGTGGTCTGCGTGGCGCAGCCCGCACTCAGCCAGCAGCTGGCGGCACTGGAAAAAGAGCTGGGCGTGCCGCTGGTCCACCGCGGCGCCAAAGGTGTCAAACCCACGGAAGCCGGCCGCACGCTCTATCGCCACGCCCGCAATATCCTGCGGCAGGTGGAGATCGCAGGCGCCGAGGCCCGGGTGGCCGGCACGGATGTTACCGGCATGGTTGCCATCGGCCTGCCCACCACGGCGGCAGCGGCATTCGGCATGCCGCTGATCCGCGCGGTGCGCGCCCGCTATCCGCAAATCCGGCTGCAGCTGTTCGAGAGCATGAGCGGTTATATCTCGGAGCTGCTGGACCACAACCGGCTGGACTTCGCCATCCTGTTCCGCGATGTGCCGTCGCGCGCGGTGGAACTGGAGCGGCTGGCGAGCGAATCGCTATACCTGGTCGGGACGCCTCCCGTGATGCGCGGGCGCGCAACGGCGCGAGCGAAGTCCCGGGTGCAGGCCGGTGCGGAAGGCGCCACGGTCGCGATCAAGGCACTGGGCGAGCTGCCACTCGTGCTGCCAAGCGGCTCGCAGGGCCTGCGCGAAGTGGTCGAGCTTGCCTTCGCGCAGGCCGGCGTGTCGCTGAACGTGGTGGCCGACCTGGATTCGCTGCCCTTCCTGCTGGCGACCGCGCGCGAGGGCCTGGCGTGCACCATCCTGCCCGCGTCGTCGCTGTCCGACGCGGACAGCGAAGTGCCGCGGCACCTGATCGTGCCGGAACTGCGCCGCACGCTGTCGCTGTGCTGGCCACGCGCGCTGCCGCGCACCAGCGCGGCCGAGGCCGTGGCGGAGGTGCTGCGTGAACTGGTGGCCGAGCGCATTGCGGCAGGCGGGTCGCTCAAGCCGCTCATTCCGCCGCCTGCGGCCGATCAATAAAACTTATGCCCGTAGTCGGCGATTGAATTTCACGCCGGCGCGGCAGTCGGCTAGAGTTGCCACCAGCCTGGGCCGGCATTCACGGCCCCGCAATTCCAGGAGACACCATGCAACGCACCCGCCGCGCCCTGGCAGCCGCCGCTGCCCTGGCCGCATGCCTGCCGCTGTTCAGCGCCAGGGCCCTCGCCGCCGCCCCCTATCCGTCCAAGCCCATCCAGATGATCGTGCCGCAGGCGCCGGGCGGCACCAATGACATCGTCGCGCGCCTGGTCGCCGCGACCCTGTCGCAACGGCTCGGCCAGCAAGTGGTGGTGGAAAACCGCCCGGGCGCCGGCGGCAATATCGGCACCCAGGCAGCGGCCCGCGCCACGCCGGACGGCTACACGCTGCTGATGACCATCAGCAGCACGCAGGCCATCAACCCGTCGCTGTACCGCAGCATCCCGTTCGACCCGGTCAAGGATTTCGAGCCGATCGCCCCGGTGGCAAGCGTGCCGAACGTGCTGGTGGCCAATCCCGCCTTCCCCGCCAAGTCGCTGCCCGAATTGATCGCGATGGCCAAGGCCAGGCCGGACTACTACCGCTATGCCTCCGCCGGCAATGGCACGCTGAACCACCTGCTGGGCGAGATGCTCAACAGCATGGCCGGCATCAAGCTCGAACACGTGCCCTACAAGGGCGTCGCGCCGGCGCTGAACGATGTGCTGGGCAACCAGGTGCCGCTGGCCTTCGCCAGCCTGCCGTCGGTGCTGGCCCATATCAAGGCGGGCAAGGTGCGCGCGCTCGGCGTCAGCTCCGCCAAGCGCTCGCCGTTCGCGCCGGACATTCCCGCGATCAACGAAACCGTGCCCGGGTATAGCGGCGACCTCTGGGTCGGCCTGTTCGCGGTCAAGAATACGCCGAAGGACGTGACCCAAAAGCTCGGCCAGGCCATGCAGGAGATCCTGGCGGACAAGACCCTGCGCGACAAGCTGGCGGCACAGGGCGCCGAAGTGATGACGGGCACGCCGCAGCAGTTCAGCAAGATGCTGGCGTCCGACATGGACAAGTGGGCCCGCATCGTGAAGGCATCGGGCGCGCAGGTGGACTAAGCGCAAAACGGACACCCAGGCGGCACGCCAGCGGGCATGCCGCCACTCCCGCACACCCCCAACCCTATCGGGCAACGAGCGCCGCCAGCTCCAGCACCCACCGGTCGCGAAATTATCGCGACAAGACCCCTTCCAGCAGCTTTCCTCAAGAGGTAGTTCCTGCCTTCGGCTAATCGTCGGGCCAGACAGCCCCACGACGGCGAACCATCAGGGCCATCCCTCTTGGTGTTTCCCCTAACTCAAAATGCCTTGGCGAAGCCTGCGGGAGTGCGCTACATTTGCATCAAATAAATCTTTTATTTGATTATTTATTTGATGCGCGCGATACGTCACGCGCCACCAGGAGACAGCGCCCCCCGATGAGTTTCCAAAACCACGCCTTCTAGCGACGGCGGTGATAGGTCGCGATTTCACGCGTAGCGATCTCGTAGACCTTCTCCAGTTGTTCCAGCTGCCCGGCCGCCCTCAGCGCGCCGGACTTAGGGCCGAATTCGCCTTGCGCGGTCTCGAGCAGTGTCTCGCGCCGCAAGCGGGCAAATTCGTCGCACACCCTTATGCCTTCGTCAGTGGCGAAGTAGTAAATGCCCGTGCGTGCGCTGCCGTATTTGTCGACCAGTTCGGCCTTGAGCAGCTTGCGCAACTCATATTGCATGTTGGGCACGTCCTGGCGATTGGTCATGTGCAGCAGGTCCTTGATGGTCTTGGGCCGCTCGTGCATCCGGATGATGTGCAGCAGGGTATTTTCCTGCCCGCTCAGCGTAATCCCGGTCACGGCCGCCAGGCATTCGGACTGCCACCGCAGGAACGACTGATAAACCCGCATGACGGCGTATTCGAGGTCGGTGATCTCGACGCTGAAATCATCCGTCGCCAGGTGCCAGCGATGTTGTTCGGCAGTACGGTCGATTTTCGCGGATGGCGTGGAGTTACTCGAGGTCTTGGGCATTGTCAGCTCGACGCACGTTGCGTGCGTGGGTTTTTCAGGGCAGTACGGGCGCCGCATTATCCGCGTGCGGCGCATGCTAGGGATTCTACTTGGCCGGGAGATACGCATGAGAAAAATTCTGAACACGAAGGACTTTGTACTGGGCACGTTTGCGACCAATTGCTCGGGTGGCATGTCGGTGACCAAGATCGGCGAGCGCTGGGACAACTCGTGGGAAAACAACGCGAAGCTGGCCCGGATGCTGGACGATGCCGGCATCGACTTCATGCTGCCGATCGCGCGCTGGATCGGCTACGGCGGCGAGACCGACTTCCACGGCTCGGTGCTGGAAACGATCACGTGGGCGGCCGGGTTGCTGGCGCAGACCAAGAACCTGACCGTATTCGCCACCATCCACACCGCGGCCAACCACCCGGCGGTGGTGGCCAAGCAGATCGCGACGCTGGACCAGATCGGCCAGGGCCGCGCGGGCCTGAACATCGTGGCGGGCTGGAACCGCCCCGAGTACGAAGCCCTGGGCCTGCCGCTGGCCGCCGGCCACGACAAGCGCTACAGCTATGCGCAGGAGTGGTTCGACGTCATCAAGCAGATCTGGGAGCGCGACGGCGCCTTCAACTATGACGGCGAGAACTTCCACCTGAAGGGCATCTACGGCCTGCCCAAGCCGTGGCACGGCGAGCGCCCGCCGATCCTGAACGCCGCCGGCTCCGGCGAAGGCCGCGACTTCGCCATCCAGAACGCCAACTTCCTGTTCACGCCGGCGATCGACCTGGCGCGTTCCAAAGTGGAAGTGGCCGAGCTGAAAGCCAAGGCCCGTGCGGCGGACAAGCCGGTGCAAGTGCTGACCTTCTCGCACGTGGTGTGCCGCCCGACCGAGCAGGAAGCGCGCGACTACCTGCGCCACTTTGCGCAGGACAACGCCGACTGGGCTGCGGTGGACAACCTGGTGGCGCTGCAGTTCGCCAACGCGCAGTCGTTCCCGCACGACCTGCTGGCGCTGATCCGCGACCGCATGGCGGCGGGCCACGGCGGCTTCCCGCTGGTGGGCACGCCCGAGCAAGTGGCCGATGGCATCTGCGCGCTGGCCGAAGCCGGCTTCAAGGGCACCACGCTGTCGTTCGTCGACTACGTGAAGGAGTTCCCGTACTTCCGCGACACGGTGCTGCCGATCCTGGAGGCACGCGGCCTGCGCCAGCCCGGAGGGTCGAAAAATGGCGGCCAGTAAGCACGACCGGCTGGCGGCGCTGCAGCAACAGTTCAAGCAGGCAATGCGCGGCTTCGCCGGCGCGGTGACCGTGGTGACGGTGGCCGAAGGCGAAGAGCGCAGCGGCTTCACCGCAACCTCGGTGTCGTCGTTCTCGGCCGAGCCGCCGATGGTGGTGGCGTCGATGAAGGCGAGGAGTTCTTCGGCCGGGCTGCTGCAGAGCACGCGGCGCTTCGGCGTGAACCTGCTGCGCGTGGAGCAGCAGGCGATCGCGCAGCGCTTCACCGGCTTTGGCGGCGAGGCCGGCACCGCGCGCTACGGCAGCGACGCCTGGACCCAGCTGACCCCAGACGGCGCCCCCGTGCTGGCCGATGCCGTGGTGGCAATGGATTGCGAGGCCGAGGAACTGCTGGAGCGCCACGGGCACATCCTGATCATCGGGCGCGTGCGGGCGGTCCATGTGGCCGAACAGGCCCCGGCGCCACTGCTCTACTGGCAGGGACGGTACACGCGGCTGGCGCACGCTTCGGCCTGATACGGCGTACACAACAAGGAAACCCCATGAGCAACACCGTGCAACAGCTTGCCGCGGACCTTTCCGGCGGCAAGGCAAGGATCATCGACCTGACGCAGACCCTGTCGCCGGACTTCCCCGCGCTGGTGCTACCCCCCGAGTTCGGGCAGGTGTGGGCGTTCAAGATGGAACGCATCAGCCAATATGACGACAAGGGACCGGGCTGGTACTGGAACAACTTCTCCTGCGGCGAGCATACCGGCACGCATTTCGACGCGCCGGTGCACTGGATCTCGGGCAAGGACCACGCCAACAACACCGTGGACACCATCGACCCGGCCAACTTCATCGCCCCCGCGGTAGTGGTCGATGCCAGCGCCGAAGTGGCGGAGAACCCCGACTGGGTGCTGACGGTGGCGCACCTGCAGCGCTGGGAAGCCGACCACAGCCGCATTCCCGCCGGCGCCTGGGTGCTGCTGCGCACCGACTGGAGCAAGAAGACGGATCCGGCGGAGTTCCTGGGGCTGCGCGACGACGGCGCTCACACGCCTGGGCCAACGCAAGAAGCCGTCGAGTGGCTGATCCATGAACGCAATGTCCACGGCTTCGGCGTTGAAACCATCAACACCGATGCCGGCCAGTCCTACGCCTGGCCGCTGCCCTACCCGTGCCACACGCTGATGCACGGCGCGAACAAGTACGGCCTGCAATGCCTGAAGAACCTGGACCAGCTTCCGCCCACCGGCACGCTGATCGTGGCGGCACCGCTGAAGATCCAGAACGGGTCGGGCAGTCCGTTGCGAGTACTGGCGATCGCGGCCACCTGACAGAGCCGCAGACGTCCACAAGAAATGAGAAAGGAAGGGAGACAATGAAGCACCAACGCAGGATCCTGGCCGCCGTGGCGGCCGCCGGCAGCCTCGCCATCGGCGCCGCGCAGGCCCAGAGCACCGTGCAGCTCTATGGCACGATTGACGCCTTTGCCGGCTCCGTGCGTGCCAGTGGCGATGCCCACAGCACCGCGGTCGTCGACAGTTCCGGCCTGACCACCTCCTACTGGGGCATTGGCGGGCAGGAAGCGCTCGGCAACGGCCTGAACGCCGAGTTCACGCTGGAGAGCTTTTTCCGTACCGACAACGGCAAGGTCGGCCGCTTCGACGGCGACGTCATGTTCGGGCGCAATGCCTATGTTGGCCTGAACGGAGGTTTCGGCGCGATCAAGCTCGGCCGCAACACCACGCCGTGGTTCGTGTCGATGTTGCTGTTCAACCCGCTGGCGGATTCGGCCGTGTTCTCGCCGATGTTCCTGCATGCCTACACCACGCCGCCGGGCGCGCCGGTCGGCAACTCGGTCGCAGGTGACACCGCCTGGGACAACTCGGTGCTGTACCAGAGCCCCGGTTTCGGCGGGCTGCGCTTCAATGCGATCTACTCGACCGGCGAGAGCACCGGACACCAGGGCAAGCAGAACTACGGCGGCAATGCCACCTACTTCAACGGCAACTTTGGCGCCACGCTGGCGGTGCAGCGCGTGGGGGTCAATGCGCCGGAATTCGCGGCCAGCGGCGCCAGCTACCAGATGGCCTACCTGGCGGGCCTGTCCTACGACTTCAAGGTGGTCAAGCTGTTCGGCCAGTACGCGCGGTCGGACAACAGCTTCAGCACGCTGAGCCGGCAACGCAACCGCACCATGCAGGTGGGCGCGAGCGCCCCGCTGGGGCCGGGCTCGCTGATGGCAACGTGGGTGCGTACCTGGCAGGGCGGCAACGAGACGCTGGGCTCGGCCCGCCGCGACACCACCACGCTGGCCTACGACTACCCGTTCTCCAAGCGCACCGACCTTTACGCCGCCTGGCGCTATGACAAGGTGACCGACCTGAATCCGGGCAACACCTTCGGGCTGGGCCTGCGCCACAAGTTCTAGTGGCAGCCTCGGCGCCTCCAGTCGAGGCGCCGACCAGATTTCCTTCGTCGCTCCAAAAAAATATTTCCACAATCATATGTTTATGCCTAAACTATGTGGAACGACAACAAACGCGTGGCGACGATCGCGCGAAACAGGTTCCCTGGCGGCCTCTCCGGTTCCCTATCCGCCACCCATCAGGAGACAGACAATGACCCCAGCTGGCACCATTCAGCCCTGGCACCCCGCTTCTCGCGCGACCTATACCGTACTTTTCGTATGCTTCCTTGCGATTCTCTTTGAAGGCTATGACGTCGGCGTCATGGGAGCGGTATTGCCCGCACTCGCCGACGACCGCAACTGGAACCTGACGCCGCTGGAACTCGGTGCCCTCAGCAGCTATGCCCTGGTCGGCATGTTCTTTGGCGCCTTCCTGATCGGCACGCTGAGCGAGATGATCGGGCGCCGCCGCATGCTGCTGCTCTGTGTTTCCCTGTTCTCGCTGACCATGCTGGGCGCGTCCTATGCGCCGACGCCGGCCATCTTCGGCGTCTTGCGCTTCATCGGCGGGCTCGGCCTTGGTGGCGTCATTCCCGTAGCCGCCGCCTTGACCATCGAGTACTCGCCGCCGCACCGCCGCAGCTTCAACTATGGGCTGATGTACTCGGGGTATTCCGTGGGCATCCTTTGCGCCGCACTCATTGCGATGTGGCTGTTGCCCAGCCTTGGCTGGCGTGGCGTGATTGGCCTGGGTGCCGTGCCGATGGTGTTGATACCCCTGATGGCGTGGATGCTGCCCGAATCGCTGGAGTACCTGGTGGGGCAAGGGCGAATCGATGAAGCGCAGGCATTGGCCGATCGCACCGGTCATGGCCGGCTGCCGTCACAAGTCCGGCCCGCCAGCAGCGCCGCCCGCGCCACCTGGCGCGACGTGATGTCGAGCATGTTCGCCCGCAAGCAGCTGCGCGCGACGGCGTGCTTCTGGATCGCACTGTTCTTCGGCTTGCTGCTGGTTTATGGCCTCAATACGTGGCTGCCGACCATCATGCGCAAGAATGGCTACGACCTCGGCTCCAGCCTTTCCTTCCTGGTTATCTTCAGCCTCGCTTCCGCGGTGGGCGGTCTGTTCCTGGGCAGCGCGGCCGACAAGATGGGTGCGCGTGGCACCGTCGCGGTCTTCTACCTGATCGGCGCTCTCGCCATCGGCGCGCTGATGTTCCGCAACTCCGTTGTCGTCAACTACCTGCTGGTCGCGCTGGCTGGCGTTGGCAGCGTCTCGGCATCCCTGATCCTTACAGGCTATCTGGCCGGCTACTACCCGGCACACGCACGGGCCGCGGCAACAGGATGGGCCCTGAGCTTCGCGCGAATCGGCGCCATGAGCGGCCCGCTCGTCGGCGGTTACGTGGCCGGCTCAGGCCTGAGTTTCGGCTGGAACTTCATCACGTTCTCCATTGCGGGCCTTGTCGCTGCACTGGCTGTGGCGCTGCTGCCATCGACACGGCAACCAGTCGTGGCCCGCGCCGTCCAGCAAAGCAACGCATAAAGCGCCTGAAAAGGGAATTCGGCTTCCACGGAAGCCGTCCACGTGACCTCGAGTTCCGCGCATATATATGATTATGAAAATATTTATGTTCAAACTATATTCTTCTCGCCACAACGTGGGCGTCAGGAAGAGAAGCCATGGCTGAGCGTTCGTTTGCCGAAGAAGTCAAGAAGTTGCGCCTGGGTTCCGGCGAGGTATTCAGCGGCGAGGGCATCCTCGCGGTCACCAAGGCGCTGCTGGAGTCCGGCGTCGCCTACGTCGCCGGCTACCAGGGCTCGCCGATCTCGCACCTGATGGACGTGCTGGCCGATGCGCAGGACATCCTTGCCGAGCATGGCATCCGCTTCGAGAACAGCGCGAGTGAAGCCACCGCGGCCGCGTCGCTGGCCGCCTCGGTCAACTACCGGCTGCGCGGCGCGGTCACGTTCAAGGCCACCGTGGGCACCAACGTGGCATCGGACGCGCTGGCCAACCTGGCATCGGGCGGGGTTACCGGCGGCGCGCTGATCATCGTCGGCGAAGACTACGGCGAAGGTTCCTCGATCATGCAGGAGCGCAGCCACGCGTTCGCGATGAAGTCGCAGATGTGGCTGCTCGATCCGCGCCCCAACCTGCCGTGCATCGTGCAGGCGGTGAAGGACGGCTTCGACCTGTCCGAAGCTTCCAATACACCGGTGATGCTCCAGCTGCGCGTGCGCTCGTGCCACGTACACGGCCAGTTCGTCGCTTCCGACAACCGCCGCAGCCGCTTCTCGATCCAGGACGCGCTGGACCACCCCACGCGCGACCTCAGCCGCATCGTGCTGCCCCCGGCGAGCTTCGTGCACGAGCACGAGAAGATCAAGCAGCGCTGGCCCGCCGCCGTGAAGTTCATCGAGGAACGCCAGCTCAATGAGTTCTTCCAGGGCGAGATGGATGACATCGGCATCGCCGTGCAGGGCGGCAGCTACAACACGCTGGTCCGCGCACTGGAGCAGCTCGGCCTGGCCGATGTGTTCGGCGAGTCGAAGATCCCGCTGTACGTGATGAACGTGGCCTACCCGCTGATCGATTCGGAGTGGGAACGCTTCTGCGCGGGCAAGCGCGCCGTGCTGGTGCTGGAAGAAGGCCAGCCCAACTTTATCGAGCAGAACGCCGCCAACATCCTGCGCATGGCCGGCACCACCGCGACGCTGCATGGCAAGGACCTGCTGCCGCTGGCCGGCGAGTACAACACCGCGACCGTGCTCAAGGGCTTGCGCGCCTTCCTGGAGCAGTACGGCAAGCTTGAACCGCTGCCTGAGCCGAAGCCGGCACGCAAGGTGATCCCGCTGGTGCAGGCGCCGGCCGCCACCGTCGACGCCGTGGCTGCCGAGGTGCTGGAACCGCAGAAGCTGGTCGACGAGAGCGTGCATGCGCGCCCGCCCGGTTTCTGCACCGGCTGCCCGGAGCGCCCGATCTTCACCGCGATGAAGCTGGTCGAGCGCGAGATCGGCGAGCACCACGTCAGCGCCGACATCGGCTGCCACCTGTTCTCGATCCTGCCGCCGTTCAACCTCGGCAACACCACCATGGGCTACGGCCTGGGCGGCGCCAGCGCTGCGGCGCTGAACGCGCCCGGCGGCAAGCGCGCCATCTCCGTGATGGGCGATGGCGGCTTCTGGCACAACGGCCTGACCAGCGGCATCGCCAACGCGGTCTTCAACAAGAGCGATAACCTGACCATCGTGGTCGACAACAGCTACACGTCGGCCACCGGCGGGCAGGACATCCTGTCCTCGACCGCGCTGAACGACACCCGTAGCACCGGCCACGCCATCGAGGACGCGGTCAAGGGCGTGGGCGTCAAGTGGGTACGCACCATCCGCCGCACCTATGACCTGAAGGCGATGAAGGCCACCCTCAAGGAAGCGCTGACCACCGGCGCCAAGGGCCCGAAGGTGCTGATCGCGCAGAGCGAATGCATGCTGAACAAGCAGCGCCGCGAGAAGCCGAAGACGCGCAAGGCGATCGCAGACGGCCAGCGCGTGGTACGCGAGCGCTTTGGCGTGGATTCAGACACCTGCACCGGCGATCACTCGTGCATCCGGCTGTCCGGCTGCCCTTCGCTGACGATCAAGCCCAACCCGGACCCGCTGCGCACCGATCCGGTCGCCTCCGTGCTGGACAGCTGCGTGGGCTGCGGCCTGTGCGGCGAGGTGTCGCACGCTGCGGTCCTTTGCCCGTCGTTCTACCGCGCGCAGATCGTCACCAACCCGACCCGCATCGACAAGCTGCGCCAGCGCCTGCGCGACGCCGTGATCGGCTTCCTGCAGCGCCGCGATGCCGCGCGCCGCACCCGCCTTGCATTCTGAACACCAAGTTTCGAGAGGTTCAATCGTGAACGCACCCAACAACCTCAGCGCCAAGCCGATCAAGGTCGCCATCCTCGCCATGGGCGGCGAAGGCGGCGGCGTGCTGGCCGACTGGATCGTGGATCTGGGCGAGCACAACGGCTATATCGCGCAAACCACGTCGGTGCCCGGCGTGGCGCAGCGCACCGGCGCTACCATCTACTACGTCGAGTTGTTCCCGCGCGACCTGGCCGAGCAGGCCGGCCGCCAGCCGGTGCTGGCGCTGATGCCCACCCCTGGCGATGTCGATGTGGTACTCGCCTCCGAACTGATGGAAGCCGGCCGCGCCGTGCAGCGCGGGCTGGTGACGCCGGAGCGCACCACGCTGGTGTCTTCCACCCACCGCGTGTACTCCATCGCCGAGAAATCCGCGATGGGCGATGGCCGCGTCGACAGCAACGAGCTGATCGCCCACGCCGGCAAGGCCGCCAAACGCTTTGTGCGCTTCGACATGGCGCAGGCCGCCGAAGCCAGCGGCAGCGTCATCAGCGCCGTGCTGTTCGGCGCGCTGGCCGGCACCGGCGTGCTGCCGTTCAGCCGCGCGCAGTTCGAAGCCACCATCGAGCGCGGCGGCGTGGGCGTGAAGCCCAGCCTGCGCGCCTTCGGCGCGGCGTTCGCCACGGCCGAGGCCGCCGAGACGCCCGCCGCGGAAGCCGCAAAGCCGCTGGGCGAACTCAAGCCGCAGGATCCCAGGGTTGCGCAGTTGCTGCATCGCGCCCGCGCCGAACAGCCGGCCGAAAACTGGCCAGTCGTGGTCGAAGGCGTGCGCCGCATGATCGACTACCAGGACGTGGCCTATGCCGGCCTGTATCTGGATCGGCTGGCCGCCGTGCGCCAGGCCGTCGGCAAGGACGACAGCGCCCTGCTGCGCGAAACCGCGCGCCACCTGGCGCTGTGGATGTCGTACGAGGACACCATTCGCGTGGCCGACCTCAAGACCCGCGACTCGCGCTTCGCGCGGGTGCGGGGCGAGGTGCGCGCCGGCGACAAGCAATTGCTGGCGATCAACGAGTTCATGCACCCGCGCCTGGAAGAAATCTGCGAGACCTTGCCGGCCGGAATCGGCCGCTGGCTGATGCAGCCGCATTTCGTGCACCGCCTGGTGCGCCACTTCACCACCTCCGGCCGCGTGGTCACCACCAGTTCGTTGCGCGGCTACCTGATGCTGTGGGCGGTGTCGCGCCTGCGCGGCATCCGCCGCAGCACGCTGCGCTATGCGCTGGAAACCGAGCGCATCGAGGGCTGGCTGGCCCAGGTACTGGCCGCCGCGCGCCTCAATCCGGCGCTGGCGCTGGAAGTGGTGCAGTGCCAGCGGCTGGTGAAAGGCTACAGCGACACCCATGTGCGCGGCCTGACCAACTACCAGACCCTGATGAACGCCGTGATGCGGGCCGGCGCCCGCCTGGCCCCGGCCACGCTGCGCGAGTTGCGCGAGGCCGCGCTGGCCGACGAGCACGGCAAGAAGCTGAAGGAAGCCCTCGCCCGCCATGCGCTGGCGTGACCCACACGGGCCAACCCCTAGCAGGAACCGCAGACCATGAGCACTACGCATACCTTCCGGCGCCAGCACAAGATCCATTTCTCGGAATGCGATCCGGCCGGCATCGTCTTCTACCCGCAGTACTTCGTGCTGTTCAACGACCTCATCGAACGCTGGGTCGACTGCCTGTTGCCGGCTGGCTATCACGGCGTGATCGGCGCACGCCGGCTGGGCATGCCGACCGTGCACCTGGAGGTGGACTTCAAGGCGATCAGCCGCTTTGGCGACCAGGTCTGGCTCGAGCTGGAAGTGGTGCGGGTCGGCGGCAAGTCGATCACGCTGAACTGGCGCTGCACGGGCGCAGACGGCGAGCTGCGCATGTCGGCCACGCAGACCATCGTGATGACTTCGCTGGACACGCACCTGGCGCTCCCGGTGCCCGATGACCTGCGGGGCGCCATCGAACACGGTCCTGCCCCCGCAGACCAGCCTTATCCCGAAATCACCGTCTGAATGCCGACGGACCCGCAGCGCGGGTTCCAAGGGCTCCGGTAGTAACCTGATTGGAAGCAGCCATGAACATTGTATGTATCGGCGGTGGCCCCGCCGGCCTGTATTTCGGCCTGTTGATGAAACTCCAGGATCCCGCCAACAAGGTCGTGGTGGTCGAGCGCAACCGTCCCTATGACACCTTCGGCTGGGGCGTGGTGTTCTCCGACGCCACCATGGACAACCTGCGCGAGGCCGACCCGGTCTCGGCCGAGACCATCGGCGATGCGTTCAACCGCTGGGACGATGTCGAAGTCCACCTCAAGGGCCGCGCGGTGCGCAGCGGCGGCCACGGCTTTATCGGCATCGGCCGCAAGAAGCTGCTGAACATCCTGCAGGCGCGCTGCGAGGAAGTCGGTGTGGAACTGGTGTTCGAGAACTACGTCGAGGACGACCAGGCCATCGCGCGCAAGTACAACGCCGACTTGGTGCTGGCTTCCGACGGCCTCAACAGCGTGGTGCGCAAGCGCTATGCCGACACCTTCCGCCCCGACATCGACACGCGCAACTGCCGCTTTGTCTGGCTGGGCACGAAGAAGGTGTTCGACGCCTTCAACTTCATCTTCGTGCCGACCGAGCATGGCTGGTTCCAGGCGCATGCCTACCGTTTCGAAGACGGCACCTCGACCTTCATCGTCGAGACCCCGGAAGAAACCTGGAAGGCCGCCGGCATCGACCAGATGAGCCAGGAAGAAGGCATCGCCTACTGCGAGAAGCTGTTCGCCCCGTACCTGGACGGCAACCCGCTGATCAGCAACGCCGGCCACCTGCGCGGCTCGGCGATCTGGATCCAGTTCCCGCGCGTGATCTGCGAGAAGTGGGTGCACTGGAACACCCTGGCCGGCGACAGCGGCGTGGAGAAGAAGGTGCCCGTGGTGCTGATGGGCGATGCCGCCCACACCGCGCACTTCTCGATCGGCTCCGGCACCAAGCTGGCGCTGGAAGATGCCATCGAGCTGGCGCGCACCCTGCGCAACATCGACGGCTCGCTGGAAGATGCGCTGAAGCACTACGAAGCCGTGCGCTCGGTGGAAGTGCTCAAGATCCAGAACGCCGCGCGCAACTCCACCGAATGGTTCGAGAACGTCAAGCGCTATGAAGACCTGGAGCCCGAGCAGTTTGCCTATTCGCTGTTGACCCGCTCGCAGCGCATTTCGCACGAGAACCTGCGCGTGCGCGACAAGGCCTGGCTGGAAGGCTACGAATCGTGGCTGGCCGAACGTGCCGGCACGGAGGCCGCCGCCGTACCGCCGCTGCTGACGCCGTACACCGTGCGCGGCGTGGAGTTGAAGAACCGCGTAGTGGTGTCGCCCACCGCCATGTATTCCTGCCAGGACGGCGTGCCGGGCAACTTCCACATGGTGCACCTTGGCAGCCGGGCACTGGGTGGCGCCGGCCTCGTGATGGTGGAAATGACGGCAGTGTCGCCGGACGGCCGCATCACGCCGGGCTGCCCGGGCCTGTGGAGCGACCAGCAGGCGGCGGCGTTTGCCGGCATCGTCGGTTTCGTGCACGAGCACACCAGCGCGCGCATCGGCGTGCAGATTGGCCACGCCGGCCGCCGCGGCTCGACCCAGCTCGGCTGGGAGCAGATGGACCACCCGTTGGCCGAGGGCAACTGGTCGCTGATCGCGGCCTCCGCCCTGCCGTACCTGCCGGGCGTTTCGCAGACACCGCGCGCCATGACCCGCGCAGACATGGACCGCGTACGCGATGACTTTGTCGCCGCCACCCGGCGCGCGGCGGCTGCCGGCTTCGACTGGCTGGAGCTGCAGGCGGGCCATGGCTACCTGCTGTCGGGCTTTATCTCGCCGGTGACCAACCAGCGCACCGACGAATATGGCGGCGCGCTGGAAAGCCGCATGGCCTTCCCGCTGGAAGTGCTGCGCGCGGTGCGTGCGGCATGGCCGCAGGACAAGCCGGTGTCGGTGCGTATTTCTGCCACTGACTGGGTCGAGGGCGGCAACAGCGCCGACGACGCGGTGGCCATGGCACGCCTGTTCAAGGAAGCCGGTGCGGACGTGATCGACTGCTCTTCGGGGGAGGTCAGCCCCGAGCAGAAGCCGGTGTACGGACGCATGTTCCAGACCCCCTTCGCCGATCGCGTGCGCAACGAGGCGGGCGTGCCGACGATCGCCGTCGGCGCCATTACCGAAGCCGACCAGGTCAACGGAATCATCGCGTCGGGCCGTGCCGATCTGTGCGCCATCTCTCGCCCGCATCTGGCCGACCCGTCCTGGTTGCTGCGCGAAACCGCGAAGCTTGGCTACCGCCGCGTCGAATGGCCGAAGCAGTACCTGCTGGCCAAGGACCAGCTTGAGCGCAACCTCGGGCGCGCGGCCGCGGGGGCCTGATGGCTTCCCTATGAACTCACCAGAGAGGAAGACGATGTCGAATACCTCGTATGACACCTACCGCGAAAACGTAGCCGGCCGCGCCGATGTGGAAGACACGCCCGAGCTGGTTTCTTACTACAAGGAGCTCGATGCGCTCAAGACCGGCGCGCTCTGGACCGTGGCCAACAAGATCGAGCCGTGGCAGCCGAAGTCCGAATCGGTGCCGGTGCTGTGGCGCTACCGCGACCTGCGTGACCACGTGCTGCGCTCGGTCGACCTGGTGACGCCGGAGAAAGCCGGCCGCCGCGTGATCTACCTGAACAACCCGGGCCGCCAGGACGTTTCGGCGGCGGTGGGCTGGCTCTACTCGGGCCTGCAGGTGATGCATCCCGGCGAGGCCGCCTCGGCACACGCGCACTCGTCGTCGGCGCTGCGCTTCATCATGGAAGGCAGCGGCGCCTACACCATCGTCGACGGCCACAAGATGACACTGAACGCCAACGACTTCGTGCTCACGCCCAACGGCACCTGGCACGAGCATGGCGTGGCGGCCGAAGGCACCACCTGTATCTGGCAGGACGGGCTGGACATCCCGCTGGTCAATGCGATGGAAGCGGGCTTCTACGCCGTGCACCCGGATCTGCAGCAGGCCGTGACGCACCCGGTCGACGACATGCCGGCGATCTGGGGTGGCAAGGGCCTGCGCCCGCATGAGGGCAACTGGAGCAAGCCGTATTCGCCGCTCTACAAGTACGAATGGGCCCCGACCTACGAGGCGCTGGTGCGCCACAGCAAGGTCACCGACGGCAGCCCGTTCGACGGCGTGCTGATGCACTACGTCAACCCGGTCACCGGCGGCCCGGTGATGCCGACCATCGGCGCCAGCATGCAGCTGCTGCGTCCGGGCGAAGCCACCAAGGCCCACCGCCACACGGGCAGCTTTGTCTACCAGGTAGCCAAGGGCAGTGGCTACTCGGTCATCAACGGCCAGCGCTTCGACTGGACCGAGCGCGACATCTTCTGCGTGCCGTCGTGGGCCTTCCATGAGCACGCAAACGCGTCGGCCAGCGATGACGCCGTGCTGTTCTGCTTCAACGACCTGCCGGTAATGCATTCGCTCGGGCTTCACCGCGAGCAAGCGCTGGCGGAGAACGGCGGGCATCAGGTGGTCCTTTGAACCTCAGCAGTACCTATTTTCCAAATTGTGCAGCCGCACCGATTGCGGCCTTTTCCGGAGTTATCAAACCATGCGTCTCGTAACCTATCGCGCTGAAGTCGCTGCCGCCGCCCGCCTTGGTGCCATCGTCGACGGCAATGTCGTTGACCTCGCCCGCTTCGGCGCCGCCGTCGGCGTGAGCATTCCCTCCACCATGCTCGAGTTCATCGACCTGGGCCCCGAGGCAGTCCGCTCGACCAGCGCGCTGCTGGACGAATACCGCGGCAAGCTGCCGTTCGGCGTGGCCGTGCCGGCCTCGAACGTCAAGCTGCTGGCGCCGATCCCGCGCCCACGCAAGAACATCTGGGGCATCGGCCTGAACTACGTCGAGCACGTCGCCGAATCCAGCCGCAGCCTGGACACCTCGAAGGAACTGCCGAAGGAGCCGGTGATCTTCTCCAAGCCGCCCACCACCGTGATTGGCCCGGGCGACGCGATCGAGCACAACAAGGAAATCACGCAGCAGATGGACTGGGAGGTCGAACTGGCCGTCATCATCGGCACGCGCGGCAAGGGTGTGAAGGAGGCCGACGCGCTCAACTACGTGTTCGGCTACAGCGTGATGATCGACATCTCGGCGCGCGACTGCCGCCGCGCCGGCCAGTGGATCTACTCCAAGGGCCAGGACACCTATGCCCCGTTCGGCCCGGTCATCGTCACCGCCGACGAAATCGCCGACCCGCACACGCTGGACCTGTCGCTGACCGTCAACGGCGTGACCAAGCAGAGCTCCAACACCCGCCACATGCTGTTCAAGGTGCCGGCGCTGATCGCGGACATCAGCAAGGGCATGGCGCTGGAACCCGGCGACATCATCGCCACCGGCACGCCCGACGGCGTGGGCGCGGGCCGCACCCCGCAGGAGTGGCTGTGGCCGGGCGACACCGTGGTAGCCACGGTGGAAGGCATCGGCGAGCTGCGCCACCCGGTGGTAGCTGTCTAAATCCCGTCATCCCCGCGCAAGCGGGGATGACCGCTGCAAGCGAGGCACACACATATGCTCAATCTGCCCAAATTCAAGGCTGCGGCCGTCCAGGCGGCTCCGGTCTTCCTCGATGCCGACGCCACGGTCGACAAGGTCTGCCGCCTGATCAAGGAAGCCGCCGATAACGGTGCGAAGCTGGTCGCCTTTCCGGAAGTGTTCGTGGCCGGCTACCCGTACTGGAGCTGGCTGACCAACCCGGTCGACGCCAGCCCCTGGTTCGAGCGGCTGGTCAAGGCTTCCATCGAGATCCCCGGCCCGGAGATCCGCAAGATCGCGCAGGCGGCGCAGGCCAACCACATCAACGTGATCGTCGGCGTGAACGAACGCAGCCGCACCGGCGTCGGCACCCTGTTCAATACGCTGGTGACCATCAGCGACGAAGGCCGCATCCTGGGCCGCCACCGCAAGCTGGTGCCGACCTGGGCCGAGAAGCTGACCTGGGCCAATGGCGACGCCTCGGCACTGCGCGTGCACCAGACCAGCGTCGGCCCGCTCGGCTCGCTGGCCTGCGGCGAGAACACCAACACGCTGGCGCGCTTCTCGCTGCTGTCGCAGGGCGAGATGATGCACGTGGCCAGCTATATCGCGCTGCCGGTGGCCCCGGCCGACTACGACATGGCCGAGGCCATCAAGGTGCGCGCCGCCGCCCACTGCTTCGAGGGCAAGGTGTTCACCGCGGTGTCGTGCTCGACCGTGTCGGAGGAGATCATCGAGGCCATGAGCCCGCTGAACCCGAAGGCGCGCGAGCTGCTGTCGCGGCGCAACAGCGCCTTCTCCGGCTTCCTCGGGCCGGACGGCCGCGTCATCGGCGAGCCGCTGATCGACGCGGAAGGCATCGTCTACGCCGACATCGACCTGTCCCGCTGCATCCAGCCGCGCCAGATGCACGACATCACCGGCCACTACAACCGCTTCGACATCTTCGACCTGCGCGTCGACCGCCGCCCGCTGCAGCCCGCCCAGTTCCTGGACGGCGCCAGCCAGGCCTTCGACCTCGACGCCGAGGAAGCGGAACTCAACGCATTCGACCTTTTCGAGAGCAAGTAAATGTCTTTCCTGTTGACGCCCCAGAAGCCGCTGCGCATCGGGCAGATCGTGCCTTCCTCCAACACCACCATGGAGACGGAAATCCCCGCCATGTTGCGCGAGCGCGAGAAGGATTTCGCCGAGCGCTTCACCTTCCACTCCAGCCGCATGCGCATGAAGAAGGTGGTGAAGGAAGAGCTGGAGGCGATGGACCGCGACAGCGACCGCTGCGCCATCGAGCTGTCCGACGCACGCGTGGACGTGCTGGGCTACGCCTGCCTGGTGGCCATCATGAGCATGGGCAAGGGCTATCACCGCGTCTCCGAGGCGCGCCTGACGCAGCGCACCGTCGACAACGGCAACCCTGCGCCGGTGGTGACCAGCGCCGGCGCGCTGGTGGACGGCCTGCACGCCATGGGCGCGAAGCGCGTCTCTGTGGTGTGCCCGTACATGAAGCCGCTGACGAAGATGGTGGTCGAGTACATCGAGAGCGAAGGCATCGAGGTCAAGGACTACACCGCGCTGGAGATCCCCGACAACCTGCAGGTCGCCGCGCAGGATCCGGCCAACCTGCTGGAGATCTACAAGCGCATCGACACCACCGGCGTCGACGCCATCGTGCTGTCGGCCTGCGTGCAGATGCAGTCGCTGCCGTCGATCCAGAAGGTACAGGACGAATCGGGCATCCCGACGGTGTCGGCGGCGGTGGCCACCACCTGGCAGATGCTGCGCAAGCTGAACCTGCGCGCCGAGGTCGCCGGCTGCGGTGAACTGCTGAGCGGCAAATACTGAGCGCCATCCCACGCTTTGGTCGCCCCTGCCCGTGCAGGGACGACGTTTCGCACACGCACATGGACGACATTCATTTCTACGAGCCCACGCGCGGCCATGGGCTCAGGCACGATCCGCTGGCAGCCATTGTCGGCCCGCGCCCGATCGGCTGGATTTCGACGGTGGACCAGGCCGGGCGCGCCAACCTGGCGCCCTACGCATTCTTCAACGTCTTCAACTACACGCCGCCGGTGGTGGCATTCTCCAGCGTCGGCTACAAGGACACCGTGCGCAACGTCGAGAACACCGGCGACTTTGTCTGGAACCTGGTGACGCGCCCGCTGGCCGAGCGCATGAACGCCACCAGCGCGGGCGTGGCGCCGGAAGTCGATGAGTTTGGCCTGGCTGGCCTGACGCCGGTACCGTCGCGGCTGGTGTCGGCGCCGCGCGTGCAGGAGAGCCCGGTATCGTTCGAGTGCCGCGCTACCAAAGTCATGCAACTGAACCGGGCCGACGGCGCCATGCTCGATACCTGGATGGTGCTGGGCGAGGTGGTCGGCGTGCATATCGACCGGGCCTTCCTGCCGGACGGGGTCTATGACACCGCCGCCGCACGCCCGATCCTGCGCGGCGGCGGTCCGGCCGACTACTATGAGGTCAGCAAATCGATGCTGTTCCAGATGTGCCGGCCGGCCTGAGGCGCGGCCCTGCCCTCAGTTGGCAGGGCGGTGCAGGTGGATCAGCAGCTTCAGCGTGGCGCGCAGCTCGTCGGCCTTCTTCTTGCCGAGCGGCGCCAGCACATGGTCCTCGTGGGCCCGGGCCTGTGCGATCAGGGTGGAGGTCAGCTTCTGCCCGCGCGGCGTGATGCGCACCAGCGTGATGCGCCGGTCAGTCTCGTGCGGGATGCGCTTGACGTAACCCTGCGCCTCCATGCGGTCGAGCAGGCGCGTCACCGTGGGCTGCTTGGTCACCGAGATCTGCGCCAGTTCCCCGATGCTGATTGGCTTGCCGCCGGACAGCGTGGACAGGACGCGCCAGTCTGAGATGGTGAAACCATTGGCTTGCACGATCACGTGGAATTCCCCCGAGATCAGCTGGCTGGCCTGGGCCAGCAGGGCCGGGGTGTAGTTGTCGACGAAATCGTCGTCGGCGGTGTCGATGGGCTGGTTCATGCGGTCCGATGGGCGGGAAGCGGCCTCGTCGGCCGCGCGACGGGCAGAACATACCACGGCGGTCAAGGGCGCGCCAACCGCGCCCGGAACACAAAGAGCAAGCCCAGCATCGCCGCTGCCAGTCCGAGTTGCTGCAGTCCGCCAATCCCCACCGCCCCGCGCTCTCGTTCAACCCACTCGAACCGCGGCGCGTTCCGATATTCATCCGTCGACACACCGCGATAGCTCATGATGCGCGGGACGAAGTACGCGCGCCACTGCACTTCGAAGCGGTCCACCCGTGCCATGAAGCTGGCGTACCGCGGCGCGTCGCTGCCCGCCAGCCGGTCGGCGGCAAGCAGCAGCGACAGCGGCGGCGAGAGCCAGGCCCATCGCTCCGCCTGCGTGAAGCGCACCGCACGCGCGTGGTCGAACGCGGACGCGACCGGCCGGATCCGCGCTGCCTGGTCGAGGTAGCGCGGCATGAAGCTGACCGGCCATGCGTGCTGCCGTGCCGTGGCCGGGGCCCACTGTGGATTGGCCTGATACCACTCTTCCACCAGCTCCGACATCCTGGCTTCCGCGCTCTGCTGCGCCGCGCGGATCTGGACGATTGCCGCCAGCCGTGACGGCATCGGCATCGTGCGATCCGCCAGCGCCGCGACCATCGCAGGCGTGCCGAAGGTGGCGATGGCCCACAGGCCAAGCCCGGCCAGCACCGCCGTGGCGCCGGAACCGGGCAGCAGGTTGAGCGCAGCGCTGGCCGCACTCCAGAACGCGATGAACGCCGTCACGCAAAACAGCCATGCGAGATACGCCGACAGCGTTGCCGCGGGGTCCAGCAGGAATGCCAGCGCGGAAGCGAGCACGGCAATCAGCCAGACCGCGCCCGCCCGAACCGCGATGGCGGCGAACAGCACACGCCCGCCGGCCGCACCCTGCGCCATCGACATCCGCCACGTGCCGTGTTCGCGCTCGCCCTGGACCATGCCTGCGCACAGGCACACCAGCAAGAGCGGCGCCAGCAGCGCGATCGCCGTCGCCAGGTCGAAGGTGCCGTAGCGCTGCAACAGCGGGTTGGCCAGCCGCTCCTCGTTGCGCGCGTCGGTGTGGCGGCTCTCGACAGTGACGCGAATCGACGGCGGCAGCAGGTCCAGCACGCTGCTCGCCAGCGCCAACCCGCCACCTGGCCGCAGCTGCGCCACCGGGGCTTCCGACCTGGCGAACTGGAATGCCGCCATCGCGGCCTGCTCCGGAGATGCCGGCGATGCCTTGGCCTGGGCAAGGCGCAATGCCGCCTGCCCGTTTGCTTCCAGCTGCTGCAGCTTTTCATGCCATGCGCGCGCACTGAGACCCGATGCCAGCGCGCATGCGCACAGGGCGGCAGCGAACAGCAGCAGCGCCCAACGGGCACTGCCCGCCGCGCAGAAGCGGCGGCATTGCGCGGCAAGCGCCTGCCTGGTCTGTCTTATGGGGCTCATGGCTGTATCCTGCGAAGAGAGAAGAACAGGCCGGCCACGGCCAGCCCGCACCACCAGAACATGATCGCGATCTCCGGCAACGCTGCCCGCAGCGCGAAGAGCGCCGGCGGCATGGTGTAGGCAAAGGGCCGGATTGCGCGCCAAAGCGCGGCGCCGGCGTACCTGGCATCGAACGAAGTCATGCCGCGCGTGTGGCCGGCATCCCATTCATCGATGACCGTGTTGACGCTGCGCCGATAGCGCTCCGCGGCGGCCTCGTAGTCGCGCTGGTGCGAGAGATCCGTTCCTGCCATCTTCATGGCGAAGTTGCGGACCGCCAGCGTGGGGCTCAGCAGCGCGGCGGCGCGCATCACGTTCTCCTGCGCCGCATAGCGCTGCCACAGCGCATCGAAATGCAGCGCATGGACCCGGTCGGCGTAGGCGTCGCGCTCCAGCCGCCGCAGCGGCGCCGCGCCCACGGGCAGGTCCTCGAGGCGCGTGACGCCATAGCGCGACAGCAGCGCCGCGTCATGGCGTTCGGTGCGGGCCGCCAGGCTGCCGTCGCCCGGCAATCCCTCCGTGTAGTCGCGCTGGATCGCCGCCCAGAACGCTTGCGCCGACGGCAGCGGCACGGCATGCCGCGCAACCGCCGCGCCAATGCCCGGGATCACGAAGACAAAGGCCAGCCACAGGCCCACCAGCACGAACAACGCGCTCCTGCCGTCGGCCACCCAGGCCGACACCGCCAGGCCCAGTCCCACCAGGATCGCGGTGTATAGCAGATAGGCGGCACCCAGGCCCGCGGCCCGCCACCAGACCGCACCATCCAGCGTGCCGCCGGCGCTGGCCGCGATGACCGGGGCCAGCGCCACGGCCAGCGCAAACACGGCAAAGCCCGCGCCCAGCGCCAGGAATTTGCCGGCCACGAGCCTGGCCGGCGCCACGCCGGCGCCGTGCATCATGCGCAGTGTGCCGCGCTGCCGCTCGCCGCTGACGGCATCGAAAGTGACGGCGATCACCAGCAGCGGCAACAGCACCGCGAACACGAAGCCGGCGCTCAGGTCGCCGAAGCGGGTGGATGGCAGCGCATCCTGCGCGGGCTCGAAGCGCGCCACATTGCGCCGGTGCGGCTCCAGCCACAGCGCCTGGCCAAAGTAGTCGCCCAGCCCCGGCTCGATCACCGTCAGCGCGGAGGCCGGCCGGAACACGTACAGGCCGAAGTGCGCGCCGCGATGCGGATGCTTGTCACCCTGGTCGTCCCACTGCTGCCGCGTCGCGGCGGCAACCTGCGCCACCTCGCTGGCGACCGCGGCATGCCGCTGCAGCGAGGCCAGGATGGCGACGGCCAATACCGCGGCGCCGATCGCAAGCAGTGCTGCGAAGCGCCCCTCCCTGGCCATCGCCCTGAATTCCTTCACAACCACGGTCCTGATCATGGCGCAACACCCTGCGCGCGCGCATGGGCCAGGTAGGTTGAGGCCAGTGCCTCGTGGCCGACGGTGGCCGCGTCGAACTCGGCCACCAGCACGCCGGCACGCAGGATGCCGATGCGGTCGGCGAGCTGCCTGGCGTTGAACAGGTCATGCGTGGCCATCAGCACCGCCATGCCCGCGTCCGCCGCTTGCCGGACACGGTTTGCCATGTCATCGGCCGCGGCCGGGTCCAGCCCCGAAGTCGGCTCGTCAAGCAGCAGCAATGACGCGGATTTGGCCTGGGCAATGGCCAGGCCCACCTTCTGGCGCATGCCTTTCGAGTATTTCGCTACGCGCCGGCCGTGCGCGTCGCGGGCCAGCCCCGCGCCGTCCAGCAGCGCCGTAGCCTCGGCGCGCGACAGGCCGATGCCGGCAATCGCACAGAAGTAATCCAGGTTTTCCGCGCCGGACAAGTAGGGATACAGCGCGACGTTCTCGGGCAGGTAGGCGACGCGCCGCCTGACCGCAGCCGGATCGGCAACGGGCGACAGTCCGTCGACCAGCACCGTGCCACCGGCCGGCGGGACAAACCCCAGCGTCACATCGATGGTGGTGGTCTTGCCCGCGCCGTTGCCGCCCAGCAAGGCGTAGACGCAGCCCTTCGGCACGGTAATATTCAGGCCGTCCACAACGCGACGCCCGTCGCGATGGACGACCAGGTCACGAATTTCAAGCATGTCGTGTCTCCGTCGAATACGTCAGAAGAAATAGCGTGCCGCCATGCCGGCTTGCCATTTCGGCTGCGGCGCTACCAGCAGCCCCGCTGCGGACCCATACGCGGCCTCGGTCGAGAACCGGTGCGGCTGCAGCACCGCGAACAGCGACAACTGGTATTGCTTCCAGTCGAGCACCGCGCGCAGGTCGAAGCGCGTGTAGGCCGGCATGAAGCGCAGCTGGGTCTGCGGCGTTCCCATGTAGTAGGGAATACCGGTAGTCAGATAGGCATCGGCATTGACGGTCAGCTGCGCGCCCTGCAGCCGCTGGCGGTACTCGGCGCCCAGCTTGAGCTGGTGCCGGGGAACCGACAGCCTGGCCCCCGTGTTGGGCAGCGGGTTGTTCGCTTCGGCCTGGATGATCTGCCCGTAGCTGGCGTAGACCGACACCGGGCGGATGGGCCGCCAGCGGGCCTCCAGCTCATATCCCTTGCGCGTCGTGTCGCCGACCGACTTGAACGATCCGTCCGGCTGCCCCACGATCTCGTCCTCATTCAGCGTGTAGTAGGCTGCTGCGGTCACGGTCAGGTTGTTGGCCGGCGTCGCGGTAAAGCCCACGTCGTAGGATTTCACCTTCGACGGCGACACGTCATAGACCGTGCCGCCGGGCGCGCCCAGCGGGCCCGTGGCCCCGCTGCTGCTGATCTGCTCCGCGGCCGGCGAACGGAAGCCCTGCGCGACGTTGGCGAACAGGTCGAGCCGGGGCAGCACCGACCAGACCGCGCCGAGCTTGGGCGTGGTGACGCCCGAGAAGTAGTCGGTGCTCGCTGCCGGCAGCTTGCGGTTGACGATGTCGTAGTCGAACCAGTCGCGCCGCAGGCCCGCGGTCAGCTTGACCGCTTCGACCGGCTTGAACTGCCCCTGCACGAACAGCCCGTAGGTGAGCAGGTCGAGCTGCTGCGCGTTGATATAGTTCGCAGTGGGCACGCCACGCACCCAGATCCGGCGCTGCGCGTCGCCGCGGTCGCGGCGCACTTCCGCGCCGACCATGAGCGCGGCCCGGTCTCCGAACGTGAAATTGTTGGCCAGCCGGCCGCCGAAGATATTCCGGTCATCCGAACCCACGGTGTGCTGCACGCTGCTGGTGGCAATGCCGCGCTCGCGCTCGAAGGCTTCCCCGTACAACGTCGCATACCAGCCGTCCTCGCCATGCGCCGGGG
This sequence comes from Cupriavidus sp. CPT47-8839-RL05A, assembly GCF_058792255.1. NCBI lineage: Bacteria > Pseudomonadati > Pseudomonadota > Betaproteobacteria > Burkholderiales > Burkholderiaceae > Cupriavidus > Cupriavidus sp. CPT47-8839-RL05A. The sequence goes on along the minus strand of NZ_JBYTEG010000002.1, from coordinate 74,831 downwards.
CGCGATTCAGCGCGAACATCGAACGCTTGCCGCTGCCGAAGCCCGGCAGCCCGTATTGCGTGGAGCGCGGGTCCACCTTGCCGGATTGCAGGTCGCTCAGCAGCAGGTAGCCGGCGGCTGTCGATTCGGAGCGATAGTGGTTGAGCCGCAGGCTGTAGACGCCATCGCCGATCCTGGTCGACAGCTTCCAGAAGAAGTTGTCGCGGTCGGTGCTGCCGTCGTACCGGTAGCTATGGGTGCGGTAGATATCGGCCACGAACAGCGACCGGATCGACTCGGACCCGGGCCGCAAGGCATGGCTGCCTGACAGGACCAGTGTTGCGCGCTTGCCGTTGTACCGGTCGAAGCCGATGCCGATACTGGAGGGCACGTCGCCCGACTGCGTGCTGATCGGCACGGCACCCGCCCGGTTCTGGTCGCCATACAACGCGGACACCGGCCCCTTGACGACGTCGATCTGGCCGATCATGTCCGGGGTCAGCCATTCCAGGAATGCAGGCCCATGTCCGGCGCCGGCCTGGCTGGACGGCATGTTCTGCGGCACCCCGTCCACATAGACTGCGGTGTCGGCGCCGTGCGTGCCCTGGGTGGCGAAGCCGCGCATGCGGAAACCGTTGCCCGTGTCGCCCTGGTCGATGTTGTTGGCCACCACCCCAGGTACACGACGGAACATGTTGGAGATGTCCCGGCCGATATTGATGGTGCCCAACTCGTCGGCGGTGACGACCGAGACCGCGGCCGGCAGGCCGGTGCTGTCCGTGGTCACGAGCTTGCGCTTGCCTTGCAGGCTGGTGTCCTGCGTCGCCACCACGCTGACTTCCGGCAGCACCGTATGCTGGCCTTCGGCAAATGCGGCCTGGCTGAAGACGCCCGACGAGAGCGCGAGCAGTGTCCAGGCCAGGGGGCGCGCGGCACCCGTGTTTTCGTTCTTGTTCATGAGGCCTCGCGGCAGCCCGGCGGTATCCGCTATGGGCACCGGGCTTGCCGTACAAAATTCAGACGTGAGGATGCCGCCCGCCTGGCATGACGCAGCGGACGCGCAATCAGATGTAAGGGAAAGGGATGCGGCCGGGGGTTAGCCGGCGGCGCGGGCCAGCGCCGGTGGCGCGCGCAAGGCGGGCGGAGAGAGGAAGCGGGTACGCCATGTCGGCGCGGCGATATCGACCTGCCGTACCCGTGACAGCAGGCGCAGGATGACGCAGAGCAATTGCACCGCGATGGCGGCGCTGATGAAGAGATGCAACCGGGGCGAGCACCACAGGCAATCGCATTCCGTCGTGCCATCGGCAGGCACGCGGTCCGTGTCGGACGTGTCCGGCGTGGCGGCCGTATCGGGGATTGCGCCTGCGCTTGTGTTCGCCACGACAGCCTCCAACTGCGTTCCCGGTACCGCATGCACGTGCGTCACCGCGGCCCACGCCTGCACTAGCAAGAGCAGGAGCACGGCCCAGATGAGACGAACGATGTTCGCATGCTTACGCATTGATGGAGGCGCTGGCTGTGTCGACCGGCGCCATATTAACGCAACTCAATTGCAATTGTAAGTCGATGCCGCGACATATTGCTGCCGCCCGGCACCACCAGCGGCTTGCAGGTCTGCCTGTCCTGCAAGCCGCTAAAGACTGCACCGTTCCCGCCGTTAAGCAAGAGTTGGCCAGCGAAGACATTGGCAAGACAGGCAGCCGGCACGCCGGCGCCTGCACTTCTGGGGTGGAAACGGGGGACAGACATGCAAAACCTGGGGATTCGCATACGCCTGGGCGCGGCGTTTGGCGCCATGTGGTCGCTGATGGCGATCGGGATCGCGGTGGCCTTGCCGCGGATGCAGGATGCGGCCGATGCGCGGCGCCTGCTGATCGCGTTGGGCGTGGGTGGGCTATGCCTGGCGGTGGGCGCGGTCTGGGCGCTGGCGCGCAGCATCGAGGCGCCGTTGTCCGAGGCCGTCTACATTGCCGAAACCGTGGCGGCGGGCGACCTCAGCCAGGAGTTCGACACCGAGCGGGGCGGCGAGTTTGGGCGGCTGCTGGGCGGCCTGGGAGAGATGGAAGACATGCTCACCGACCTGGTGACACGCATCCGCGCTTCCACCGATTCGATCACCGCCGCTTCGCACCAGATTGCCGCGGGCAATACCGACCTGTCGCAGCGCACGGAAGAGCAGGCAGCGGCGCTGGAAGAGACCGCGTCGAGCATGGGCGAGCTGACCTCGATGGTGCAGCAGAACACCGAACGCGCGCGCGCCGCCAACGGGCTGGCGGCAACCGCATCGGGCATCGCCGCGCGCGGTGGCGAAGTGGTGGGCAACGTGGTGCAGACCATGTCGGCGATCAGCGCCAGCTCGCGCAAGGTCACGGACATCATCGAAGTGATCGAAGGTATTGCCTTCCAGACCAATATCCTGGCGCTGAACGCGGCGGTGGAAGCCGCGCGCGCGGGTGAGCAGGGGCGCGGCTTTGCCGTGGTGGCCGGCGAGGTGCGCACGCTGGCGCAGCGCAGTGCTTCGGCGGCGCGGGAGATCAAGCAGCTGATCGACGATTCGGTGCAGCAGGTGGACAGCGGCTCGGCACTGGTGGGCCAGGCCGGCGAGACCATGCAGGAGATCGTTCAGGCAGTGGCCAGCGTGACCGGGCTGCTGGGCGAGATCACTGCGGCCTCTGAACAGCAGAGTGCCGGGATTGCGCAGGTCAACGAGGCGGTGGCGCAGATGGACACCGTGACGCAGCAGAATGCGGCGCTGGTGGAGCAGGCGGCCAGTGCCTCGCACGAACTGGCGGGCCAGGCCACTGAGCTGCAGCGCGTGGTGGGCGAGTTCAAGCTGGATGCGGAACCGGCGTCAGCACAGGCGCCGGGGCATGGCGCATTCAGGCAGGTTGCTGCGTTCGGCTGATGTGGGCAGCGCGGATTGCTGACTGATTGCGCGCCCCCTCTCCCGCAAGCGGGAGAGGGGAGAAAGGCAGCGGCAAGCTGGACGTCTTCAGCGACTTAGACCGTCACGCAAGCCGGCAGCACCGCCTGCACCGCCGCCGCAAAGCGCTCGACAATCCTGTCGATATCCTGCGGCGTGCAAATGAATGGCGGCGCGAACAGCACGTGGTCGCCATGCACGCCATCGACCGTGCCACCCATCGGATAGACCAGCAGGCCGTTCTGCACGGCGGCGGCTTTCAGGCGCGCATGCGTCTTCAGCGCCGGATCGAGCGTGGCTTTGCTGTCGCGGTCGGCCACGAACTCCACGCCGACGAACAAGCCGCGTCCACGAATATCGCCCAGGTTGGGATGGTCACCCAGCACCTCGCGCAGCCGCGCGCGCAGTTGCTCGCCGCGGGCCAGCACGTTGGCCAGCAAATTGTCTTCGGCGATGGTGCGCTGTACCGCCAGCGCCGCGGCGCAGGCCGTGGCATGGCCGATATAGGTATGGCCATGCTGGAAGAAGCCGCTGCCGCCGACGATGGCGTCGTAGATCCTGCGCGTCGACAGCATCGCGCCGATCGGCTGGTAGCCCGCGCCCAGGCCCTTGGCAATGGTGACGATATCGGGCACCACGCCATCCTCTTCGCACGCGAACAGGTAGCCGGTGCGGCCCATGCCTGACATCACCTCATCCAGGATCAGCAGCACACCGTACTTGTCGCACACGGCGCGGATGCGCTTCAGGTAGTCGCCCACCGGCGGCACCGCGCCGGCGGTGGCGCCCACCACGGTTTCGGCGACGAAGGCGGCCACGGTGTCCGGGCCGAGTTCCAGGATCTTCGCTTCCAGCTCGTCGGCCAGGCGCTGTGCGTACTGCGGGTCGGTCTCGCCGGCCTGCTGGTCGCGGTAGGCATAGCACGGCGACACGTGGTGCGCCGGCACCAGCAGCGGCAGGAAGGGCTCGCGCCGCCAGGCGTTGCCGCCGATGGCCAACGCGCCCAGGGTGTTGCCGTGGTAGCTCTGGCGACGCGCGATGAAGTGGCGGCGGCTGGGCTGCCCTACTTCGACGAAATACTGGCGCGCCAGCTTCAGCGCCGACTCCACCGCTTCGGAACCGCCGGAGACAAAGTAGACATGGTCGAGATCGCCAGGCGCGGCCTGCGCCAGCGTCTCGGCCAGCGTTTCCGACACCTCGGTGGTGAAGAACGAGGTATGCGCGTAGGCGATGGTGTCGAGCTGCGCCTTGATCGCCTCGATCACGCGCGGATGGCCGTGCCCCAGGCACGACACGGCGGCGCCGCCGGAGGCGTCGAGATAGCGCCGGCCTTCGCTGTCGATCAGTTCGATGCCCTGCCCGGCAACGGCAACGGGCAGCTTCTGGCGCGGATTGCGATGGAATACGTGGGTCATGATGATGTGGTGGTGGGGCCGCGCGTCAGCGGGGCAAAGCGGAATCGGTGTCGGCGGGGCAGCGCTCCAGCACGCGGCCGGAAAACGCGGGCAGTGCGCTGCCTTCGCTGTCCGTCTGCGTGGACTGTTCCCAGACCCTGGCGCCGTTGACCCAGACGCCGTGGATGCCGGTGCTCAGTTGCAGCGGGTCTTCAAAGGTGGCACGGTCCTGCACCCGGTCCGCATCGAACAGCACCAGGTCGGCAAACGCGCCCGGCACGATCCGGCCGCGGTCCGCCAGCCCGTATTGCTGCGCAGCCAGGCCGGACATCTTGTGGATTGCGGTTTCCAGCGTCATCAGCTGGTCTTCGCGCACCATGCGCGCCAGGATGCGCGGGAAGGTGCCCCACTGGCGCGGATGCGGGCGCGGATCGAAGGGCAGGCCGTCCGAGCCGAAGATGGTCAGCGGAAACTGCGCAATGCGCTCGACGTCGCGCTCATCCATGATGAAATAGATCGCCGCCGCGGGGCGCAGCTTTGCCAAGAGCGCGTCTTCGTCCAGGCCAAGCTCCTGCATCAGCTCGTGGAAGTCGCGGCCGCCCGCGGGCGGGTAGCCGGTGGACCAGGTGACCATGGTGCGCGTGGACTGGCGCACGCGGTCCAGCCGCAGCATGGTCGAGGTCGCGGGATAGGGATGGCAGTCCAGGCACAGCGGCTGCAGGCGCGCGGCGTCGGCCAGCAGCCCGAGGGTTTCGACCGAGCGGCCATGATTGCGCTTGCCCGCGACCTTGTGGTGGGAAAACACCACCGGGCAGCCAAGCGCGCGGCCAATGCGCAGCGCTTCTTCGATCGACGGCACGATGTCGTCGGTCTCGTCGCGCAGGTGGGTGGAATAGACGCCGCCGTGGGTGCGGACCGGCTCGCTCACGGCGATGATCTCGGCTTCGGTGGCGGCTGCCGCGGGCGGATAGAACGTGCCGGTCGAGACACCGAAGGCGCCCGCCTCCATCGCCAGCCTGACCTCGTCCCGCATCGCAGCGATTTCTTCTGCATTGGCGGCCCGGTCCAGTTCCGGCATCGCGCGCACGCGCAACGTCGAATGCCCGAGCAGCGGCACCACGTTGACATTGGCCGGCGTCGCGCGCAGCGCGTCGAGCCACTGCGCGAAGGTATCGAAGCGGAACAGCGCGGGCGGCCCCAGCAGGTCCAGCGGCTGCGGCGGCGCGCTGCTGACCAGCGGTGCCACGCTGATGCCGCAGTTGCCGGTGACCACGGTGGTGATGCCCTGCGACACCTTGGGCGTCATGTCCCGATGCACCAGCAGGTAGCCGTCGTCGTGCGTGTGGGCATCGATAAAGCCCGGTGCCAGCACGCGGCCGGCTGCGTCCACGGTATGTTCCGCAGTCATGTCAGCGCAGTCGCCCACGGCGACGATGCGGTCGCCCGCGACTGCCACATTGGCCACGCGGCGGGCTGCGCCCGTGCCGTCCACGACCGTGGCGTTGCGGAAGATCAGGTCGGCGCGCCGGGGCGCGGCTGGTTGCGATGCCATCGTCAATCCTTGTCTCGTCGGCGGTGTTATTGCGGCGTGATGCCGGCCTGCCTGACCACGGCCGCCCATTTGTCGGTTTCACGCGCGGCATAGCCGGCCAGCGCCTGCGGCGTGCCGCCGACCGTCTCGGCGCCCAGCGCGGCGAACTTGTCCTTGATGGCCGGATCCGCCAGCGCGCGGTTGAAGGCGCCGTTGAGCTTGCCCACCACCCCGGCGGGCGTGCCTTGCGGCGCGACCAGGCCGCCCCAGGCCACCCCTTCGAAACCCGGCACGCCGGACTCCGCGATGGTGGGCAGCGCCGGCAGCAGCGGCGAGCGCGCCAGGCTGGTCACTGCCAGCGGCTTGAGCTTGCCGGCCTTGATCAGCGGCAGGATGGTCGGCATGTTGTCGATCAGCACATTGACCTGGCCGCCCATCACATCGGTGGCGGCCTGCGGGCTGCCCTTGTAGCCGATGTGCGTCCAGGCCAGCCCCGCCTTGTCCGCGAGCAGCTGGCCGGTCAGGTGGCCGGACGTGCCCTGGCCCGGCGAGGCATAGGTGACCTTGTCGGGGTTGGCCTTGACGTAGGCCACCAGCTCGGCAAAGGTCTTCACCGGCATCTCCGGCCTGACCGCGATCACATTCGGCACCTTGAACAGCAGCACCACCGGCACGAAGGCATCGGGCCGGTACGGCAGCTTGCGGAAGGTGCTCTTGTTGATCGACAGCGTCACGTTGTTGGCATAGCCGAGCGTGTAGCCGTCAGGCGCGGCGCGTTCCAGTTCGGAGATGCCGATCACGCCCGAGGCGCCGGGCTTGTTGTCGATCACGAACGACTGGCCCAGCGACTTGCCGACTTCGGCGCCCAATGCGCGCATCAGCACGTCAGGACTGCCGCCGGCGGCTGACGGCACCACCAGGCGGATCGGGCGCGACGGATAGCTGTCCGCCACTGCCGGGCCAGCCAGGCCCGCGGCGCCCAGCCACAACAGGGTGGCCATGAGCCGTCGCTTTTGCTGCTGCCTTTGCTCTTGCATCTCGTTATCCCGTTCAGTACCTGGGTTGGACCCGGCTACGCGTTTGCAGTATAGGGGCATGGCCCGAGTCAATGCAACATTTGTTTCTTTAATCATTATTATGAAACAAAACCGATGCGACGCCGGCGCGAATGCCTTTGCCGCAACGGCCCCGAACTCCATGAAACAGTCGTTACAGCCATCGGGGCGTCGCACTGCGGCACAGCCCCTGCGCCTCAAGGAAGCGCGCCGCCGCCAGTGCCTGGCTCTCGAGCCAGGGCGCGGCCACGATCTGGATGCCTGCGGGCAAGCCCTCGCCCGCGCACGGCGCGGCGACCACGGGCAGGCCCGCCAGCGACAACGGCCGGGTCAGGTGCCCGGCATCGGCACGCGGGCGATAGATGCGGCGGGTGCCGTTGACGGTGTCGGCGCCGATCGGCGTGGCCGCATAGGGAGTTGAAGGGGCCAGCAGCAGGTCGACGTCATCGAACAGCGCCAGCAGCCGCTGCCGCCACGCCGACTGGTGCTGGCGCGCGATGTCATACCAGCCGCGCGGCATCGCCAGCCCGGCCAGGATGCGCTGGCGCACGAAGGCGCTGTAGCCGCCATGGCGCACGGAGAATCCCATGGCCTGGTGGTTGCGCCCGACTTCGTAGGCGGAGATCACCGAGGCGGCGTCGCGCGCCGTGTCGGCGTCGGGCAGGTCGATAGTGCGCACCGCGCCAAAGGCCGAAGCCACGCGCAGCACTGCCGCCTGCACCCAGGGCTCGGCAAAATCAGAGAAGCCGCGGCCGAGCACGCCGACGCGCAGCGTCGCGACACCACGGCCTTGCGGATCAGCAGGCGCGTCCACGCCGAGCATGGCCGCATAGGCCAGCGCGAGGTCACCGGCGCTGCCGGCCATCGGGCCGACCGTATCCAGGCTCTGCGCATACGGCACGCATCCGGCCAGGGACAACCGCCCCGTGGTCGGGCGCAGCCCCCAGATGCCGCAGAACGCTGCCGGGGCGCGGATCGACCCATTGGTATCCGATCCCAGCCCGAACGGGACCACCCCGGCAGCCACCAGCGCCGCGGTGCCGGCCGACGAGCCGCCGGTGATGCGCGACGGATCGAGCGGATTGCGCACCGGACCGCCGATCACGTTCTCGCCGGTGGCGCCGCACGCGTATTCGTCCATCGCCGCCAGCGCAACGGGCACCGCGCCCGCGGCGACCAGCGCCTCGACCGTATCGGCATGGCGCGGTGCCGGCGGCTCCTGCGCGCGTGGCGCGGCGCCGGCCAGCGTGGCGTGGCCGCGCACGTCCAGCAGGTTCTTCACCACGAACGGCACGCCCGCCAGCGGCGGCAGCGGCCGGCCCTGCGCGCGCAGCCGGTCCAGCGCGGCGGCCTGCGCCAGTGCACTGTCCGCCAGCAGCGCCGAGCAGGCATTGAGCGGCGCGGCGGCTTCGGCGCGCTGCAGGGCGTCTTGCACCAGGTCGAGGGCAAGCCGCTCGCCGCTGCGTACCTGCGCGGCCATGGCGGCGGCGATCAGCGTGTCAGCAGCCATGCTGCCCCTCCGCTTGCGCCAGCGCCTGGCGCAGGCCCGCCACCATGGCCGCCATGCCGGCCAGCAGCGCGGCGGCCTGCTCGCAATCCTGAGGTGCCACCGGCACCTGCAGGCTCGCGGCGGCTTGCGCCACCAGGCCGGCGGGAGCGTCGTCGCTTGCTTGTGCCATGGTTGCTTGCGCCATCCCTCAGCTCCGCGATTGCATCAGCTGGCGCGGAATCGCCAGGATCAGCACGGCCGCGGCCAGCATCAGCCCGGCCAGCGCCAGCACGCCCAGCGAGATGCTGCCGGTGCTCTGCTTGATGCCGCCCATCAGCACCGGGCCGATCAGGCCGGCCAGGCTGGCCGCGCTGTTGATCATGGCAATGCCGCCAGCCGCGGCGGTGCCGGCCAGCACGCGGCCCGGCAGGCCCCAGAACATCGACAGCGTGGCCATCAGGCCGGAAATGCCGATAGTCAGGAACACCATCGCCATCACCGTGTTGTGCGGAAACAGCGTGCTCGCCCACATGCCAACGGCGGCCACCAGCAGCGGCAGCGCGGAGTGCAGGCGGCGCTCGCCGGTGCGCTCGGCGTGCGCGGCGTTGACGTTCATCGCCACGCACGCGACCGCATACGGGATCGCCGTCAGCATGGCGATCTCAAGCGGCGACGACATCCCGGTCGACTGGATGATGGTGGGCAGCCAGAACACCAGGCCGTAGTTGCCGATATTGAACAGCAGGCAGATCGCCATCAGCATCCACAGGATCGGCGACTTGAGCGCGGCGATGAAGCGGGTGTTCTTCTTCGCGTTCTCGGTGGTCAGCGTGCGCGTGATGGCGCCCGCTTCGGCCGGCGTGAGCCACGGCGCGGCCTCCGGCGACTCGGGCAGCATGCGCAACAGCAGCAGGCCCAGCACGATGGCCGGCAGCGCCTCGATCAGGAACATCCACTGCCAGCCTTGCAGCCCGTGCAGGTCATGCGTGGCCGACATCAGCGCGCCGGAGATCGGGCCGCCCAGCACCATGCCCAGCGGCATCGCCAGGAACAGGATCGACATGATGCGCGACTGCCGGTCGGCCGGGTACCACTTGTTCAGGTACATCACCGCGGCCGGGAAGAAGCCGGCCTCGGTCACGCCCAGCAGGAAGCGCGCGGCGTAGAACTCCATCGGCGTGGTCACGAACATGGTCGCGGCGGATACCAGCCCCCACAGGATCATGATGGCCGCCATGCTGCGGCGCATGCCGAGCCGGTAGATCAGCAGGCTGCTGGGCACCTGGCACAGCATGTAGCCCCAGAAGAAGATGCCGGCGCCCAGGCCATAGACCACGTCGCTCAGCCCCAGCGCCTGCTGCATCTGCAGCTTGGCGAAGCCGACGTTGACCCGGTCCAGGTAGCTGAAGAAGTAGCACAGCACGATAAACGGCACGATGCGGCGCGTGACCTTGGCGAACGCCGTGGCGGCGGCGTCCGGCAGCAAGGCGGCGTGGCCCGGGGACTGCGGGATGGCTGGCTTGGCCAGGGACATGATGGATCTCCTCCTTGTACAGGCGCGCGGGATCCGGCGCCATGGAGATGCCATCATAGCGGAACATGAAACAAACGTTCCACTAAGGTTTACGCTGAAACAAACGGTTTTATTCCTTCGCGTGATGCAGAAGGCCCGCCCCAATGAAAAAGGGCGGCAATGCATGCCGCCCTGTGGCGCTGTCAGGCTGGTGCGCGTGACTTGTCCGCCGCACGCTTGCGCGAGGCCTTGCCGCCGCCGCTTGCCGGCGGCGCTGCCGGCTCGGTGACATCCTGCGAGGCGCCGACCATGGTCAGGGCGTTGCCGTGCTCGTCCAGCGTGACCTCGCCTTCCTCATGGATGTCGCGATGGCTGCCGTCGGGCAGCTGGATGCGGTAGTCGACACTGTACGGCGCCTTGTCGACGATGGCCGCGCGGATGGCCGCCTGCACGCGGGCGCGGTCTTCCTCGACGATCGACGCCAGGTAGCGCTCCATGGTCACCTTGAACGCCTGCGGGGCCCAGCCGAAGATGCGGTAGGCCTCGTCGGTCCAGGCGCAGTCGTCGGTCTGGATATTCCAGTACCAGCCGCCCAGGTGGGCAATCTCCTGCGCCTTGGCCAGCAGCGCCTCGTTCTGGCGCAGCGCAGCCTCGGCGCGGCGCCGCTCGGTGATGTCCAGGCTGACGCCGATCATCTTGACCGGGCGCTGGTCGAAGTCGCGCACCAGCGTGGCCCGCGACGAGATCCAGCGCGTGGTGTCGCCGTGCACGACGCGGAACTCCCACTCGTGCATCTCCTGCGCGCCCAGCGTGCGCGCCAGCACCTCGCGCAGGCGCGCAACGTCGGCCGGATGCACGCAGGCCCAGAAGTCGTCCATGTTGCGGATATGGCGGCCGAACAGCGTGACGTCGTTGGACGAGTAGGTCAGGCCATCGGTCAGCACGTTCCATTCCCAGGTGACGATGCCCGAGACCTCCTGCGCGAACTTCATGCGCGCCTCGCTCTCCATGATCTCCGCCAGGTGCTTCTGGCGCAGTTCCTTGATGTGCGGGTCAGAGGCGGTGCTGGCCTCCAGGTCGGCGATGGCCTGCTCGCCGTAGCGCAGCCACAGCCAGTTGACGCCCAGGAAGCGCGCCAGCGCGAGCAGCCGCTCGTATTCGATCTCGCCGCCGCGGGTCCACTTGTGCACCGCCGACGGCGATACCGACAGCGCCTCTGCCACCTGCTTGAGCATGATCCTTTTGCCTTCCAGCACCCCCTTCAGGCGCGCGGCAAAAGTGTCTTCCGTCATGGGCATCCCCTCCGCTTTTTTTCAACCGATGGTGAATTGAGTTACTCGAACCTTACACCATCCCAGCAAATCGCGCGAATTGATAGCTACAGACCATCAATTTAGCAGACTTCATCGCTTTTTTGAATTGCGGTACCCCTACGCTCCTCACTAGACTTCATCTCACATCACCAATAGTAATTTAATTAACTATTAGTGAATCGATAAAGCACCGAGACCAACGAGGAGACAACCCCATGCAAGAGACCATCGCCCCCGCCTGCGGCACCACCCCGCCGCTGGCCTATACGCTGCCGGCCCACTACTACACCTCGCAGGAAGTCTTCGAGCAGGAGAAGAAGACCATCTTCGCGCGCAGCTGGGTGTGTGTGATGCACAAGAGCCAGGTGGCCGAGAACAACCAGTACGCCACGGTGAAAGTGGCCGGCGAGAACGTGTTCGTGGTGCGCGGCCGCGACGGCGTGTTGCGCGCGTTCTACAACGTCTGCCCGCACCGCGCCCATGAGCTGTTTGCGGATGGCGCGGGCAAGGCCAAGAACGTGATCACCTGCCCGTACCACGCCTGGTCGTTCGGCCTGGACGGCAAGCTGATCCACGTGCGCAACGCCGAGAACGTGCCGGGCTTCTGCAAGGACAACGCCGGCCTGACGCCGGTGCGCGTGGAAGAGTTCTGCGGCCTGGTCTTCGTCAACCTGGACATGGACGCGAAGCCGCTGGCCGAGCTGGCAGGCAGCCTCAACGACGAGATCCGCGCGCGCTGCCCGGATGTCGACAAGCTGGTGCCGGCGCACAAGCTCAGCTACGAGATGAAGGCCAACTGGAAGGTGGTGGTCGACAACTACCTGGAATGCCTGCACTGCCAGACCGCGCACCCGGCGCTGGTCGAGTCGATCAGGATGGAGACCTACAAGCACGAAGTGCGCGGCCTCTACACCAGCCAGGTCGGCCAGACGCGCTCGGGCAGCGACGCCTTCACCTATGACAGCGACGCCCCCAACACCGACTTCGCCGCCTACTGGCTGTGGCCCAACGTGACGCTGAACGTGCTGCCGGGAGATGGCAACTACGGCGTGTTCTACATGTTCCCGGTGGATGCCGACACCACCATCCAGCACTTCGAGTTCTACTTCCGCGACAGCACGCCCACGGCCGAGCAGGAGCAACTGATCGAGTACTACAAGAACGTGCTCAAGCCCGAAGACCTGAGCATCGTCGAATCGGTGCAGCGCGGCCTGAAGTCGCGCGGCTACCGCAACGGGCAGGGCCCGCTGCTGGTCACCGACGACAAGACCTCCGCCATCGGCGAGCACGGCGTGCAGCATTTCCAGCAGATGGTGCTCGACGCCCTGGCCGCCTGAAACGAACCACCGAACCGGAACCGCAGCAATGATCCAGACCCAGCTCTATATCGACGGCCAGTGGCAGTCGCCCATCGACCAAGGCACGCGCGCCATCCTGAGCCCCGCCGACGAGTCCGTGATCGCCCAGGCCGCCGAAGCCACCCGCGCCGACGCGCGCCTGGCCATCGCCGCTGCGCGCAAGGCCTTCGACGGCCCGTGGCGCCAGACGACGATCCGTGACCGCGCCAGGCTGCTGAACAAGATCGCCGAACTGATCGACCGCGACGCCGGGAAGCTCGCCCACCTGGAGTCGCTCAACACCGGCAAGACGCTGACCGAGAGCCGGACCGACATGGGCGATATCGCCGCCACCTTCCGCTACTTCGCGGGGCTGGTCGCATCCGAGTCGGGCGCGGTCAACGAAGCCCCGCACCATGTGATCAGCCGCACGCTGCGCGAGCCGGTTGGCGTGTGCGGCCTGATCACGCCGTGGAACTACCCGCTGCTGCAGGCCGCATGGAAGATCGCGCCCGCGCTGGGCGCAGGCAATACCGTGGTGATCAAGCCCAGCAACCTGACGCCGCTGACCACGCACCACTTCACGCAACTGGTGGCCGAGCTGGACCTGCCGCCCGGTGTGTTCAACCTGGTGACCGGCGGCGCCGAAGTCGGCGCCGAGCTGGCCGAGAGCCTGGACGTGGACCTGGTCTCGTTCACCGGCGGCGCCTATGCCGGCGAGAGCATCATGAAGGCCGCCACCGGCAACTTCAAGCGCATCGGCCTGGAGCTGGGCGGCAAGAACCCGAACATCGTCTTTGCCGATGCCGACCTGGACGCAGCGGTGGATTACGCGCTCAATGCCGCGTTCTTCCACGCCGGGCAGGTCTGCTCCGCCGGCTCGCGCCTGATGATCGAGGACAGCATCTATGATGCATTCATCAGCCGGCTGGCCGAGCGCCTGCCGCGCATCGTGATCGGCAACGGCTTCCACGGCGAGACCCAGATGGGCCCGGTGCAGTCGGCGCAACAGCACGAGAAGATCCTGGGCATGGTGCAGGCCGGCATTGCCGAGGGCGCACGGCTGGTTCACGGCGGCAAGCGGCCGGCGGGCGACGTCTTCAAGAAGGGCTACTGGCTGGAACCGACGCTGCTGGCCGACGTGACGGCAGACATGAAGATTGCGAAGGAGGAGATTTTCGGGCCGGTGATCACGGCCGAGCGCTTCCGCTCCGAGGAAGAAGTACTGCGTGCCGCCAACGACACCCCGTACGGCCTGGCCGGCGCGGTCTGGACCCGCGACCTCGACAAGGCCAACCGGATGTCGCGCGGCCTGCGCTTCGGCACGGTGTGGGTCAACGACTACCACCCGTACTTCCCGGAAGCGCCGTGGGGCGGCTACAAGGCGAGCGGCATCGGCCGCGAGCTGGCCCGCGTCGGCCTGGACGAGTACACCGAACTCAAGCACAGCTATATCAACCTGGCCCCCAAGGCGATGGGCTGGTTTGGCGCCTGAGCGCAGCTGACTTCGCAATCGCGTGCGCGGCAGGCCCGCCCCCGGGCGCCACGCACGGCGTCAAGCAAACAAGGAGATTGCACCATGCAGGCAATCCATGAGTACGACTACATCATCGTCGGCGCGGGCTCGGCCGGCTGCGTGCTGGCCGCGCGGCTGACCGAGGATGCCGATGTCTCGGTGCTGCTGCTGGAAGCCGGCGGCCCCGACTGGCGCCTGGACTGGCGCACCCAGATGCCGGCCGCGCTGGCGTATCCGCTGCAGGGCACGACTTACAACTGGGCCTACGTGACCGAGCCCGAGCCGCATATGAACAACCGGCGCATGACGCAGGGCCGCGGCAAGGGGCTGGGCGGTTCGTCGCTGATCAACGGCATGGTCTATATCCGCGGCAACGCGATGGACTACGACGGCTGGGCAGAAAACAAGTCGCTGGAGAACTGGAGCTACGCCGACTGCCTGCCCTACTTCCGCAAGGCCGAGACCTATGACAAGGGCGCCAACGACTACCACGGCGGCAACGGCCCGCTGCACGTGACCACGCCCAAGGCCGATATCAGCCCGCTGTTCCGCGCCTTTATCAAGGCCGGCGAGCAGGCCGGCTATGGCCAGACCGATGACCTGAACGGCTACAAGCAGGAAGGCTTCGGCCCGATGGACCGCACCACCACCGCGCGCGGGCGCCGCTGCAGCACCTCGCTGGCCTATCTGGACCAGGCCAAGGACCGGCCCAACCTGACCGTGCATACGCGCGCGCTGGCGGACCGCATCCTGTTCTCCGGCCAGCGCGCCATCGGCGTCTCGTACATCCAGGGCGACCATGTGCGCGAAGCGCGTGCGCGCCGGGAAGTGATCGTCAGCAACGGCGCGATCGCCTCGCCGCAACTGCTGCTGCGCTCGGGCGTGGGCAATGCGGACGAGCTGCGCGCATTTGGCATCGAGTCGGTGGCAGACCTGAAGGGCGTCGGCGAGAACCTGCAGGACCACCTCGAGATGTACCTGCAGTACGAATGCACCAAGCCCGTATCGCTATACCCGGCGCTGAAGTGGTGGAACAAGCCCGCGATCGGCATCGAATGGTACCTGCGCGGCACCGGCACCGCGGCCTCCAACCACTTCGAGGCGGGCGGCTTTATCCGCAGCAGCGATGACTTTGCCTGGCCCAACCTGCAGTACCACTTCATCCCGCTGGCGATGAACTACGACGGCAGCAACCCGGTGCAGTCGCATGGCTTCCAGTGCCATGTGGGCTCGATGCGCTCGCCCAGCACCGGCTTTGTCAAGCTGGCCAGCCGCGACCCGCGCGTGAAGCCGCGCCTGTTGTTCAACTACATGGCGCACGACGTCGACTGGCGCGAGTTCCGCGCCGCGGTGCGCCTGACGCGCGAGATCATCGGTCAGCAGGCGCTGGACCAGTTCCGCGGCCGCGAGATCAAGCCCGGCATGATGATCCAGAGCGATGCCGAAATCGACGCCTTCGTGCGCGAGCATGCCGAGACCGCGCTGCACCCGTCCTGCACCTGCAAGATGGGCGACGCTTCCGACCCGATGGCGGTGGTCGACAACCAGGGCCGCGTGCACGGGCTGTCGGGCCTGCGCGTGGTCGATGCCTCGATCATGCCGAAGATCATCACCGGCAACCTGAACGCGCCCACCATCATGATGGCCGAGAAGCTGGCCGACGTGATCCGCGGCCGCGCACCGCTGCAACGCTCGACGGCGCCTTACTACAAGGCCGCCACCGCGCGTGGCGGGGCGCAGGCAGACGCGGTGCGGCATCCGCCAGCCACTGCGCGAATGCCGATGCCGATGCCCGCCTGACCAGGCGGCGCGGCGCGCGGGCTTCCCGCCAGAACCCCTGACCGACGCATGTGCTGCCGGGACTTCGGTCCCCGGCGGGCAGCGTGCGTCCGGTCGGCGCGCCGCGCACCCACACCACAAAGCCGGCTACCCAGAACAAACCCAGACCGGCTGCAAGGAGGAGACTTCCATGCTGCGCAAATGCTTTGCTTCAAAACGGGCCCTGCAAGGCGCCCTGCCCCTGCTGCTGTGCCAGGCGCTGAGCGCGCAGGCGCAGACCAGTGCCGGGGCCGAAACCACGCTGGCCGTGGCGCCGGTGCCGCAGGTCACGGCAACCGTGCCGCCGGCCGAGGCTGCATCGCCAGCGCCGCTGAGCGCCAACCTGACCCTGACATCGCAATACGTATCGCGCGGCTTCCGCCAGACCTGGGGCAGGCCTGCGGTGCAGGGCGGCATCGACTACGCCCACCCGAGCGGCTTTTCCGCGGGTACGTGGATGTCGAGCATCAGCGACAAGTTCATCGAGGGCGGCACCGTCGAATGGGATCTGTATGCCGGCTACACCGGCACCGTCGGCGATCTCACCTATGCCGGGCAGGTCTACTACTACCTGTACCCGGGCGCGAAACTGCAGTACGCGCAGACCAAGTACAACTACGGCGAGGCCGTCGCGTCGCTGACGTACAAGTGGTTCAACGTCAAGTACTGGCTGACCTATACGCCCGACTACTTCGGCTACAACAGCGCCTCGCTGCTCGCCGGCAATGACCTGCACAGCCGCGGCTCCGGCTATCTGGATATCAACGGCACCTTCGACCTGGGCCATGGCGTCACGCTGCTGCTGCACTACGGCCAGGAGCGCGTGCGCAACTTTGCCGCCTACAACTTCCGCGACGTGCGCGTGGCGCTGTCCAAGGCCTTCGAGGGCGGCTGGACCGTGACCGGCGCCTATACCCGCGGCTGGGGACGCACCGACGTCTACGACAAGTACACCACCGGGGCGCTGGATTCGTCCGGCAACCCGTCCGTTTCCAACCCGCTGAAAAGCACGTTCCTGGTCTCGGTGACCAAGACGTTCTGACGGCAATCTTCAACCGCTGTTTTACCGCTTCCTACCACCATGGCCTCCCTGGGTCTTACCGACGCGACCGGACTTGTCGGCGTTGCCGCCTACGTTGCCGCGCATTTTGCCGTGCAGGTCCTGCACAAATCCCCGACCGGCAGGCTGGCCGTCGTCCTCAACGTGATCGGGCCGAGCTGCATCCTGATCTCGCTGACCGGCGCCTTCAACCTGGCGTCGTTCCTGACCCAGTGCTTCTGGCTGGGGCTGACGCTGCTGGGCTGGTGGCGCAACCGGCGGGCGGGGCATGCGGTGGTGGAAACGCTGGGCGGACCGCGCCCGGGACAGCCCGTGCAGCAGTAACAAAGAGGCGGCCAGGGCGCTTGGCAACGACGATACAAAACTTCCGTTGCCTTGGCTCCCAGCCGTTTCTATACTCACCCCGAAACACCATTGGTAATCTAATTAACCTATGGTGAATCAACAAGAAACCCGCATGCCTGAGACCCGTAACGGGCCGCATGGCAACCCCGGGATGACAACAGGAGACAAGGATGAGAAACGCCCCCAGAATCCCCGCCAGACATTCCCGACCGTCGTAACCCCGGCAGGCAGTACCGCAACGTACCCACCCAGACCGCAGACGGCAGACCGTGACGGAGCGCAGCTCCAGATAAACGGCAACCCGGGAAGCAAGGAGACATCGTGTATTCACAGAAAGACGTGCTGTCGATCGGCGCGCAGGCGCCGATCGCCCCCGCCCAATCGCAGCAGCAAACCCAATCGCATGAACTGCAGCGCACCCTGACCTGGAAGGATGCCTTCTGGGTCACCAGCGGCGTGCCCGCGGGCGTGCTCTTCACCATCGGCGGCGTGTCCGCCACCATCGGCAACCCGGCCTGGGTGATCTGGATCCTCGCCATCCTGGTCGGCTTTGCGCAGTGCTTCGTCTATGCCGAGATCTCGGGCCTGTATCCGCACAAGTCCGGCGGCGCCTCGGTGTATGGCGCGCTCGGCTGGGTGCGCTACAGCAAGTTTGTCGCACCGGTCTCGGTGTGGTGCAACTGGGTGGCCTGGTCGCCGATGCTGGCGCTGGGCACCAGCCTCGCCGCCGGCTACATGCTGAGCGCGCTGTTCCCGCCCGATTCGGTCATCAACACCTGGCAACTGACGCTGGTGGACCTGGGCTTTGTCAGCAAGGGCCTGACGCTGCGGGTGAACTCCACCTTCATCCTGGCCACCGCCTTCCTGCTGGTCACCTTCAAGCTGCAGCACAGCGGCGCTTCCGCCGCGGCCACCACGCAGCGGATCCTGGGCATTGCCTCGCTGACGCCGCTGGTGCTGATCGCGCTGGTGCCGATGTTCACCGGCGACATGCCGTCCACCAACTTCCTGCCGCTGCTGCCGCTGACCCATGACGCCGCAGGCGCCCCGGTGCTGGGCGGCTGGAACGCCGCCGGCATCAGCACCGCCATGGGCGCGATGTTCCTGGCGTGCTGGTCGACCTTCGGCTTCGAGACCGCGGTCTGCTACACGCGCGAGTTCAAGGATCCGCAGAAGGACACCTTCAAGGCGATCTTCTGGTCCGGCGTGCTGTGCCTGTTCATGTTCATCGCGGTGCCGATCGCGTTCCAGGGCTCGCTGGGCCTGTCGGGCATGCTGGAACCGGCCATCGTCGACGGCTCCGGCGTGGGCGCGGCCATGGCCAGGTTCGTCGGCGGCGGCGCGGTGGTGTTCAACGTGATCGTGGTGATGCTGGTGCTGGCGATCCTGCTGATCGTGATGACCTCGATGATGGGTTCGTCGCGCACGCTGTACCAGGCCTCGGTCGACGGCTGGCTGCCGCGCTACCTCTCGCACGTGAACGAGCACGGCTCGCCCACGCGCGCGATGTGGACTGATCTGGTGTTCAACCTGTTCCTGCTGCTGATGTCGAACTACATGGCGGTGCTGTCGATCAGCAACGTCTGCTACATGATCTTCGTGTTCCTGAACCTGCAGTCGGGCTGGATCCACCGCATGGACCGCCCGGACTGGGCCCGCCCGTACAAGTGCAAGAACTGGCTGCTGGCACTGGGCGCGTTCTTCGGCTTCTTCGACCTGGCCTTCGTCGGCGCCGGCGCCAACTTCCAGGGCGAGCACACGCTGCGCAACGGCCTGATCGCCGCGCTGCTGATCGTGCCGGTGTTCGTGTACCGCCACTACATCCAGGACAAGGGCCGCTTCCCCGAGTCGATGCGCCGCGACATGGAGCTGCCCAATGCGCGCGCCGGCGTACTGCCCTACGTGGCGCTGGTCGTCGGCGGGCTGGTGGTGTGGATCGCTGCCAAGCTGACGGTGATCACCTGACGGCTCCGGCAGGCCGGCCCGATGCCGGCCTGCCCCCCTTTCCCGATTTCCCTGCTTTTCCTGAATTCCGAGGTACCGCCATGACTGACACGCTCCGCGTGCGCGTCGGCCGCGTCGAGCCGCTGGCCGCCGGCATCAAGCGCTTCACCCTGCAACCCTGCGACGGCGGCGCGCTGCCCGCCTTCGACAGCGGCAGCCACGTGGTCGTCCATATGGACGGCGGCCGGCTGCGCAATGCCTATTCGCTGACCAGCACGCTGGGCGAGCCCGGCCACTACCAGATCGCGGTGCGGCTGGAAGAGGCTTCGCGCGGCGGCTCGCGCTATATGCACGAGCAGGTCAGCGAAGGCGACGAACTGCATATCGGCGCGCCTGGCAACCTGTTCAGCCTGGACCACGGCGCCGGCCGCCACCTGCTGATCGCCGGCGGCATCGGCATCACGCCGTTCATGACGCATATCCAGGCGCTGGCCGCGCGCGGCGCGGCGTTCGAACTGCACTACTGCTTCCGCAACGCCCGTTCCGCCGCCTTCCTGGACGTACTGCCCGCCACGCTGCAGCCCGGCCAGCTTCACCTGTACGAGAGCGACAGCGGCACCATGCTCGACCTCGCCGCGCTGATCGCCGCGCAGCCTGCCGACACGCACGTCTATGTCTGCGGCCCGGCGCCGCTGAACGACGCCGTGGTCAACGCCGCGCGCGCCGCGGGCTGGGACGCGGGCCGCATCCACTTCGAGCAGTTCCGCAACGAGGTCGACGCCACCGGCGGCGCCTTCGAGGCCGTGCTGCAGAAAAGCGGGCTGACGTTGCAGGTCGGCGCCGACGAGCCGCTGCTACGCGCCATCGAGAAGGCGGGCATCAAGGTGGACTGCATGTGCCGCGAAGGCATCTGCGGCTCCTGCGAAACCACCATCCTGGAAGGGCAGGCCGATCACCGCGACCAGTACCTGTCGGATGCCGAAAAAGCCGCCCAGAAGACGATGATGCTGTGCGTGTCGCGCTGCAAGGGCCAGCGGCTGGTGCTGGATATCTGACCATACTGAGGTCATTCGCAACCTTTTGGTTGCGTTTCCCCACCCGGTCTCCTAACATGCAACCACAACGTTGCCTATTCATCCCTGAACAAGGAGACCGGACATGGCTTCATCCACCGACCGCATCGAGCGCAGCATCCTGCTGGCCGCACCCATCGAACGCGTCTGGCACGCACTGGCCGACGCCGACACCTTCGGCAGCTGGTTTGGCGTGAAATTCGACGGCGTGACCTTCGCCCCAGGCCAGCGTGCCGTGGGCAGCATCACCTATCCCGGCTATGAATACCTGAAGTTCGACGTAGAGGTCGAGCGCATGGAACCACCGAGGCTGCTGTCCTGGCGCTGGCATCCGGCGCCAATGGAGCGCGGCCGCGACTATTCGGCCGAACCGCCCACGCTGGTGGTGTTCGAGTTGAAGGAAGCCGAAGGCGGCACGCTGCTGACCGTGGTCGAATCCGGCTTCGACCAGATCCCGCCCGAACGCCACATGGAAGCCTTCCGCATGAACAGCGGCGGCTGGGACGGGCAGATGGAAAACATCCGCAAGCATGTCAGCGGCGCAGCCTGAAACCCCGCCCGCGCTCGAAGCGCGCGATGCTGCGACCGTCTTCGCCGCGCTTGGCGACGAAACCCGGCTGCGGCTGGTGGCAGCGCTGTGCGCGGGCGGCGCGATGTCGATCGCGCAGCTGACCGCGGGCAGCGCCATGACGCGCCAGGCGGTCACCAAGCACCTGCAGGTGCTGGCGCAGGCCGGGCTGGTGCGCGACAGCCGCGCCGGCCGCGAGCGCCTGTGGCAGCTCGAGCCCGGCCAGGTCGAAGCCGCGCGCCGGTCGCTGGAAGCGATCGGGCGGCAATGGGATTTCGCGCTGGCGAAGCTGAAGCTGGCGGTGGAGACCAGTCACTAGCCGCCCAGGTGGTTTTCCCCCTTGCTCGCGGGCAATGGACACCCTTTCACTCGCCGCTATACTGGGAGCCCCTCCCATCACAGCGAGAGGAAGCGCGCAGTGGCTGACCACGACCTGTCCAGGCTGAAAATCGACCGGAGCGCCGCCGCGGCCGGCGCCGGCATCCGCCCCCGGCGCAGGTGGCTGCGCTACGCAGTGATCGCGCTGGCCGTGCTGGCCCTGGCCGGCATCGCCATGAAGCTGGCCGGGCCGCAGGCGGTGCAGACCGCCACCGTCACCTCCGCCTATCCCACGCAGAATTTCACCGTGCTCAATGCCACCGGCTATGTCGTGCCGCAGCGCAAGGCGGCGGTCGCGTCCAAGGCGCAGGGCCGGCTGGAATGGCTGGGCGTGCTGGAGGGCTCGCACGTGAAGAAGGACGAGATCATCGCGCGGCTGGAGAGCAAGGACGTCGCCGCCTCGTTCGCGCAGGCGCAGGCACAGGTCCAGGTGGCGCAGGCCAACCTGGCGCTGCAGCAGGCCGAGCTGAAGGACGCCGAGGTGAACCTGCGCCGCTCGAAGATCCTGATCGTGCCGAACGCCATCTCGCGCACCCAGTACGACGCCGACGTGGCGCGCTTTGACAAGGCGCGGGCCTCGGTCAACAGTTCGCGCGCGTCGATCGCCTCGGCCCAGGCCAATGCCCGCGCGGCCGAGGTCGCGGTGGAGCAGACCGTGGTGCGCGCGCCCTTCGATGGCGTGGTGCTGGTCAAGCATGCCAACGTGGGCGACAACATCACGCCCTTCTCTGCCGCCGCCGACACCAAGGGCGCGATCGTGACCATCGCCGACATGGAGACGCTGGAGGTGGAAGCCGATGTCGCCGAATCCAATATCGGCAAGATCCGCGCCAACCAGCCGTGCGAGCTGCTGCTGGATGCGCTGCCGGGATTGCGGCTGGCGGGGCAGGTGTCGCGCATCGTGCCGACGGTGGACCGCTCCAAGGCCACTGTGCTGGTCAAGGTGCGCTTTGTCGACCGCGATGCGCGCGTGCTGCCGGACATGAGCGCCAAGATCGCCTTCCTGTCGCGCGCCGCCTCGGCGCAGGACCGCCAGCCGGTGGTGGCGGTGCAGCCCGCCGCCGTGGTCACGCGCCAGGGCCGGGAGCTGGCCTATGTGGTGAAGGACGGCCGTGCGCATGAGGTGCAGGTCAAGACCGGCGACAAGCTGGGCGAACTGGTAGCCGTGCAGGGCGTCAAGCCGGGCGACGTGCTGGTGCTGTCGCCGGCCGACAATCTCGGCGACGGCGACCGCGTCACCGTGGCCAAGCCGTAGAGAGGACAGCATGAGCGCAGCACCGCTGGTGCAGATCAGCCACGTCGCCAAGTCCTACCGGCGCGGCGTGCAGACCGTGCCGGTGCTGACCGATATTTCGCTCGATATCGGCGCAGGCGAATTTGTTGCGCTGATGGGACCGTCGGGCTCGGGCAAGAGCACGCTGCTGAACCTGATCGCCGGCATCGACCGGCCCGACAGCGGCACGCTGCACGTGGCGGGGCTGGACATCACGCGGCTGCCGGAAGCCGAGCTGGCCGACTGGCGCGCCGCCAATGTCGGCTTTATCTTCCAGTTCTACAACCTGATGCCGGTGCTGACCGCGTTCGAGAACGTGGAGCTGCCGCTGATGCTGACCAGCCTGCCGCGTGCGGAGCGTCGTGCGCGCGTGGAGCTGGTGCTGGACATGGTCAACCTGGCCGACCGCATGCGCCACTACCCGTCGGAGCTGTCGGGCGGCCAGCAGCAGCGCGTGGCGATTGCACGCGCGCTGATCACCGACCCGGCCCTGATCGTCGCCGACGAGCCCACCGGCGACCTCGACCGCACCTCCGCCGCCGAGATCCTGGCGATGATGCAGCGGCTCAATGCCGATGCCGGCAAGACCATCATCATGGTCACGCACGATGCGCACGCCGCGGCCGCGGCGGGGTCGCTGGTGCACTTGGAGAAGGGAGAGTTGATCCGTGGCGAGATTGCCTAAGTCGTCATGTACGCACTCAAGCTGATCACCCGCAACGCATTGCGCCACAAGCTGCGCACCGCGCTGACGGTGTTCGGTCTGGTGATCGCGGTACTGGCGTTCGGGCTGCTGCAGACCGTGATCGACGCCTGGTATGCGGGCGCATCGGCGGCTTCCAGCGCGCGCCTGGTCACGCGCAATGCGATCTCGCTGGTGTTTCCGCTGCCGCTGAGCTACGAAAGCCGCATCAAGGGCGTCGACGGCGTGAGCTCGGTGGCGCGCTCCAACTGGTTCGGCGGCGTCTACCGCGATCCCAAGAACTTCTTCGCGCAGTTCGCGGTATCCGACAACTACCTCGACCTCTATCCGGAATTCATCGTGCCCGACCAGCAGCGCGCCGACTACCAGCGCGACCGCAAGGGCGCGCTGGTCGGGCGCCAGCTGGCCGACCAGTTCGGCTTCAAGCTTGGCGACGTGGTCCCGATCAAGGGCACCATCTACCCCGGCACCTGGGAGTTCGTGGTGCGCGGCATCATGGAAGGGCGCGACGAGAGCACCATCACGCGCCAGATGGTGTTCCACTGGGAATACCTGAACGAGACCGTGCGCAAGCGCACCCCGCGCCAGGCCGACCAGGTCGGCGTCTTTGTGCTGGGCGTGGACAACCCCGACAACACCGCCGCGATCTCGCGCAATGTCGATGCGGTGTTCCGCAATTCACTGGCGGAGACGCTGACCGAGACCGAGCAGGCCTTCCAGCTGGGCTTTGTCGCCATGTCCAACCAGATCATCGCGGCGATCCGCGTGGTGTCCTATGTGGTGATCGTGATCATCATGGCGGTGATGGCCAACGCCATGGCGATGAGCGCACGCGAGCGCACCGTGGAATACGCCACACTCAAGGCGCTGGGCTTCGGCCCCGGCTTCCTGGCGCTGCTGGTGTTCGGCGAGTCGCTGGCGATCTGCGTGGCCGGCGGCGCGCTCGGCATGCTGGCGACACCGCCGGTGGCAAGCGCCTTCAAGCAGGCCGTGGGCGGCGTGTTCCCGGTCTTCACCGTGTCGCCCCAGACCATGCAGCTGCAGGCGGCCTGCGCGCTGGCGGTGGGCGTTTTTGCCGGCATCGTGCCGGCGGTGCAGGCTGCGCGCGTGCGTATCGTCGAGGGCCTGCGGGCCATCGGCTAGCGCGCGGAGGCTGACGTGGCGATCCCGCTGACCTATATCGCGCGCAACCTGTGGGCCAGGCGCCTGACCACCGCGCTGACCGCGGGCGGGCTGGCGCTGGTGGTCTTTGTCTTTGCCACCATGCTGATGCTGGACGCCGGCCTGAAGAAGACCCTGGTCACCACCGGCGAGCAGAACAACGTGGTGCTGATCCGCAAGGGCGCCGAGACCGAGATCCAGAGCTCGGTCAACCGCGACCAGGCCAGCATCATGGAGATGCACCCGGCCGTGGCCATGAGCGGCGCGGGCCGGCCGCTGGCCTCGCGCGAGGCGGTGGTGCTGATCTCGCTCACCAAGACCAGCACCGGGCAGCCGTCCAACGTGGTGATCCGCGGCATCTCGCCGCCGGGCATGGACCTGCGCCCGCAGGTGCGGCTGGTGGCCGGACGCATGTTCCGGCCGGGCTCGTCCGAGATCATCGTCGGCAGCAGCATCGCCGGCGGCTTTGCCGGGGTGCAGATCGGCGAGCACCTGCGCTTTGCCCAGCGCGACTGGACCGTGGCCGGCCACTTCGACGCCGGCGGCAGCGGCTTCGACTCCGAGATCTGGGGCGACGTGGACCAGCTGATGCAGTCGTTCCGGCGCAATGCGTATTCGTCGATGGTGGTGCGTCTGGCGGATTCGGCGCTGTTCGACCGCTTTCGCGCCGATATCGACGTCGACCCGCGGCTGGCCGACGAGGCCAAGCGCGAGCAGGCCTTCTACAGCGACCAGTCCAAGGCGCTGTCCGGCTTTATCAATATCCTGGGCTTCACGCTGTCCACCATTTTTTCGGTCGCGGCGATGATCGGCGCCATGATCACCATGTACGCCTCGGTGGCCAACCGCGTGGCGGAGATCGGCACGCTGCGCGCGCTGGGTTTCAAGCGCGTCAACGTGCTGACCGCCTTCCTGATCGAAGCCGCGCTGCTGGGGCTGGTGGGCGGCATCGCGGGCCTCGCATGCGCCGCGCTGATGCAGTTCGCGTCGTTCTCGACCACCAACTTCCAGACCTTCGCGGACCTCTCGTTCCGCTTCATCCTGACCCCGGCCATCGCGCTGCAGACGCTGGCGTTCTCGATGGTGATGGGGCTGGCGGGCGGATTCCTGCCGGCGGTGCGGGCGGCGCGGATGAATATCGTGGACGCGTTGCGGGCGCGCTGAGCGAGGGTTTGCTCCCCTCTCCCGCAAGCGGGAGAGGGGGCACGGCATCGGCATTCACGGCCCGGTAGTCGCTGCGCCCCACCCCCATCCTTTCCTTGCCTTATTCCACCCGCGCGTCTACAACCCGTAGTGATGCATGCTCCCCGTCAGGCATTGCCGGCGGCCAGTGCACCCCCGGCACGGCCAGCGGCGCCCGATGGCAAGGTACCCCCGCAACCCTCTCCGCCAGGACGCCCCCGATGAACCTCGACCTGCTGGGCTCGCTGCTGACTGCCGTCGTGGTGCTGCTGATCGGCACGCTGGTCAACCGCAGCGTCGGCGTGCTGTCGCGCTACAACATTCCCGACCCTGTCACCGGCGGCCTGCTGTTCGCGATCATCGCCTCGGTGGCGCTGGCGGCAGCGAACTTCCGCGTGGTGATCGATCCCGGCATGAAGCCGGTGCTGCTGCTGATGTTCTTCGGCGGCGTCGGGCTCTGCGCCGACCTGCGCATGCTCAAGCGCGGCGGCAAGGCACTGGTGATCTTCCTGATCATCCTGCTGCCCTATATCCTGGTGCAGAACGTGGTGGGCGTGGCCATGGCCAGGACGCTGGACCTGCATCCCATCTTCGGGCTGGTGAGCGGATCGATCACGCTGGTGGGCGGCCACGGCACCGGCGCCGCCTATGCCGAGCGCTTTGCCGAAGTCAACAACCTGCAGGCGGTGATGGACCTGTCGATGACGGTGGCCACCATCGGCCTGATCGTGGGCGGCATCATCGGCGGCCCGGTGGCGCAGTACCTGATCTCGCGCTACAAGCTGCGCTCGACCGCGCGCGAGGCCGGCGACACCGAGGAAGAAGCCGCCGCGGTTTCGCCCATCACCACCGTGGGCGCGCTGGCCTCGCTCGCCGGCATCCTGGCCGCGGTGATCGGCGGGCGCTGGATCGCCGCGCAGATGCCCACCGGCGCCATCACCATCCCCGGTTTCCTGTGGTGCATGATGCTCGGCATCGCCATCCGCAACCTGCTGCCCTTTGCCGGCATGCGCTTTGACGACCGCGCCACCGACCTGATCACCAATATCTGCCTGTCGCTGTTCCTGGTGATGACCATGATGGCGCTGGACCTGGCCGAAGTGGCGCTGTCCGCCGGACCCTTCCTGCTGATCATCGCCATGCAGGTGGTCTTCATCATCCTGTATGTGGTGCTGGTGTGCTTCCGCTTCATGGGGCGCGACTACGAGGCCGCGGTCACCTCGGCCGCCTTTATCGGCTTCAACATGGGGTCGACCGCCACCGCCATGGCCAATATGCGCGCCATCACGTCCCGCTACGGGCCGGCACCCACCAGCTATTTGATCACGCCGCTGGCAGGCGCGTTCTTCGTCGACCTGATGAACGCCTTCGTGCTGACCATGCTGCTGGCGTTGCCGCTGATCGGAGGCTGACATGCGCCGCGCCCTCTTCACCCTCCTCATCGCCTTGCTGGCCAGCGCCTGGCTGGCAGGCTGCGGCGGCGGCCCGCCCGCCGACGGCATCCGCGCCGGCATCAACGAGCGGCTGGCGCAGGCGCTGCCGCCGGGCACGGTGGAACTGGCCGGCCTGGACCGGCGCGGCTCGCAGGCAGACACCAAGGCCCCGGCCGGTGAAACCCGCCGCGTGGTGTACTTCGATGCGGAACTGAAACTGCTGCGCGACTACGACTTCGGCGCCTGGGACTCGCCCGGCGTGGCCGGGCTGGTGTCGGCGCTGGGCGCGGGCCCGCGCGGCATCACCGGCATCACCAGCGGCGGCAACAAGGCCGGCGACATCATCCGCGCGCATGGCACGGCGCTGTACCGGCGCGACGGCGAGCGCTGGGTCGGCGTGCTGCCGGCCGGCTACCGCCCCGCTGAAGCCCCGACCGTCGCCACCGATGCGCAAAGGGGCCCGGCGGCGATCCTGGACGCGATGCGCAAGGTGATCGAGTCCGTGCAGAAGGATGCCTCGCCGGCACAGCGCGCCGTGATCGAGCAGGAGCTGACCACCGCGCACGCCAACATCCGCGCGCGGCTGGCACGGGTCAACGAGGGCTATGCCATTGCCGCCGGCGCCGAACACGGCCAGTACCTGCGTTTTGCGAAGGCGCTGGTGGACGGGGCGCGCGTGCGCGCGATGCCGCTGGTCACGCACGGCGGAGAAGAGAACCTGCGGCTGCTGCGCGCCGGCAAGGTCTCGGTGGCGCTGGCGCAGGGCGATGCGGCGCTGGAAGCCTACGAGGGCAAGGGCGTGTTTGCCGCCGACGGCCCGCAAGCCTCGCTGCGCGCCATCGGCAGCCTCTACCCCGAGCCCGTGCACGTGCTGGTGCGCGACGCCGATCCCGCCCGCTCGGTGTCAGAGCTGCGCGGCAAGCGCATCGCCGTGGGCGAGCGCGGCTCAGCCTCGCGCGTGACCGCGCTGCGCGTGCTGGCTGCGCATGGCCTGACCGACAAGGACTTCAAGGCCGAGGAAGTGGGGCTGGGCACCGGGCTGGTGGCACTGCGCCAGAACCAGGTCGACGCGGTGATCCAGGTGATCGGCGTGCCGGCCGACAGCATCCGCGACGCGCTCGGCGAAATGCCGCTGCGGCTGCTGCCGCTGGACGAACGGGTCATCACCGCGATGGTCGGGCAGAAGGCGGGCTATTTCCGCGCCACCATCGCGCCGGGCACCTATCCCGGCCTGCACACGCCGGTGCGCACCATCGCCACGGCGGCGATCCTGGTGACCGGGCCGGACCTGTCCGATACCGAAGTGGCCGAGCTGACGCGGCTGGTCTACCGCCACGGACGCGACTTTGTCGCCCGCGGCAGCGCCCAGGGCGCGCAGATCGCCGTGGCAACGGCGCGTGAAGGGCTGATGATCCCGCAGCACCTGGCGGCGGCCAAGACGCTGGACGCGCTGGCGACGCCCGGCATTCCGCCCGCCAAGCCCGGCGGAACGCCCGCGAAGCCCGTTGCAACGCCTGCGGCTTCGGGCGCCCGTGCGCAGTAAGGCCCGGCGGGCGGGCCGCCGATCAGCCCGCCGCGCTCGCCAGGCCTTCAGCCAGCCGGCAGCGCCGGTCCAGGAAATCGCTGGCGTGGCCGTTGCTGCCGGCCGCGCTGTCGACGGGCTGGTCGATCACGACAAAGCCTGCCCCGCCCTGCCGCTCCCGCACATAGGTGACAAAGATGCCGCGGTCCGGCGGCGCTGCGGCGGCGACCCCCTTGGTGCCGTCACGCACAAGCTGGAAAGGGTCGACCGCCAGCACCGGCGCGCTGGCCGGCACAAAGATCGCGCGCACCGGCTTGTCCTCGATCCGCAGCGTGGTCCAGCCGGTGCCGATCGGCCCGGCCGCGCCATTGGCCACGGCGCGCGCGGCCGCGCTGATGCAATCGAGATGGATATGCAGCTGGTCCTGGCTGCGCGAGGCGCGGGAATTGATCGCCAGGCCCAGCATGTCGTCGGGCACGGCCTTGCCAAGCGAGCGGCCAACGATGCCGCGCTCGGCCCAGCCGAAGGCCCAGGGGTTGGCGCCTGCGCCGTCCCAGGCTCTGGCGTCGTCGATGCCGGTCACCGTCCGTGCCGGGATCACCAGGTAATGCGACTTGCCGATCGCGTCCTTGTAGAGCACCAGTCCCTGGGACCGGTCCACTTGCGCGCAATCGGGATGAGCCGCCGCTGTACTGCCAAGGCAGCGCTGCTGCACGTTGCGCCACAAGCCATCGCGGCCGCCCGACAGGACGCCGACGACGTTTTCGGCGGTGCAGCCGGCCAGGGCCAGGATGGCCGCTAGCCACAACGCGGGGGCACCGCGCCAACCGCGGGCCGGCTTCAGCGCCGGCACGAAACTCCGTAGAAAGTCCCGGCGCGTGGATTAGACACCACATAGGCGTGGCGCTGCGCCCAGAACTGCGCGGTACGGAAGGCATCGGCCTCGCGCTCGCTCCAGTCCGTTGCAAGCAACGGCAGGGCTTCGGCATCGGTGGTGAGATAAACCCGCGCCTGATAGCGGGCGGATTGCAGCGTGCCGGTACGGATGGTGCGGATCGTGACGTGGAGGGTCATAGGCAGCTTCTCGACTAGGCGACTACCAAATCATAACCACTTCCGTGTGTTGGATTGGTGAAACCGTTGCGAATGTGCTAAGGCACCACAGATCTGTCAGGATCCGGCTCCGGCGACGACATACCCGCATCCTCATGCCTTCGGGAGAAAAACATGCCGGCCAACCCGCTCCGCAAGTCCGCCATCCTTGTGCTGACCCACCTTGCCGCGCTGGCCGTGGGCTTTGCTGCGGGCATCTATGTCTTGCCGATCCTGACAGAACAGGCTGGCGCCAGTGCGGAGCAAGTGCAGGCTGTGTCACAACAGTCGCGCTACACCGGCACCTTCCGCAAGGACTTGGCGGGCAGTGACGCGCTGCACTGGGTCAGCGGCCGGCTCCATGTTTCGCCGCAGGCGCTTGCCTTTGAAGGCAGCGTTGCGCCGGGGCCGGATTATCGGATCTACCTGGCGCCGGAGTTTGTCGACAACAAGGAGGCCTTCCTTCGGATCAAGGATCGGTCGCTGCAGGTTGGTGAGCTGAAGACCTTTGGCAACTTCACCGTGGCGTTGCCGGCTGGCGTGGATCCGGCGCGGTATGGGGCGGTGGTGATCTGGTGTGAGAGGTTTGGGCAGTTTATTGGGGCGGCGGGGTATCGGTAGTCATCGCCATACGACCGGCTTGTCGCTCTTGGCGGGCGTGGGCTGTTTCGCCGGCGTAGCCGGCGACCTACTTCTTGTCCAAGCGACAAGAAGTAGGCAAGAAACGCGTCGCCTATGCGGCTGGCAATCAATTACGCGGCGTCGGTCATATGGGCGGCGGTGCTTGCCGTTTGGATGTGGTCGCGGTTCGACCCTGCTACGCCATGTGAGTGTGTGCCAGTGCCTGCGATAACCGGCTTTTGAACGATCCCCAAGTCGGGCGGTGGCCCGCGCTCTCGAGCGATATCGCATCAACGCCTTCGGCTGCGCACCGCGCAAGCGCCCAATGACCGTCAACGCATTTTGAGCCTGCGCAGCAGCCGTAGGCGTCCCCGCGATGCGGCTGGCAGCAGGCGGCCTACGCCCTGCATGGGGATTGTTCAATAGTGGGTTAACGGAGGCGCTGCCACTGACTCACATGGCGTAGCAGGGTCGAACGGGCACCCACGCCGAACGGCAACCACCACCAACACCGTGAAATTTATTGCCAGCCGCACAGGCGACGCGTTTTTTGGTTACTTTTTGTCGCTCGGACAAAAAGTGACTCGCCGGCTACGCCGGCGAAACAGCCACGCCCGCCAAGGGCGACAACCGACCGCATGGCAACAATAGAAACACGCCGCAACCAAGGGCGGGGACCAGAGAAAAAAGGGCCGATCAAACCAACCGGCCCAACGAACCCCGCAATGCAATCCGCAGGTGTCGATATGACAGTTAATCGCCCACCCATGCAGGCATCACAACCTGCCAGGCGGGCATCAGACAGTTACGCTCAGAAGCGATGACGCAGACCAACGGTAGCACCGGTCTGGTTCTCACCAGCCACCACCGTACCAACCCCATTCAGCCCCAGCGCCGACCCCGACTTGTTCTTCGAGTACCCAACATTCAGGTACACATCCGTACGCTTGGACAGCGAGTAGTCCGCCGACAGCACGAACATCCACGGATCGGCATCGCTATTGCGCGTGTCGTTGTAGTAGGCCGCGCCGGTCAGCTGGAAGGCAGGCGTGAAGCGGTACTGCGCGCCAGCCCAGTACACATTGCTGCGGGTCGAAGCAGCGCTGGCGCTCGACACGCCGTCGTCCTTCAGCCAGCGATAGCCGGCAAACACCTTGGCGCCGCCGAAGGCATAGGCCGTACCCACCGCGGCGCGCTTGGCGGCACGGTCCTGCAGCGCCACGGTGGCGCCCTGGTACTGGTCGTAGGCAGCGCCGACTGAGAAGCCGCCCGCGGCGTACGACAGGCCGCCGCCGAAGTTGCGCGCGACCTTGGGCTCGCCCGCGACTTCGCCGTTGTTGTCGCGGCCGAAGCTGTAGAAGCCGGTGGCGGTCAGGCCGCCGAACTTGCCGGTGTACTTGATGGCATTGTCGGCACGGCCGTTGAAGGCCGAGTCAACGCTGTTCAGCGAGTAGCGCGGGCCCACGCCCATCGGGTCGAAGGCGCCGAACAGGTCGTACAGCGCGTTCTGCTGGCGGCCCAGCGTGACCGCGCCCCAGCCGCCCTGCAGGCCGACGTAGGCCTGGCGCCCGAACAGGCGGTTGCCCTGGCCCGAGGTGCCGGTATCGATGTCGAACCCGCTCTCCAGCACGAAAATACCCTTCAGGCCGCCGCCCAGGTCTTCGGTGCCGCGCAGGCCCCAGCGCGAGCCGGACAGGTTGCCGGAGTTCAGGCGCGTTGCCGTACCCTGGGCGCCGTTGCTGCCCGGCACGTGGCTGATCACTTCGACGCCGGCATCGACGATGCCGTAGAGCGTCACGTTCGACGCGGACTGGGCCGACGCCACCCCGGATACGGCCGACGCGGCCGCTGCTGCCGTCATTGCAAGGAGAGCTTTCTTCACTGTGATTTCTCTGTGTTCTGTTTGAGGCACGACACCGCGCCGGACCCAGGCCGGGTCGGCAAGGCCAACCCGGTCCGCCGGGCAACCCGGCAACGGCGCATCGTCCGCACAAAGTGCGGCTCCGGCATTGTCGTGGCGCAATATGAAAGCTTTGTGACCCTTGCTTCGCAGCAACAAGTGGCGGATAACCCTCGAATGGGGGTTTTCCCTGTAACCAAGGGGAACGTTTTGGTAGGATGCATGCTTTTCCGACGACGGTAATGCCAGTGCTCCGTGCCGCCATGTGCCTGTGCCTCGACCGCTTCGCCTCATGAGGCTGGCTGAGATCAAGACCCGGCTTGCCCCGCTGCTCGCCTCGCTGCAGGCTTCATTGCCTGCCCCCCTCCAGCAACGCCTGTCAGGCATGGCCGCGCGCCTTGCACGCGCCGGCCTGACCCGGCCCGGGTCGCTGCGCCCCACGCGGCGCGGCGTGCTGGTGGGCCTGGCCGCCATCCCCGCGGCCCTCCTGCTCTATGTGCTGGTCCTGATCCCGTTCACGCCGGGCATCAGCGATATCCGCAAGGCCAAGTCCGAGCAGCCGGCCCAGGTGCTGTCCGCCGACGGCAAGGAACTGGCGGTGTTCAAGTGGGCCAACCGCGACTGGGTGCCGCTGTCGCAGATTTCACCCAATGTGGTGGCTGCGCTGATCTCCACCGAAGACCACCGCTTCTACCAGCACCATGGGCTGGACTGGCGCCGGCTGGCCTCGGCCGCGGTGCATACCTTCTCCGGCGACCGCCAGGGCGGGTCCACCATCACCCAGCAGCTGGCGCGCAACCTGTATCCCGATGAAATCGGCCGCGCGCCCACGTTGACGCGCAAGCTCAAGGAAGCCATCACCGCGCTCAAGATCGAGGCGCTCTATACCAAGGACGAGATCCTCGAGACCTATCTCAACACGGTGCCGTTCCTGTACAACGCGTTCGGCATCGAGATGGCGGCGCGCACCTACTTCGACCGCCCGGCGCGCTCGCTCGACGTGCTGCAGAGCGCCACGCTGATCGGCATGCTCAAGGGCAACAGCTACTACAACCCGGTGCTCAACCCCGAGCGCGCGCTCGACCGGCGCAATATCGTGCTGGGCCAGATGGTCAAGCGCGGCAAGCTGGATGCGGCGCGCTACGAGCAGCTGAAGAAGCGCCCGCTGCGCATCGACTTCGAGCGCCAGACCGAGCCGCCCGGCCCCGCGCCGCATTTCGCGCAACAGCTGCGCAAGTGGCTGATCGGCTGGGCCGACCGCAATGGCTACGACATCTACGCCGACGGCCTGGTGGTGCATACCACCATCGACGCCCGCCTGCAGGCCATGGCCACGCAGGCCGTGGTGCAGCAGGGCAACCGGCTGCAGGCCATCGCCAACGCGGCCTGGGCGCCGCGCGCGGGCTGGGCCGCCAACCTGCCGCTGGTGCAGGCCTTCGTGCGCGAGACCCCAGAGTACCGTGCCGCCATCGCCGCCGGCACCGCGCCGGAAGAGGCGCTGCGCCATCTGATGTCCGACCATGCCTTCATGCGCGCGCTGCACCAGCAGAAGACGCGCATCCAGGCGGGCTTCCTGGCCATCGATCCGCGCAACGGCGAGATCCGCGCCTGGGTCGGCAGCCGCGACTACACCCAGGACGCGTTCGACCACGTGCAGCAGGCGCGCCGCCAGCCGGGCTCGACCTTCAAGCCCTTTGTCTACGGCGCGGCCTTTGAAGAAGGCAAGACCCCCGACGACACGCTGGTGGACCAGCCGGTGGAAATCGAACTGGCCGGCGGCGAGGTCTGGCGCCCCACCGATGAAGGCCGCCCCACCGGCCGCGCCATGACGCTGCGCGACGGCCTGGTCTATTCGCGCAACACCATCACCGCGCAGCTGATGCACGAAGTGGGGCCGACGCGCGTGGCGCGGCTGGCGCGCGACATGGGCGTGCGCGACAGCCAGCTCGACGTGGTGCCGTCGCTGGCGCTGGGCACCAGCCCGGTCACGCTCAAGGAGATGGTGGCCGCCTACGGCACCATCGCCAACGCCGGCGACTATATCGCGCCCACCATGGTGACGCGCATCGAAGACCGCCAGGGCAATGTGCTGCAGGTGTTCCGGCCGGCGCGCGCCGAGCACGCGCTGCCCGCCGCCACCACGCAAACCCTGCTCGACGTGATGCGCGACGTGATCGACCGCGGCACCGGCGCCAGCATCCGCTCGCGCTTCGGCATCCGCGCCGACGTGGCCGGCAAGACCGGCACCACCCAGGACAATGCCGACGGCTGGTTCATCCTGATGCATCCGGAGCTGGTGGCGGGCGCCTGGGTCGGCTTCAACGACAGCCGCGTCACGCTGCGCAGCGACTACTGGGGCCAGGGCGCGCACAGCGCGCTGCCGATGGTGGGCGACTTCTACCAGCGCGCGCTGCGCTCGCGCATCGTCGACGGCCGCGCGCGCTTTGCCGAGCACGAAGAGACCAGCCTGTTCGCATCGCTGGGAACGCAGCTGCGCGGCTGGTTCAGCCAGCTGTTCACACGCGACAAGGCCAGCGAGACTCCGGCGCCGCGCCCGGCACCGCGTCGGCCGGCGCTGCCCGCGCCGGAGGCTGATGCCGCACCGCCGGCCGGTGCGGCATCGTCTGCCGCGGCGGATGCCGGCCCGGATGAGCCCAGCCTGGCGCTGGACCGGGGGGAGACGGTGATTGCGGTGCCGCAGGACATGAGCGCGGGCAGCGCTCCGGTTGCGCCACCCCCTCAGGCCGAACCAGCGCCTAACGCCGCCCCTGCCTCCCCGGCTTCCGCAAATCCGCCCGCACCGCCTGCGCCCCCAGCGCCCATCACGCCCCTCGCGCCAACCGTCATCACCCCAGCCAACGGCAGCAACTGAACGCCCCTCCGGAGAGCGCGGCGCGGGGGCTACACCAAGCCGATATCCCGCCCCCGCACCCCCGGAAACACCTGCGCCAGCCGCACCTCATCCAGCCCGTACAACCTGCGGAAGACCCCGCCCAGCACCGCCCGGTACTCATTGCGCACCGGCCAGTCGCGGTTCTGGTTGAGCGTGGCCGGTTCTACCGCCACCTGCTCACCGGCGATGCGGCCCCCGCGCACCGCACCGCCCGCGGCCCAGTAAACCGTGCCGTGGCCGTGGTCGGTGCCGCGCGTGCCGTTCTCGCGGAAGGTGCGGCCGAACTCGGACAGCACCACCACGGTGGTCTTGTCCCATACAGGACCCATCTCGGCAGCGAAAGCAGACAGGCCGCGGCCGAGGTTGTCGAGCAGGCCGGCCAGTTGCCCCTGCGCGCCGCCCTGGTTGACGTGGGTGTCCCAGCCGCCCACGTCGATAAAGCCCAGGTTGAAGCGCTCACGCATCAAGCCCGCCATGCGCCGGGCCTCGACCTCGAAACCACGCGCGCTGAGCGAGCGGCGGTTGGCGGCCTGCATTTCCTGCATGCGCGCGGCCATGGTGCCGGCGTCACTGCCTGACCTGCCGGGCTGCGGCTGCGCCTGGCGCGCCACCGTTTCGCGCAGCTCGAAGCCTTCATCGATCAGCGATTCGAAACGCGTGCCACGGTACATCTGCGCCAGCAGCTTCGCCTGGCGCGCATCGAACGGGGTGCGGCCGCTGCCCTTGAGCGAGACATTGGGCACGTCGCGCGGACCGGACAGCACCATCGGCAAGCCGTCGGTGAAGGCCACGGGCGCGGCCTGCCCGCCCATGGCCTGCGCCAGGCGGTTCAGGAAGCCGCTGCCGCGCAGCGAGGCCACGGACTTGCGGTCCTCGCCTTCGCCGGGCAAACCGGCCTCGATCCCGTCCTGGGTCTCGAAGTGGCTGCGCGACAGGTCGTGCGTGCCGGCGAACGGCACGAAGGCCAACTGGCCGCGCTGCCACAACGGCAGCATGGTCGCGGCCAATGCCGGGTGCAGCGCCCAGTCGCCGATGCCGCGCGCGGCGCTGTCGGCGGCAAAAGCCGGCGCCAGCGCCACTGCCGCGTTGGGGTCAGCGTCCGTACCGGCCGCGGGCGGGCGGCGGATGGCGATATTGGGCCGCGCGGCATAGTAGAAGTCGCTGCCCGCCGGCACCAGCACGCTGGCGGCGTCATAGCCGCCGCGCAGGAACACCAGCAGGAAGCGCGCATCGGCCTGCGCCGGCAGCGCATAGACACGCGAGGCGATGGCGGGCAGCGCCAGCC
The DNA here is from genome assembly GCF_058792255.1 of Cupriavidus sp. CPT47-8839-RL05A. NCBI lineage: Bacteria > Pseudomonadati > Pseudomonadota > Betaproteobacteria > Burkholderiales > Burkholderiaceae > Cupriavidus > Cupriavidus sp. CPT47-8839-RL05A. The sequence continues at coordinate 38,527 of NZ_JBYTEG010000002.1, read as the reverse complement.
CCAGCGTGGCGCCGCCCATTGTTTTCAGCCATTGTCGGCGTTGCATGGTCTGCTCCCTGTCAGCGCTGCATCCACTCGGGTGAACCGAGCAGCACGGTATTCCATTCGGCCTGCGATTCCGCCTGCGCCAGCGCGGCGCGCGTGGCGGGGCCAAGGGTGGCTTCGATGGTGTCGAAGTACAGCTTGTTGCCGATCATCGGGAAGCGCGCGCCGCTCGGCCTCGCGCCATCGCCGGCAAACAATCCCGCCGGCCCCGAGCCGATCGCGCGCGCGATCTCGAAGCGCCGCACCATCTGGCCCGAGCTGGCCCACGCGCTTTCCGACGACGGGTAGCCGTCCGGCGCCACGTGGCCGTAGAGCGGCTCGCCGAGCTGGTTCAACCAGTTCATCACGGGGCGCAGGTTGGTTACGGGACGGCCTTCATAGGCGAGCCGCATCGACGACACCACATAGACCATCGGATCCTTGAACTTGCGCGTGGGCGCCGCCAGTTGCCGGTCCAGTTCCGGCGCGAGGAACAAGGTGCGCAGCACTGCGGCGATATCGCCATCGGTGCGCGTGAAGGTCTGCGCCATGCGCTCGACCAGCGCCGGCGGCGGGTTGTCGGCGATGAAATAGGCGGCCAGCTTGGCGCTGATAAAGCGCGCGGTGGCCGGCTCGCGCGCCAGGATCGACACTGCGCGCGCCACCTCGTCGAAACCGGCCGGCTCGATGCGCTGGCCCAGCAGCGTCTTCGCACCGAAGTCATGGCGCGCGGGGTTGAATTCGAACAAGCCCTCGCTGCGGTACAGCCCCGCGCGCGCCGGCGGCAGCCGCGGCGGCGGCGTGCCGCGCAGGTTGACGCCCACGCCGGTCAGCACGCGCGCCAGCTCCTGCACGTCCTGCTGGGTGTAGCGGGAGCCGCTGGGGCCGCCCGATACGCCCATGGTATGCAGCTCCATCAGCTCGCGCGCGTAGTTCTCGTTGATGCGGTTGGCGCTGCTCTGGGCGTTGTCGAGGTAGACCAGCATGGCCGGCCCGGTCACGCTGGCCATCAGCAGGTCGCGGAAGCGGCCCAGCGCGTGCGGGCGGATGGCGCGCTCTTCGTAGTCGGCCAGCAGCAGCCGGACCTGGCCCTTGCCCGAGTAGACGTTGAAATGGTTCATCCAGAACCACGTCATCTGCTCGCGCAGCTGCGCCGGAGAATACAGCGCGCGCAGCAGGTGGCGCCGCGCGGCATCGGCCACGATCTCGCGGCCCTGCGCGTTCAGCGCCTGGCGGGCCTGCTGCTTGCGGTCGTCGTCGGGCAACGCGTCGATGCGCTGGCGCGCGTCGCGTGCGGCCTGGATCTGCGCGGCGGCATCGGCCTGCAGGTTGGGCAAGGCTGCGATGGCAGCCGCCAGTTCGGGCGGATCGGCCAGCGGCAGCGTCAGTTGCCGGTCGAGGAAGCCCTTGCGGCCCAGCCGGCGCAGGTGGCCAAGGGTGGCCTGGTCAGCGCCGTAGGTGACGGTGTTGAGCCAGCGCAGGTCGGTGGCGGCGGTGCTGCCGCCAGCCTCGGCCGGCACCTGTGCGCAGGCGGCCAGGCACGCTGCCAGTGCCAGTGCCGCGGCGGCCCGCCAGGCGGCGAGCCGGCCCGGGCCGGATTGTCTCGAATGCTGCGCCGGATTCATGCCTTGCTCCTCGCCCTGTTCGATCAACATCACTATGTTACGTGGCAAGCGCACATTGGTTGACCCGGAGGCGCCGCCGGAGTGTTACCAATGCTTTCTGCATGCCGATTGCCGGATTTGCCAAGACAGCGGCGCGCTGCCTGGCTAGCCTTGCGCTCTGTCCCTCCGATCCCGCCCCCCGGCGGAAACGCCTGCTTGCATGTCGCGCCCCCTGTCCGCTGCCGCCTGGCTGCCCACCGTTGCCTTTGTCCTGATCTGGTCCACCGGCTTTATCGTCGGCAAGGCCATCGTGCCGCTGGCCGATACCAGCCTGTTCCTGCTGGGCCGCTTTGCCGTGGCGGCGCTGATGTTCGTGGCCTGGTCGCTGGCCGCGCGCGCGGCCTGGCCGCCGCTGCGCGAGGCGCCGCGCCACCTGCTGGCCGGCGCGCTGATGCAGGGCATCTACCTGTGCGCCGGCTACGGCGCCGTGGCCAGGGGCCTGCCGCCGGCGATCATGGCCCTGCTGGGCGCGCTGCAGCCGCTGCTGACCGCGCTGGTTGCCATTCCCCTGCTGAAGGAGCTACCTTCCAGGCGGACGTGGCAGGGCCTGGCGCTGGGTGCGCTCGGCGTCGCGCTGGTGGTCGCCCCGGCGATGCCGGCCGGCATGCACCCGGCCGCGCCGGCGCTGTCGCCCTGGATCGTGCTGCTGGGCGTGCTGGCCATTGTCTCCATCACCATGGGAACCCTCTTGCAGAAATCCGTCATCGCCGCCTGTGACCTGCGCGCCAGTTCCGCCTGGCAGAACCTGGGCGCCATGCTGGTAGCCGCCGCGATGGTGGCGATCCAGGCCGCCGACGCGCCGCTGCACTGGCATGGCGGCGTGGCGCTGTGGGCCGGGCTGGCATGGGCGGCGATCGGCCTGTCGGGCGCCGGCACCTGGCTGCTGGTCAGCCTGGTGCGGCGCGGCCAGGCCGCCAATGCCGCGGCGCTGATGTTCCTGGCGCCGCCGCTGGCCGCGCTGCAGGCCTGGCTGCTGTTCGGCGAACGGCTGGATGCGGTGCAGGCGCTGGGCATGGCGGTGGCCGGCGCGGGCGTCTGGCTGTGCCAGACCCGTGGCAGGTTGCGGCATGCCGAAGCCCGCTGAACCCCACGCCTCGCCGCTGGTCGAGCACCGGCGCTACCGCCCGCAGCCGGACGGCCACCAGCACGGCTACCACCAGTTGCTGTTCGGCCTGGCCGGCGCCACCGAGCTGGAGATCGACGGCCACGTCTATCGCGTGGACGACCGCAGCGGCCTGATCGTGCCGGCCGGCAGCCATCATGAATTCCTGGGCTTGGACGGCAACCTGCAGCTGGTGGCGGACTTCCCGGCGCGCTCGGTGGCGCTGCCCGCGCGGCTGATGGCGCGCCCGCGCACGTTCCCGCTGGACGGCGCCTTCGGCAGCCGCGTGCGCGCGCTGTCGGCGTGGCGCGCCGCCGCGGCAGCGCGCGGGCCGCAGACCGACTGGCAACTGGCGGCCACGCTGGCCGCGGCGCTGGCGGACTGCCTCGGCATGCCCGGCGACGAGCAGGTATTCCCGCTGATGGCCGTGGATGCCTACCTGCGCGCCAACCTGGCCGCGCCCCTGCGCGCGGCGGAAGTCGCCGGGCATTTCGGCTGGAGCGTGCGGCGCTTCCAGACCCTGTTTGCCGAGGCCTTCGGCGATACCCCGCACCGCTACCAGACCCGGCTGCGGCTGGACCGCGCGCTGCAGCTGCTGACGCAATCCGCGCTGCCGCTGGCCGAGGTCGCGCTGGCGTCAGGCTACCCGGACCAGACCACCTTCACGCGCAGCTTCACGCGGCGTTTCGGGCAGCCGCCCGGGGCGTGGCGCGCGGCCGCACGCGTCCATCCCGACTGACGCCCGTTCGTTGCGCGCGGGCCGGCTTCGCGCCGACGCGGCTGATGCCGCCGGCGCACAGTAAGTATGGGGCAGAGATGCGACGCAGAGCATCATGGCCGACGGAGCTGCGCGGGTCTGCGCGGAGTCGGAAATGCTAATGAGCAGGACATTCGCTACCGCATGGGCACAACAGTTTCAATACGCCCGAGAAGCTTGCGCTCGTGCAAGCCTGGCGTGAAGCGGGGCCGTTGTTCACTCACCGTGAAAAGGCCGCACTCGCATGGGCCGAGTCGGTCACCCTGGTGGCGGACACACACGTGCCCGAGACGGAATTCCAAGTCGCGGCCGCGGCGTTCAATGAGAAAGAGCTCGCTGACCTCACGATGGCTATCAGCCTGATGAACGCCTATAACCGGCTCGCCATCTTCACGGCTGCCGTTCTGATGGCCTTCTGTCTGAAGATGACGCGCAAGCGTGCTTTCACCAGGCGATCGCGGTAGCCCGCAAGCAGAATGCCAGGTCGCTGGAGTTGCGGGCCTCACTGAGCCTTGCAAGGCTCTGGCAACGCCAGGGCAGGCCCGAGCCGGCCAGGCAACTGCTGGACCAGATCCGCAGCGCGTTTACCGAAGGGCTGGACAGCGCGGACATGCGCGACGTCGTGGCGGCATGCCGTCGATGACGATTTCGCGGCCAGGGGCGCTTTGCGCCAGTGTTTTCATTCTGAATCTCCTGATTTCCACTCAGGCCGCGTTGGCGGCCAGTGCGGGATAGTCGGTCAGCCCGCGTGCGCCACCACCAAACAGCGTGTCGCGGTCATGGGGGTTGAGCGTCGCGCCAGCGCGCAGGCGCTCCGGCAGGTCGGGGTTGGCCACGAACGGCCGGCCGAAGGCAATCAGATCGGCCCATCCCTCGTTCAGCGCGGCCTGCGCGCGTTCCGCGGTGTACTTGCCGGCGTAGATCAGCGTGCCCCGATACACCTCGCGCAGCCGCTGCCTGAATGCGGCTGGCATATGCGGCGCATCGTCCCAGTCGGCCTCGGCGATATGGATGTAGCCCACGCCCAGCTCGCCGAGCAGCTTTGCCGCGGCCGTATAGGTGGTTTCCGGATCGGCGTCGACGCAGCCATTGAGCGTGGTCAGCGGCGCCAGGCGGATACCGACCCGGTCCTTGCTGCCCGTGCCCTCGATCAGCGCCTGCGTCACCTCGCCCAGGAACCGCAGGCGGTTTGCGAGCGAGCCGCCATATTCGTCGGTACGGTTGTTGGCTTCCGAGTCGATGAACTGGTTGACCAGATAGCCGTTGGCCGCGTGCAGTTCCACACCGTCGAAGCCGGCCGCCATCGCGTTGCGCGCGGCCTGGCGGAATTCGTCGACGATGGCGTGGATCTCTTCCACCTTGAGCGCGCGCGGCCGGGATGCCTGCACGAAGCCCGGCTTGCCATCCGGTTCGGCAACGAACACGTTCACACCGTGCGCCTGGATGGCGGACGACGACACCGGCGCGTGGCCATCGAGCAGGCTGACATGGCTCAGGCGGCCCACGTGCCAGAGCTGCGCGAAGATGCGCCCGCCCGCTTCATGCACGGCAGCGGTGACCTTGCGCCAGCCGGCGACCTGCGCCGGCGTGTGGATGCCGGGCGTCCACGCATAACCCTTGCCGAGCGGCGAAATCCAGGTGCCCTCGCTGACGATCAGGCCGGCGCTGGCGCGTTGCGCGTAGTACTCGGCCATCAGTTCGTTCGGCACGTCGTCGGGCTGGCTTGCGCGCGAGCGCGTCATCGGCGGCATCACGATACGATTGGGCAGCGAGAGGGCACCCAGCGAATGCGGCCGGAACAGCGGATTGCGTGTATCGGACATCATGGCCTCCTCAGTCCCAGGCCGGGGCCAGGCCCTCGGGGCTGACCTCGCGGCCGTTGCGCTCCAGCGCGGCGATCTGCGCCATGTCGTCGGCGTCGAGCTTCAGGTCGCGCGCCAGCAGGTTGCTGGCCAGGTTCTCGCGCCTGGTCGACGACGGAATCACCGCATAGCCGAGTTGCAGCGCCCATGCCAGCGCAACCTGCGCGACGGTAGCGCGGTGCTTGTCCGCGATCTGCGCCAGCACCGGGTCCTTCAGCACCTTGCCGTAGGCCAGCGTCATGTACGACGTCACGGCGATGCCCTGCTCCTTCAGGAACGCGGTGAGCTTGTGGTTCTGCAGATAGGGGCTCAGTTCGATCTGGTTGGTGGCGATTTCGCCCTTGCCGACCGCATCGAGCGCCTGCTTCGTCAGCGCGATATTGAAGTTGGAAACACCGATCTGCCGCGTCAGGCCCAGCGCCTTGGCTTCGGCCAGCGCCGCCATGTATTCGGGCAGCGCCACGCCATTGCCCGACGCCGGCCAGTGGATCAGGGTCAGGTCGACGTAGTCGGTGCGCAGCTTGTCCAGGCTTTCGCGCAGGCTTGGCACAAGCTTGCCGGCGGCGTAGTTCGCCGTCCAGATCTTGGTGGTCACAAACAGTTCGTCGCGCTTCACACCGGCCTCGGCGATAGCCTGGCCGACGTCGGCCTCGTTGCCATAGATCTGTGCCGTATCGACGGCGCGATAGCCCAGGTCCAGCGCGTTGCGCACCGAATCGATCACGGCCTGGCCGGTCAGGCGGAAAGTACCAACACCAAATGAAGGAACGCTCATGGTGCAACTCCTCTGAAGGAAACTCGAATGCACGCAGTTTGCCGCCCTTACCTTTGCGGATAAAGCCGTGTATAAGGGAAATTCATTTGATTTTAAATCAACAATGAAGACGACCATCGACGAACTGCTGGCCTTTGCCGCCGTGGTGGACACCGGCTCGATCACGGCGGCCGCCGAGCAGCTCAAGCTGACGGTCTCCGCCGCCAGCCGCACCCTGGGCCGGCTGGAGGAAAAGCTGCAGACCACGCTGCTGCGGCGAACCACGCGGCGGCTGGAGCTGACCGAGGAAGGGGCGGCATTCCTGGAACACGCCCGCGCCATCCTGGCGATGGTTGACGAGGCGGAAGAGCAGATCGCGGCGCGCCGCCTGCGGCCGGTTGGGCGCTTGCGGGTGGATGCGGCAACGCCGTTCATGCTGCATGTGATCGTGCCGCTGCTGGAGGGCTTTCGCGCCAGCTACCCGGAAGTGGAACTGGAACTCAACTCGAACGAAGGCATCATCGACCTGATCGAAAAGCGCACCGATGTGGCGTTCCGCATCGGCCAGCTGAAGGACTCAACGCTGCATGCGCGCCCCATCGGCACCAGCCGCATCCGCATCCTGGCCAGTCCCGGCTACCTGAAGCGCCACGGCACGCCCACCAAACCGGCGCAGCTCGCGCAGCATGCGCTGCTGGGCTTCACGCAACCGGAATCGCTGAACGACTGGCCGCTGCGCGACGACGACGGCAGCGTGCTGCATATCAAGCCAACCATCGCCTCGTCCAGCGGCGAGACCCTCAGGAGCCTGGCCCTGAACGGCCAGGGCATTGCCTGCCTGTCGGACTTCATGACGCGCGACGATCGGCAGGACGGGCGGCTGGTGCAGCTGTTTGCGAAACAGACCCTCGATGTGCGCCAGTCGATCAACGCGGTCTACTATCGCAACACCGCGTTGGCGTCCCGCATCACCTGCTTTGTCGAGTATGTGGTCAAGGTGCTCGGGCAGAAGGCATTCGAGAGCTAGTTTTCATATTTGATGCAAAATCAAAAGTATTTGACTGATACACGGCTTAATCTGCAAAGATGAACCAGGCAAACTGCGCTCCATCGAAACCCATTCCCTGGAGCACACATGAGCCCCCTCTTCAAGCCCTTTGCCATGGCCGAGCAAACGCTATCCAACCGGATCGCCATGGCGCCGCTGACCCGTTCGCGCAACCCGGACGGGGTGCCCAACGATCTCAACGCGCTCTACTTCGGCCAGCGTGCCGACGCCGGCCTGATCGTGACCGAAGGCACGGTGATCTCGCCCAGCGCGCAGGGATTCCTGTTCAATCCGGGCCTCTACACGCCGCAACAGGTTGAAGGCTGGCGCAAGGTGACCGACGCGGTGCATGCCAAGCGCGGAACGATCTTCACGCAGCTCTGGCACGTCGGCCGGGTGAGCCACGTCTCGATCCAGCCCGGCGGCATCCAGCCGGTCAGCGCAACCGGCCAGGTTGCGAAGAACACCAAGGCCTGGGGCTATACCGCCGACGGCACGCCCGGTGCGGTCGACGTGTCCGCGCCGCGCGCGCTGGCCAGCGGTGAGGTCTACGGCGTGATCGCCGATTTCGCGGAAGCCGCGGCCAATGCGATCGCCGCCGGCTTCGACGGCGTGGAACTGCACGGTGCCAATGGCTACCTGATCGAACAGTTCCTGAACCCGACGGTGAACGACCGCACCGACGAATTCCGTGGCGACACGCTGGAAGGCCGTACCCGCTTTGTACTGGCTGCCATCGACGCCGTGGCAGCCCGGATCGGCGCGCATCGCACGGCCATCCGCCTGTCTCCCTATGGCGGACTGGGCGACATGGCCGAGTACCCCGAGCTGGAGCAAACCTATCTCCACCTGGCCGACGAACTCTCGAAGCGGAACATCGCCTACGTCCACCTCATAGACCAGAGCACGCGCGGCAGCTCGGCCACGCCGGCGGACTTCCTGGCAAGGTTCCGTCGTCGCTTCACGGGTGCGCTGATCCTTGCGGGTGGCATGACACGCGCACGCGCCGAGCAGCTGATTGCCGATGACCTGATCGACATTGCCGCCTTCGGCGAGCCGTTCATCGCCAACCCCGACCTGGTTACCCGGCTTGAGAACAACTGGCCGCTGGCCTCGTCGGACCGCGCGCACCACTACGGTGGCGGCGCCGAGGGCTACACGGACTATCCCGCCTACGGCGGCGCCGCCGCAGCCTGAACTGCGCCAGACCACATCGCGCAGCTTCACGCGGCGCTCAGGCCATCGAGCCACACGATTGCGCGCACGGGTATCGCCGCTCCCGTCGCCAGCAATTTTTCCTGATTTTCACCACGAATTCAGCAACAAATATCCCGGCTATCTGATTAACCTGCCCGCTATTTTCCGTTTGCGGCCCGCGCGGACGAGAAAATAGCTGCTCCCGCCGGCCCCACGAAGGCCGGCGCGGCCTTTCAGATGACACGGAGACAACGACACATGAGTGCAAGCGCAGAACATCTGCAACGCGGCCTGGGCGAACGCCATATCCGGCTGATGGCGCTGGGTTCGGCCATCGGCGTGGGCCTGTTCCTTGGCGCCGGCAATGCCATCAAGATGGCCGGCCCCGCCATCATGCTGGGCTACCTGATCGGTGGCGCGGTGATCTTCCTGATCATGCGCGCGCTGGGCGAGATGGCCGTGCACAACCCTGTGGCCGGCTCGTTCTGCCGCTACGCGCAGGACCACATGGGCCCGCTGGCCGGCTACCTGACCGGCTGGAACTACTGGTTCCTGTGGCTGGTGACCTGCGTGGCGGAGATCACCGCCGTTGCCATCTACATGGGCATGTGGTTCCCCGACGTGCCGCGCTGGATCTGGGCGCTGGCCGCGCTGGCGGCAATGGGCTCGGTCAACCTGATGGCGGTCAAGGCCTATGGCGAGTTCGAGTTCTGGTTCGCCATGATCAAGATCGTCACCATCGTGCTGATGCTGATCGGCGGCGGCGCCATGATCGTGTTCGGCTTTGGCAACGGCGGTATCGCCACCGGCATCTCCAACCTGTGGGCGCACGGCGGTTTCATGCCCAACGGCGCCTCCGGCGTGCTGATGTCGCTGCAGATGGTGATGTTCGCCTACCTCGGCGTGGAGATGATCGGCCTGACTGCCGGCGAGGCGCGCAATCCGAAGAAGTCGATTCCTGACGCGATCAACTCGGTGTTCTGGCGCATCCTGATCTTCTATGTGGGCGCGCTGTTCGTGATCCTGTCGCTGTACCCGTGGAACGAGATCGGCGCCCAGGGCAGCCCCTTCGTGCTGACCTTCGAGCGGCTGGGCATCAAGACCGCCGCCGGCATCATCAACTTCGTGGTGCTGACCGCGGCGCTGTCGTCGTGCAACGGCGGCATCTTCAGCACCGGGCGCATGCTGTACAACCTGGCGCAGCAGGGCCAGGCGCCGCAGGCCTTTGCCAAGGTCGACCGCAATGGCGTGCCGCGCCGCGCGCTGCTGGTGTCGATCGCCGCGCTGCTGTGCGGCGTGCTGCTCAACTACCTGGTGCCGGAGCAGGTCTTCGTCTGGGTGACGGCGATTTCGACCTTCGGCGCGGTCTGGACCTGGGCCATCATCCTGGTCACGCAGATCCAGTTCCGCCGCAGCCTGTCGGCGGCCGAGCGCAAGGCGCTGGCCTTCCGCATGCCGTTCTGGCCCTATGGCTCCTACATCGCGCTGGCCTTCCTGGCGCTGGTGGTGGCGCTGATGGCCTACTTCCCGGAGACCCGCGTGGCGCTGTACGTGGGCCCGGGCTGGCTGGTGCTGCTGACGGTGTGCTACTACGCGCTGGACATGCGTTCGCGCGGCCCGGTCAGCTACCGCGCCTGACCTTGCCGTAGCCAGCGGGGTGCGCCGGCCGGCGCGCCTCGCTACAATGGCTCCCGGGCAATCCAACGCCAGGGGGCCGAATGTCCGAAACCACTGAGGTTGCTGGCAACGCGGCGGCCGCGCCGCCGCGCAACAGCGCCGCCGATGCCGAGGCCCGCGCCATCGCGGTTGCCGATACGGTCGCGCGCACTGCCGTCGAGCAGGCCGACCATGCCATGCGCCACTGGACCGACCCCACCGCGGGGCCGGTGCGCATCGGCTCCGCGCAGCACCTGCAGATGTTCTGCAATATGCTGCTGCAGACCCACAACCCCTACAAACCCGCCGTGATCGACTGGCCGAAGCTGTCGCCGGAGGCCCTGCACCGCGTCACCTCGCTGCCGATCTGGGATATCGCCGTGCAGACCGAGGGCCGCGCCTCGATCCGAGTCAAGACCTTTGCCCAGACCGTCAGCGACCCGCTGCTGCGCAGCGCGCTGGAAATGGACGGCGGCGAAGAGGCGCGCCACAAGGTAGTGCTGTCAAAGCTGGTCGAGGCCTACGGCATCGCGCTCGCGCCCGAGCCTGACTACCCGCCCCCGGACGATCCGGAATGGGGCTGGCTGGTTACCGGCTACAGCGAGTGCATCGACAGCTTCTTCGCCTTCGGCCTGTTCGCCGCGGCCAGGCGCTCCGGCTTTTTCCCCGCCGAGCTGGTCGAGACCTTCGAGCCGGTGATCCAGGAGGAAGGCCGCCATATCCTGTTCTTCGTCAACTGGGCCGCGTGGTACCGGCGCAACCTGCCGTGGTGGCGCCGCCCGCTGTTTGCGCTGAAGGTGGCGCGGGTGTGGGCCTTCCTGGTCTGGGAGCGCATCGGCATCGCGCGCGGCATCGACACCGACGGCGTGGCCCAGGACGCCAACTTCACCATGAACGGCTCGGCGGCGCTGGGTGAGGCGCTGACGCCGGGCGCGATGATCGACCTGTGCCTGGCCGAGAACGACCGGCGCATGGCCGGCTACGACGCGCGCCTGCTGCGCCCGGAAACCGTGCCGCGGCTGGCCCGGCTGGCGCGGCGCTTCGTCAAGTAGGGCCGGCCCATGCACCTTGCGTTGGCGTTGTCGCTGCTGTCGCTGGCGGTCTGGCTGGTGCTGATCTTTGCCCGCGCCAGCTTCTGGCGCGTGCGCAAGCCGGCTGCCGCACCGGATCCCGCGGCCTGGCCGGAGGTGGTCGCGGTCATCCCCGCCCGCAACGAGGCCGAGGTGATCGGCCGCGCCGTGGCCGGCGTGCTGGGCCAGCGCTACCGGGGCCGGCTGGCGCTGGTGGTGGTGGACGACCACAGCCAGGACGGCACCGCCGATATCGCCCGCGCCGCCGCCGCGGCCACCGCGCGCCCGCGTGGGCTGACCGTGATCGGCGCACGCGAGCTGCCGGCCGGCTGGAGCGGCAAGGTCTGGGCGCAGTCCGAAGGGCTGGCCGCTGCCGACCGCATCGCCGCGCAGGCCCGTTACGTCTGGCTGACCGATGCCGATATCTGGCATGGCCCCGGCGTGCTGGCCGCGCTGGTGGCGCGCGCCGAGCACGAACGGCGCGACCTGGTCTCGCTGATGGTGCGGCTGCGCTGCGAATCCGCCTGGGAACGGCTGATCGTGCCGGCCTTTGTCTTCTTCTTCGCCAAGCTCTACCCCTTCGCCCGCGTGCGCGATGGCCGCAGCCGCGTGGCCGCCGCGGCCGGCGGCTGCATGCTGGCCAGCCGCGCGGCGCTGGCGCGCATTGGCGGCTTTGCCGCCATCCGCGGCGAGCTGATCGACGACTGCAGCCTGGCCGCGCACATCAAGCCCGGCGGCGCGATCCGCCTGGACCTGGCCGACGACAGCGTGTCGTTGCGGCCCTACAACGACTGGCGCAGCCTGTGGGACATGATCGCGCGCAGCGCTTATACGCAATTGCGCTACTCGCCGCTGCTGCTGGCGGGCGCGGTGTCGGGGATGGTGATTACCTATCTGCTGCCGCCGGTGCTGGCGCTGGCCGGAGGCTGGCGGCTGTGGCCGGCATGGCTGGCGTGGGGCGCGATGGTGCTGGCCTACCTGCCGATGCTGCGCGAATACCGGCAGCCGGCGTGGCTGGCGCCGCTGTTGCCGGTCACGGCGCTGTTCTACCTGGGGGCAACCATCGACTCGGCACGGCGCTACTGGCTGCGGCGCGGCGGGCAGTGGAAGGGCCGGGCACAGGCGCCGGTGCGGTCCTGAGCGCGCGCTGCCGCCCTCAGCCGAGATACCCCTGCGCCCGGAACCACTCCAGCGCGTCCCGCAAACCCTCCTGGTATGGCCGCGGCTGATAGCCCAGCACCTGGCGCGCCTTGTCTGATGTAAAGAACATCCGGTACCGGGACATATTGAGTCCATCCACAGTGATGAACGGCTCCTTGCCGGTAAAGCGCGCCGCCGCTTCCGCCCCGTACGCCAGCGGGTACAGCGGCCAGCGCGGCAGCTGCACCGTCGGCGGGCGCCGGCCGCACAGCTGCGCGATGTCGCGCAGCATCTGCTGCAGCATCACGTCCTGGCCGCCCAGGATGTAGCGCTCGCCGGACTGGCCGCGTTCCAGCGCCAGGAAATGCCCTTCGGCCACGTCGTCCACATGCGCCAGGTTCAGGCCGGTATCGACAAAGGCGGGGATCTTGCCCGTGGCCGCCTCGACGATGATGCGCCCGGTCGGCGTGGGCCGCACGTCGCGCGGGCCGATCGGGGTGGACGGGTTGACGATGACCGCCGGCAGGCCGCGCTCGGCCACCAGCTTTTCCACCACGCGCTCGGCCAGCACCTTGCTGCGCTTATAGGCGCCGATGGCCTCGTGCGGGCGCAGCGCCGCGGTCTCGTCCACCGGCGCCCGCGCGCCGGCCACGCGCAGCGTCGCCACGCTGCTGGTATAGACCACCCGCTCGACGCCGGCCTGCTGCGCGGCCTCCATCACGGCCAGGGTGCCGTCGACGTTGGTGCGCACGATGTCCTCGGGGTCCGGCGCCCACAGCCGGTAGTCGGCGGCCACATGGAACAGGTAGCGCACGCCCTGCAGCGCGGCGGCCACGGCCCCGGGGTCGCGCATGTCGCCTTCCGCCACGGTCACCGGCAGCCCGGCCAGGTTGGTGCGCGGGCTTTGCGGGCGCACCAGCACGCGCACCCGGAAGCCGCGTGCCAGCGCCCTGCGCGCCACCGCCGAGCCGAGAAAGCCCGAGGCGCCTGTCACCAGCACGTCATCGTTTATCGTCATAAACCCGTTTTCCCGTGAGGCGGAGGCGCTTTGGCCAGCCTCGCGCTGGCCAAAGCGCCGCCAGACAAAGCCGGCGTGTCGGGTATATAGTAACCACCGTGCGACGGAAATGTGATCTGCGGTGGATCTCCGGTGGATGCCGGTGCATTTCCTGTCCCGCCATCCCAAACACTGAAACCCGTTGCAAAGGGTCGGGGGGCTTACTCTATGCAGGTGATTCTTGCTCAGCCCCGGGGCTTCTGCGCTGGCGTGGTGCGCGCGATCGAGATCGTCGACCGCGCCCTCGTCAAGCATGGCGCCCCGGTGTTCGTGCGGCATGAGATCGTGCACAACAAGCACGTCGTAGAGGGACTGAAGGACAAGGGGGCGCGCTTCGTCGAAGAACTGGACGAAGTCCCGACCGGCGCCGTGACGATCTTCAGCGCGCACGGGGTCTCGCGCGAGGTCATCGCCGATGCCAGCCAGCGCCAGCTGCATGCCATCGACGCCACCTGCCCGCTGGTGATCAAGGTCCATACCCAGGGCCGCCAGTACGCGGCCAGCGGCCGCACCGTGATCCTGATCGGCCATGCCGGCCACCCGGAGGTGGAAGGCACCATGGGCCAGATCCCGGGCAAGGTGATCCTGGTGCAGAACGAGGCCGAGGTCGCGCAGCTGGACCTGCCCGCCGACACCCCGGTCGCCTACGTCACGCAGACCACGCTGAGCGTGGACGACACCCGCAATATCATCGCCGCGCTCGGGCGCCGCTTCAGCAACCTGGTCGGTCCCGATACGCGCGACATCTGCTACGCCACGCAGAACCGCCAGAGCGCGGTGCGCGACCTGTGCAAGCTGGCCGACGTGATCCTGGTGATCGGCGCGACCAACAGCTCCAACTCCAACCGCCTGCGCGAGATCGGCACTGAAAGCGGCGTGCCCAGCTACCTGATCGCCGAAGGCGCCGAGCTGGACCCTGCCTGGGTGCGCGACGCCAACGTGGTGGGCATCACCGCCGGCGCCTCCGCCCCCGAGGAAATGGTCGAGGACGTGATCAACGCGCTGCGCCGGCTGGGCCCGGTGGATGTCACCACCATGGCCGGGCGCGAGGAACATGCCGAGTTCCGGCTGCCGCCCGAACTGGCCGACGTTAAGCCGCAATCGGCCCCGCGCAAGGCCGGCAAGGAACCCGCCGCAGTCGCGGCCGCACCGGCCACCGCCAACGAGAATATCGCCGGCTGAACCCAACCAGAGGAAGCTGCCTTGGCTATTCCGCTACTGCAGGTCGCCCGCGTGGGCGCCTACATCGTCGGCAAGCATCTGTCGCGACAGAAACGCTATCCGCTTGCCCTGATGCTGGAACCGCTGTTCCGCTGCAACCTGGCGTGCTCAGGCTGCGGCAAGATCGATTATCCGGATCCCATCCTGAACCAGCGCCTGTCGGTGCAGGAATGCCTGGAGGCGGTGGATGAATGCGGTGCCCCGGTGGTTTCCATCGCCGGCGGCGAGCCGCTGCTGCACAAGGACATGCCGCAGATCGTGCAAGGCATCATCGCGCGGCGCAAGTTCGTCTACCTGTGCACCAATGCGCTGCTGATGGAAAAGAAGCTGGACCAGTACCAGCCCAGCCCGTATTTCATCTGGTCGGTGCACCTGGACGGCGACCGTGAGATGCATGACCGCTCGGTGTGCCAGGAAGGCGTGTACGACCGCTGCGTCGAGGCGATCCGGCTGGCCAAGCAACGGGGCTTCCGCGTCAATATCAACTGCACGCTGTTCAACGATGCCCAGCCCGAGCGCGTGGCGAAGTTCTTCGACTCGGTCAAGGCGCTGGGCGTGGACGGCATCACCGTGTCGCCGGGCTATGCCTATGAGCGCGCGCCGGACCAGCAGCACTTCCTGAACCGCGGCAAGACCCGACAGCTGTTCCGCGACATCCTCAGCCGCGGCCGCGCCGGCAAGAACTGGGCCTTCAGCCAGTCGACGCTGTTCCTGGACTTCCTGGCCGGCAACCAGACCTACCACTGCACCCCGTGGGGCAACCCGGCACGCACCGTCTTCGGCTGGCAGCGTCCGTGCTACCTGGTGGGCGAGGGTTATGCCGCCACCTTCCGCGAGCTGATGGAAGAGACCGACTGGGACGCCTACGGCACCGGCAACTACGAGAAGTGCGCCGACTGCATGGTGCACAGCGGCTATGAGGCCACCGCCGTGGCCGACACCTTTGCCCATCCGCTCAAGGCGCTGGACGTGAGCCTGCGCGGCGTGCGCACCAGCGGGCCGATGGCGCCCGATATTGCGCTGGACCGGCAGCGGCCGGCGGAATACGTGTTCTCGCGCCACGTCGAGATCAAGCTCGAGGAAATCCAGCGCGCGAAGCCGCGCGCCAACCGGCCGCGGCCGGCCGAGGCCAACGCCGCGGCCACGCACTGACCGCACTGCCGATGGCCGCGGAACTTGCCGCCACCCTCCCAGGCGCTGCGCTGACCTGCGTGTCGGCTGGCTATGCGCTGGCCGCGGCCTGGCTGTCGCACCGCGCGCCGGCGGCAAGCGGCGGCACCGCAACGACGCCGGTCAGCGTGCTCAAGCCGCTGTGCGGCGCCGAGCCCCGGCTGTATGAGAACCTGGCCACGCTGTGCCGGCAGCGGCATCCGTCGTTCCAGTTGCTATTCGGCGTGCGTGCCGCGGACGATCCCGCCATCGCCGTGGTCGAACGGCTGCGCCGCGACTTCCCGACGTGCGACATCGCGCTGGTGGTCGACCCGCAAGTGCACGGCACCAACCTGAAAGTCAGCAACCTGGTCAACCTGTTCGCACAAGCGAAGCACGATGTGCTGGTGATCGCCGACAGCGATATCGCCGTGCCGCCCGACTACCTGGCGCGCGTGACCGCGCCGCTGGCCGACACCGGCGTGGGCGTGGTCACCTGCCTCTACCGCGGCAATCCGACTGGCGGGCCGTGGTCGCGCATCGGCGCGCAGTTCATCAACGACTGGTTCGCGCCGTCGGTGCGCATCGCCCACGCGGGCGGCTCGCAACGCTTTGCCTTTGGCGCGACGATTGCGCTGCGGCGGGATGCGCTGGAAGCCATCGGTGGCTTCGCAGCCGTGTCCGAGCGGCTGGCCGACGACTACTGGCTGGGCGAGCTGACGCGGCAGCAAGGCTTGCGCACGGTGCTGTCGGAGGTGGTGGTCACGACCGATGTCACCGAGGACCGTTTCACCGACCTGTGGCGGCATGAGCTGCGCTGGCTGCGCACGATCCGATCGCTGAATCCGCCGGGCTTTGCCTTTACCTTCATCACCTTCACCTGGCCGATGCTGGCGCTGGGTGTGCTGCTGGCGCCGCAGCCGCTGGTGATTGCGGTGGCGGCCGCCGGCGCGCTGGCGCGCAGTTTGCTGGCAGGCAGCGTCGCCGCCGCACTGCGCGCACCGTTGCGCGATGCGCTGCTGCTGGCCGGCTGGGCATTTGCGCTGGCAGGCAAGCGCGTGCAGTGGCGCGAGCAGGTGCTGTCGGTGCGCGATGCCCTGCACACCAGTCCTGCGCTGACCCCGAACCAACCTTCATCCACCGGCATCCATCCCCAGAGGCCGCAATGAAAAAAACCCTGTTCCTCCAGGCCCCTTCCTTCGACGGCTTCGACGGCGGCGCGGGCTCGCGCTACCAGGCCAAGCGCGAGATCAAGTCGTTCTGGTACCCGACCTGGCTGGCGCAGCCCGCCGCGCTGGTGCCGGGCAGCCGCGTGCTCGACGCGCCGGCCGACGGCCTGACCGTGCAGCAGACGCTGGATATCGCCGCTGACTATGAACTGGTCATCATCCACACCAGCACGCCCTCGTTCCCCACCGACGCCAAGTTCGCCGAGGAACTGAAGCAGCGCGAGCCGGACGTGATGATCGGCATGGTCGGCGCCAAGCCCGCGGTCGATCCGGGCGGCACGCTGGGTGCCAGCGAGGCCATCGACTTCGTCTGCCGCGAGGAGTTCGACTACACCTGCCAGGATGTGGCCGCGGGCAAGCCGCTCCAGGACATCCTGGGCCTCTCCTATCGCTTGCCGGACGGCTCGCTCGAACACAACGGGCAGCGCCCGATGATCGAGAACATGGACGAGCTGCCCTTCGTGGCGCCGGTCTACCAGCGCGACCTGAAGATCGACAACTACTTCATCGGCTACCTGAAGCACCCCTATGTGTCGATCTACACCGGTCGCGGCTGCCGTTCGCGCTGCACCTTCTGCCTGTGGCCGCAGACCGTGGGCGGGCACCGCTACCGCACGCGCTCGGCCGAAAGCGTGATTGCCGAGGTCAAATGGATCAAGGAGAACATGCCCGAGGTCAAGGAGATCATGTTCGACGACGACACCTTCACCGACTTCAAGCCGCGCGTGGAAGAGATCGCGCGCGGGCTGGGCCAGCTGGGGGTGACGTGGTCCTGCAATGCCAAGGCCAACGTGCCGTACAGCACGCTCAAGATCATGAAGGAGAACGGCCTGCGCCTGCTGCTGGTGGGCTATGAGTCCGGCGACGACCAGATCCTGCTGAACATCAAGAAGGGCCTGCGCACGGACATCGCGCGCCGCTTCACCGAGGACTGCCGCAAGCTGGGCATCCAGATCCACGGCACCTTTATCCTGGGCCTGCCGGGCGAGACGCGCGAGACCATCGAGAAAACCATCGAGTACGCCAAGGAAATCAACCCGCACACCATCCAGGTGTCGCTGGCCGCGCCCTATCCCGGCACCACGCTGTACCGGCAGGCGGTGGAGAACGGCTGGCTCGAGGAGAACAAGGTCATCAACCTGGTCAACGACCAGGGCGTGCAGCTGGCCGCGATCAGCTATCCGCACCTGTCCAGGGAAGACATCTACCACGGCGTCGAGACCTTCTATAAGCGCTTCTACTTCCGCCCCGGCAAGATCTGGGAAATCGTGCGCGAGATGCTGGGCAGCTGGGACATGATGAAGCGGCGCCTGCGCGAAGGCGTGGAGTTCTTCCGCTTCCTGCGCTCGCACGAGGCCTGATCCTGGCCCACGCGCTTTCCTGTGCCTCGCTACGCGCGCTGATCGTCACCGCCGACGACTTCGGCCTGCATCCCGCCGTCAATGAGGCGGTGGAGCTGGCCCACCGCGACGGCGTGCTCAACGCCGCCAGCCTGATGGTGGGCGCGCCCGCCGTGGCGGATGCGGTCGAGCGCGCGCGCCGGCTGCCGTCGTTGCGCGTGGGGCTGCACGTGGTGCTGGCCGACGGCCCGGCCACGCTGCCGCGCGCGCAGATCCCCGACCTGGTCGACGCCGAAGCCCGCTTCGGCTCGGCCATGGCCCTGGACGGCTGCCGCTTCTTCTTCCTGCCGCGCGTGCGCCGCCAGCTGGCGGCGGAGATCCGCGCGCAGTTCGAAGCCTTTGCCGCCACCGGCCTGCCGCTTGACCACGTCAACACGCACAAGCATTTCCACCTGCACCCCACGGTGCTGTCACTGATCCTGTCGATCGGGCGCGACTACGGCCTGCGCGCGATGCGCCTGCCGCGCGAGCAGGGCGCGCCGTTGCCGCTGCGCCCCTGGCTGGCGCTGCTGCGCCGGCGCCTGGACCGCGCCGGCATCGCGCACAATGACTACGTGGTCGGCATCGCGCGCAGCGGGCAGATGGACGAGGCAGCCCTGCTGCAGGCGCTGGCGCAGTTGCCCGCGGGCGTGGGCGAGATCTACCTGCATCCGGCCGTGGTCTCTGGCGAGGCCATTACCGCATCGATGCGCGGCTACCGCCACGCCGACGAACTGGCCGCGCTGCTGTCGCCGCGCGTGCGCGCCGCGCTGGAGCGCGCGGCCAACCGGCGCGGCGGCTTTGCCGACGTGCTGGTGCCCTGATTTTTCAAGATGAAACGCATTGCTTACCTGACCGGGCTGATCGGCCTGCTGGCGCTCACCGCACTGGTGATCCATCAGGGCGCCGGCGATATCGCCGCAATCGTGGCGCAGGGCGGCTGGCTGCTGCTGTTGCTGGTGCCCCTGCACGCACTGCCGCTGCTGCTCGACGCGCAAGCCTGGCGCGTCCTGCTGACCTCGGCCGACCCCGAGGAGAAGGCGGGGCTCGGTTTCCTGTGGTGGGTCGCCACGGTGCGCGAAGCGGTCAACCGCCTGCTGCCGACGGTGGGGGTCGGCGGCGAACTGGTCGGCATCCGCCTGACGCGGCTGCGCATCCGCGACACCACCGCGGTGACTGCCAGCATCGTGGTCGAAGTGATGGTGACGCTGTTCTCGCAGTACCTGTTCTCGGCCATGGGGGTGCTGCTGCTGGTGGCCGCGCTGCAGGACAGCGGCGGGGCCTGGGTCATCCTGGCCGGGCTGCTGCTGTCATTGCCGGTGCCGGTGCTGTTCGCGCTGTCGCTGCGGCACACCGCGATCTTCGAGAAACTGGAAGGCGCGGCGCGCAAGCTGTTTGGCGAAGATCACCGCGTCGTCGCCTTGATCGACGGTGCGCGGCTCGATGCCCATATCCGCGCGCTCAACCGGCGCCGGCGCGAGCTGCTGGCGGCACTGGGCTGGCAACTGGCAGGGCTGGTCAGCGGCACGCTGGAGATCTGGCTGGCGTTGATGCTGCTGGGCCATCCGGTGCCGGTCTGGCAGGCGCTGGCAATCGAATCACTGACCCAGGCCGCGCGCCACGTGGCCTTCTTCGTGCCCGCCGGGCTGGGCGTGCAGGAAGCGGTGGTGATGCTGCTGGGGCAGGTGCTGGGGATGGATGCGCAGGTCTCGCTGGCGCTGGCGCTGGTCAAGCGCGCG
The DNA here is from genome assembly GCF_058792255.1 of Cupriavidus sp. CPT47-8839-RL05A. NCBI lineage: Bacteria > Pseudomonadati > Pseudomonadota > Betaproteobacteria > Burkholderiales > Burkholderiaceae > Cupriavidus > Cupriavidus sp. CPT47-8839-RL05A. Next base: position 18,479 of record NZ_JBYTEG010000002.1, on the reverse strand, counting down.
CGCGAGATCCTGTTCGGCGTGCCCGCGCTGCTGTCATGGCAATGGGTGGAGTTGCGCCACTGGCGGCGCAACCGCGACACCGGCCACGCCGCGCCCTGATGGCGTGCGGCGCTCAGGTGTCGGATGCCTGGCGCGCGTTGTGGGTGGTCAGGTACTTCACCAGCCCGTCGACCCCGCTGCGCGCGACGATGTCCGCAAACTGCTTGCGGTACACCTCGATCAGCCACGCCCCCATCATGTTGATGTCGTAGATCTTCCAGCCGTTGGCTGTGCGCTGCAGCCGGTAATCGATCTGCATCTCGTCGGCATTGTTGATCACGCGCGTCTGCACCACCACATCGGTGGCGCCGCTGCCGGACTTGACCGGCTGGTAGCGGAACTTGACGTTCTGCTCGCGCAGCTGCGCCAGCGACACCGCATAGCTGCGCACCAGCAGCATCTGGAACTGCTCATGGAGCTGTTGCTGCTGTTCCGGCGTGGCGGTGCGCCAGGCACCGCCAACCGCCAGCCGCGTGGTGCGCTGGAAATCCGTGTAGGGCAGGAACTGCTTCTGGACCACCGCGGTAATCTTGGCGAGGTCGCCGGCGCGGGTGTCGGGATGGGACTGGATGGTGCCGATCACGCCCTCCACCGCGGCCTGCACCAGCCGCTCGGGGCTGGCGCGCAGGTCGCCGGGCTGGACTGCCTGGGCGTGCGCTACGGAAACCATGGCCACCGCCGCAAGCGGCGCCAGGTGAAGCAAACCGTGAATCGTCATGGATATGAGAGCCAGGAAGGACGGTGAAGCGGCGCCGGCGCTGCAGCGCCGGTGCCAGGCTGACAGTTTATAGCGGATCGGCCTGAATCGCGGATGCCCGGGCCGCGCATGCCGCATGCGCCACGCTGCCAGCCGATATACTCGCGGTTCGTGCTCCTTCCGGATCCGCCCATGCTGACTTCGCTGCTGACACGCATTGTCCGGCTTGCCACCGCCTGGCCGTGGCGCGTCATCATCCTGGCGGCATTGCTGACCGCCGTCAGCGGCGTCTACGTGGCCCGCAACTTTGCGATCAACACCGACATCGGCCGCCTGCTGGAATCCGACGCCCCCTGGGCGGTGCGCGATGCCGCCATCGGCGACGCCTTTCCCCAGCGCAACCAGTTGATCCTGGCGGTGGTGCAGGCGCCCGCGACCGAGCTGGCCGACGCCGCCGCCGAGGCGCTGGCCGAGGCGCTGCGCCGCCAGCCGGCACGCTTCACCGCGGTCAGCCAGCCCGGCGGCGGCCCGTTCTTCGCGCGCAACGGATTGCTGTTCGCCAGCACCGATGAAGTGCGCCAGCTCACGCAGCAGCTGGTGCAGGCACGCCCGCTCGTCAACGCGCTCGCACGTGACCCGACCCTGCGCGGCCTGTCCGATCTCCTCACCACCACGCTGACGCTGCCGCTGCAGATGGGGCAGGTAAAGCTGGGCGACATGGCCAGGCTGCTGGGTAGCAGTGCACGGACACTGGACCAGGTGCTGGCCGGCAAGCCCGCCGCGCTGTCCTGGGCAGGGCTGCTCGACGACAGCCTCAAGCCCGGGCCCGATGGCCAGGTCTACAGCTATATCGCGCTCAGCCCGGTGCTGGACTACAGCGACCTGCAGGCCGGGGCCGCCGCCTCGCGCGCGGTCCGGCAGGCGGCGGCCGAGCTGCAGCTGGCGCAGCGCTACCAGGCCACGGTGCGGCTGACCGGCCCGCAGGCGCTGGCCGACGATGAATTCGCCTCGGTCAGCGACGGCGCCGTGCTCAACGGCGTGCTGACGGTGCTGGTGGTGGTGCTGATCCTGTGGCTGGCCTTGCGCTCGGCGCGGCTGATCGTTGCGGTGCTGGCCAGCCTGTTTGCCGGGCTGCTGATCACCGCCGCGCTGGGGCTGGCCATGGTTGGCGCGCTGAACATGATCTCGGTGGCGTTCGCGGTGCTGTTCGTCGGGCTGGGGGTGGACTTCGGCATCCAGTTCGGCGTGCGCTACCGCGCCGAGCGCCATGACCGCGACCATATCGTCGAAGCGCTGGGGCTGGCCGCGCGCGCGGTGGGCGCGCCGCTGGCGCTGGCGGCCGCGGCCACGGCGGCGGCGTTCTTCTGCTTCCTGCCCACCGACTACCGCGGCGTGGCCGAGCTGGGGCTGATCGCGGGCGTGGGCATGATGGTGGCATTTGCCACCACCTTCACGCTGCTGCCGGCGCTGATCTGCGTGCTCAAGCCCGGCGGCGAACCCGAGGCGCCGGGCTTCGCGTGGCTGGCGCCCGCGGACCGGTTCTTCGACCGCTATCGCAAGCCGGTGCTGCTGGTCACCCTGCTCGCGATCCTGGCAGGCGCGCCGCTGCTGCCGCACCTGCGCTTTGACTTCGACCCGCTGCACCTGAAGGACCCCAGGTCCGAATCGATGGCCACGCTGCTGGCGCTCAAGGACGCGCCGCAGGCCGGCACCGACGATGTCAGCGTGCTGGCGCCTTCGCTGCCGGCCGCGCGCGATCTGGCCGGCAAGCTGGCGGCGCTGCCCGAGGTGGCGCGCGCGGTCACGCTGCAGACTTTCATCCCCGCAGACCAGCCGCCCAAGCTGCAGGCCATCGGCCAGGCCTCGGCCGCGCTGATGCCGGCGCTGACGCAGCCCGCCGCCACGCCCGCCACCGACAGCGCGCGCGTCAATGCGCTGCGCAATGCCGCGCGGCAGCTGGCCATCGCCGCCGACGAACGTCCCGGTCCGGGCGCGGCCGAAGCCGCGCACCTGTCCGCCACGCTGAAGCAGCTGGCAGCCGCCGACGCCGCCACGCGCGACCGCGCCGAGCGCGCCATCGCCGTGCCGCTGCAGCTGGCGCTGGCACGGCTGCAGCTGGCGCTGGGCCCGCAGCCCGTCAGCCAGCAGACGCTGCCGCCCGAACTGGTGCGCGACTGGATCACGCCGGACGGGCGCGCGCTGGTCAACGTCAGCCCGAAGCTGCCGCCGCCCGCCAGCGCACAGCGCGAGGCCGCGCTGGACCGCTTCATCACCGCGGTGCAGCGCGTGGAGCCGACCGCCACCGGCGGGCCGATTGCAATCCGCGGCTCGGCCGACACCATCATGGCCGCCTTTGCGCAGGCCGGCATCTGGGCGGTGGTGTCGATCACCATCCTGCTATGGATCACGCTGCGTCGATTCGGCGATGTGTTGCGCACGCTGATACCGCTGCTGGTTTCGGCCATCGTCACGCTGGAGTTGTGCGTGCTGTTCGGCATTGCGCTGAACTTTGCCAATGTGATCGCGCTGCCGCTGCTGCTGGGCGTGGGCGTCGCGTTCAAGATCTACTACGTGATTGCCTGGCGGCACGGCAAGACCCAGCTGCTGCAGTCCAGCCTGACGCACGCCGTGCTGTACAGCGCGGCCACCACCGCCACCGCTTTCGGCAGCCTGTGGCTGTCGCAGCATCCCGGCACCGCCAGCATGGGCAAGCTGCTGGCGCTGGCGCTGGCGTGCACGCTGGTCGGCGCGGTGTTCTTCCAGCCGATCCTGATGGGCCGCCCGCGCGAAGGCGCCCATCACAAACATGACAAGGCCGCCCGGTCATAATCACAAACCCGATGCGGCCGACCCCAATCCCCTTCGTACGATGCCTTTACGCCAGCGCGCTACATCCGTTGCCACCACCGCCATTGCCGCCGCCCTGCTCGCCGGCTGCGCCACCGGACCGCAAGCCAGCCCCGACGATCCGCTCGAGCCGATGAACCGCGCGGTCTTCACCGTCAACGACAAGCTCGACCAGTACGTGGCCGTGCCGGTGGCCAAGGGCTACAAGGCGGTCACGCCGGAGCCGGTGCGCACCGCGGTCACCAATTTCTATTCGAATATCGCGGACATCGGCAACTTTGCCAACAACCTGCTGCAGGGCAAGGGCGTTGAGGCAGCGGAGAGCTTCATGCGGGTCGCGATCAATTCCGTGCTGGGGATCGGCGGACTGATCGACATCGCCACGCCCGCCGGGCTGCAGAAGCATTCGCAGGATTTCGGCCTGACGCTGGGCACGTGGGGCGTGCCGTCGGGACCCTACCTGGTGCTGCCGCTGTTCGGCCCCAGCTCATTCCGCGACGGCGTGGGCCTGTATGTGAATTTCCAGTTCGACCCGACCACCTATGCCGAGCCGGCGGTGCGCAATTCGCTGTTCGGGATGAACGTGGTTGACGTGCGCACCAACCTGCTGGGCGCCACCGACCTGCTGAAGCTGGCGGCGCTGGACAAGTACGCCTTTGTGCGCGATGCCTACCTGCAGCGGCGCCGCTACCTGCTGGGAGAGAACACGTCGCTGCCAGACTACGACGAAGACGACGACGGCGGCACGGCCGCAGCGCCCGCCGCGGAGGCGCCGGCGGGCACGCCTGCGCCCGCGCAGCCGCAGGCGCCGCGCTGACGCGGGGTCTTAGCCGCCGATCCCCAGCAGCACCACCTCGAAGGTAAGCGTGGCGTTCGGCGGGATCGTTCCCGGCACGCCGCGCGCGCCGTAGGCCGTGGCCGGCGGGCAGGTCAGCTTGGCCTTGCCGCCCACCTGCATCGCCTGCACCCCTTCGGTCCAGCACGGGATCACGCGGTTGAGCGGGAACGAGATCGGCTGGCCGCGCTTGTACGAGCTGTCAAACTCGGTGCCGTCGGCCAGCGTGCCGCGGTAGTGAACCTGCACCGAGTCGGTGGCCTTGGGCGAGGCACCGTTGCCCTTGATCAGGTGCTGGATGGTCATGCCCGACGCCAGCGTCTGCGGCGCCGCCGCGGGTGCGGCCGGGGCCGAGGCGGCCGGGGCGGCCGGGGCGGCAGCGGAGGCGGCGCAGGCCAAGGTCAGGGTGCCGAGGAAAAGCGCAAGTGTTTTCATGGGAAACCTGGTCGTGAGGTCGTGATTGGGGATGCGGCAGTTTAACCGACACACGGCAACGATATGGCGGCAGCGGCATATAGCGCACAACGCACCCCCGCCGTGCGCCTTGCGGCAGGCATGGTGCGGCGCACCCCGCCGCATCCGTTACACGGGGCGTTTTGCCGTCTACGATGGTTCGTGACAGCCCCGCTGCCGCGGGCGCACGGAGATTGCCATGGCACTCACGGATTCACGGGACCTTCCGGTCTCGACCCAGAACGCCCGCTCGGTCGAGCAGTATGAGACCGCCCTGCAACTGCTGAACGGCTACTACGGCGACCCGCTCGCCGCCATCGACACGGCGCTGGCCGCCGACCCCGACTTCGCCATGGGCCACGCGCTGCGCGCGGCGCTGGCGGTCACCTCTGGCGATGGCACGGCCGAGCCCATGCTGCGCCAGAGCGTTGAAGCCGGCGAAGCCCTGCACGCCCGCGCCAACGACCGCGAGCGCCGCCACATCGCCGCGGCACGGGCCTGGCTGGACGGCGAGTTCGAGCGCTCGGTCCGTCTCTACGGCGATATCGTGATCGACTATCCACGCGACCTGCTGGCGATCCAGACCGCGCATCTCGGCGACTTCCTGCTGGGGCAGTCATCGATGCTGCGCGACCGCGTGGCGCAGGCGCTGCCGCACTGGGATGCCGGCATGCCGGGCTACGGCTACCTGCTCGGCATGCATGCCTTCGGCCTGGAAGAAACCCAGCTCTACGAGCGCGCCGAGGAAAGCGGCCGGCGCGCGCTGGAGCTCAATCCGCGCGACCCGTGGGCCGTGCACGCGGTGGCGCACGTGATGGAGATGCAGGGCCGGCTGGACGACGGCATCGCCTGGCTGGACGGGCGCCGCGACGACTGGTCCGACGACAATATGCTGGCCGTGCACAACTGGTGGCACCTGGCCTTGTTCCATCTGGAAGCGGGCAGGACCGACGAGGTGCTGGCGCTGTACGACCGCTATATCAAGCGCCCTGCGCCGGCGATCGCGCTGGACCTGGTGGATGCCTCCGCGCTGCTGTGGCGGCTGCACCTGCGCGGCGTGGACGTGGGCCGGCGCTGGCAGCCGGTGGCGGACGACTGGCTCGGCCGCGGCGCGGCCGGCTACTACGCCTTCAACGATGTCCATGCCGTGATGGCCAGCCTGGGCGCGCACCGGCCCGCTGCCGCCGACCAGGTCCGCGCCGCGCTGGAGCGCGCCGCCCTGGGCAACGGCACCAATGCCATGATGTCGCGCGATGTGGGGCTGCCGGTGGCCGATGCCCTGATCACGTTCGACCAGGGCGATTACAGCACCGCCATCGACCTGTTGATGCCGGTGCGCCTGATCGCCCACCGCTTCGGCGGCAGCCATGCGCAGCGCGACATCGTCAGCCTGACCCTGCTCGAGGCGGCGCTGCGCGGCCGCCGCAGCAACCTGGCGATCGCGCTCACGGCCGAACGCGCCGCGCTCAAGCCCATGAGTCCTAGCCTGCACCGGCTGGTGCAGCGCGCCGACTCGTGCCGCGCATAAGTCTCCCTGCCGCGGCCGGGATCGGCGCCTATACTGCACCTGTCCTGACCGGAGACCACCCATGCCCAGCTTCCGCGCCCTGTTCCGCCCCGCCCTCTTTGCCGCCATCGCCGCGCTGGCGCTGGCCGCCGTGCCGGCCATTGCCCATCACGGCTGGTCCACCTACGACGAGACCAAGCCGCTGACGCTGACCGGCAAGATCGTCGAGAGCCACTACGAGAACCCCCACGCGCATATCCGCATCGATGCCGGCGGCAAGCGCTGGCTGGCCGTGCTGGCACCGGTGTCGCGGATGGAGGCGCGCGGCGCCACCGCCGACAAGGTGGCCGTGGGGCGCGAGGTCACGCTGGTCGGCTACGCCAGCAAGGAAAAGGCCGACGAGCTGCGCGCCGAGCGCATCACCGTGGACGGCAAGACCGTCGAGTTGCGCTGAGCCGGCGCGCGCCGCATGTCGGTGCTGTTCGCGCAATGGACGGAATGGGCCGGCGCGCTGGCGCGGCTGCCGTTCCCGATGGCCCTGCGCAGTTCGGCCTGGGCCTATCCCGCGGTAGAGATCGTCCACCTGGCCGGCATGGCGCTGCTGTTCGGCTCCATCTTCGTGGTCGACATGCGCCTGGCCGGGCTCGGCCGGCGGCTGCCGGTGAGCCTGCTGTTGCGCCATGCGCTGCCCTTCACCGTCGGCGCCTTCATTGCGGTCGCGGCCAGCGGCGTGCTGCTGTTCCTGGCCCATGCCGATGAGCTGGCCGCCAATCCCGCGTTCCTGGCCAAGCTGTGCCTGATTGCACTGGCGCTGGCCAATGTGCTGTGGTTCCACCTCGGGCCCTATCGCAGCCTGCATGCCGGGCAACGGGGCTGGGACAGCGGCGTCGCGCCGCCGGCCGGCGCGCGCGTCAGCGCCATTGTCTCGATGGTGACGTGGTTGCTGGTGATCTGTGCCGGGCGTCTGATTGCCTATGTCTGATGGCCGCGGGACTCACGGCGGCGCCGGAGACAGCATCCCCAGCATGGCCACCAGGGCCATCACCAGCGCGGCGGCGCAGGCCTCCAGCAGCAGGCTGCGCCGCAACGCCAGCGTCGCCGCCCGATGCTCCCCAGCCTGCACCGCCAACGCCAGCCGCGGACTCAGGCGGAAGCGGTTCGCGGCGGCCAGGCCAAGCATCGCCACGAACAGCGCGAGCTTGGCGGCCAGCAGCCCGCCATAGGACATCGGCGCAAGATCCGGCAGCGCCGGGCCCACGATGAACCAGTAGTTGAGCGCGCCGGTCAGCAGCAGCGTGGCAACAATGATGGTGCCGATACGGGCAAACCCGTTCGAGGTGCGGCTCAGCAGCACCACCGCCGCCCGGTCCGATACCGGCCCCGCCAGCGACAGCAGCACGAACGCGGCCAACGCGCCAACCCAGGCGCCGGCGGCCAGCAGGTGGGCCACGTCGGCGCTCAGGTGGAGATAGCGCAAGGCGCCCTCATGCATCGCGCCGTGGCCGCCCCAGGCCAGCGTCGCCAGCGCAATCCCGCCGAACCCGGCCAGCGCGGTGAAGCGCGCGCCCGGCCGCCTGCGCCAGGACACGCAGGCCAGCACGAACAGCAGCAGGGCCGCCAGGCGCACCGACCACGCCAGCCCGAAATCCGTCCCTGTGACGATCATGGCGAAGACGTGGGCCTGCAACGCGGCGTAGTCGGACTCCCCTGTCATGGCCAGCGCCATCACCACAAGGGCAGCCAGCGAAAGCCCGATGCCGGCGATGGCGCAGCCCAGCGCAAGCGCCTGGCAACGCTTTGCGAAGCGTGAGGCCCGTTCCCCCCGATGCAGCGCATAGGTGCAGAACAGCGGCAGCCCGAACAGCAAGGCCAGGTCGACATAGAGCGCCAGGCGCAGCCCGGCGGCCATCCAGTCCGGCTGCTGCAATCACTTCACCGTGAAGGCAATCTTGCCGTTGACGGGATGGGTATCGGACGACACCGCCCGCCAGTCCACCCGATAGCTGCCAGGCGGCAGCGGCTGCGCCGGCGTGATCACCATGGCCTTGGGGTCGTCGCTGCCGGAGACTTTCACGGCCATCTTCATCGGCGCATGGTCGGCCATGCCCGGCATGCCGGTCATCACCAGGTTGGCGCCGGAAAACTGGGTGACCAGGTTCTCGGAGAACTGCAGTTCGATCTTCTGCGGCGCGGCCACCTCGGCCTTGTCCGCCGGCGTGGACGACACCAGCTTCGGGTGCGCGAAAGCGATGCTGCTGGCCAGCGCCGCGGTTGCGGCAAGCAGGATCTGGATCAGGGGGCGATTGGCATGCATGGTTGTCTCCGCTTGGGGATGATGAAGTTGTGGTGTCAGAACCAGACCCGGACACCGGCGACGAAACGCGTTTCGCCCGCCTTGCCGCCAGAGGTCCGGATCATGTCGGCGGTATTGCCGAAGGCCTGGTAGCGCTCCACGCCGATATACGGCGCGAACTGCCGGCTGAACTCATAGCGCAGCCGCAGCCCCACGGTGCCGTTGGACAAGCCGCTGCCGATGCCCGCCTCCGGGTCGTTCTTGCCATAGAGGTTGGCTTCGATGCGTGGTTGCAGGATCAGGCGCTGCGTCAGCAGCAATTCGTATTCGGCGGACAGCCGCAACGCGGTGCGGCCGCTGGTGCCGACATAGGCCGTGGCATCGACCTCGAACCAGTACGGCGCCAGCCCCTGCACGCCGAAGGCCAGCCAGTTGCGCGCCGGGCGCCCGCTGCCGGCGTCGTTGCGCAGGCCCAGCTGGGTATCCCAGTAGCTGGCCACGGCGTGGCCCCACAGCAGCTCGGTGCGGGCCTCGTGCAGCTTGCCCTTCGATGCTTCGCCCTCGGCCTTGAGCACCAGCTTGTCGTAGCTGTTGCCGAACCACGCCTGCATCTCGTAGGCGGCGGCATTGCTGCCGCTGGCGTGGGCCCACTCCAGGCGGTCGACCAGCACCGAGGCGAACAGGTGCTCGTCGGCCATCACGAGCTGGCGTTTGTCGCCCAGCGCGTACTTGCCGACGCCCAGCTGGTAGCCGCCGGAATAGGCATGCGGATCGCGGGCGTCGGGCGGCGCGCTGCCGCCCTGCATCTTCATGTCGCCGTGGTCCATGGCAGGGGCGGCCATGCCCTGCGTGTCCGGCATCGGCGCGCCGCCACCGTCCATGGTCTGGATCCCGTCCTGCTCCATGCCCTGCATCTGGCCATGGTCCATGCCCTGCATGGCGGCCGGGGCATCGTGCTGGTGCGCATGGCCGGCATGCGGGTCCTGCGCCTGGGCTGCGCCGATTGCGGTCAAGGCCAGCGCCGCGGCCAGTATCGTCTTCTTGTGCCTGTGCATGGAGATAATTGCGAATTCAGGTTGAGCCATCACGCCACCACCACTTCGCGGAACATGCCCGCATCCATATGCAGCATCAGGTGGCAATGCCAGGCCCAGCGTCCCAGCGCATCGGCGCTGACCAGGAAGCTGATGCGCTGCGCCGGCTGCACGGGGATGGTGTGGCGCCGCGCCTGGAAGCTGCCGTCCGGCGTTTCCAGCTCGCTCCACATGCCGTGCAGGTGCATGGGGTGGGTCATCATGGTGTCGTTGTGCAGGATCACGCGCAGCCGTTCGCCATGCTTGAAGTAGATCGGCGTCGACTTGCCGAACTCGACGCCGTCGAAGGACCAGGTGTAGCGCTCCATATTGCCGGTCAGGTGCAACTCGACCTCGCGCCCGGGGCCGCGCGCATCCATGGCGCCGCCGATGGTGTGCTGGTCGGCCAGGGTCAGCACGCGCCTGCCGTTGTTGCGCAGGCCGATGCCGGGATCGTCCAGGTTGGTGCGCGCCATGTCGACGCGCATGTCGGTGCCCGGACCGTATTCGGTGCGGGCGTGGCGGGCGGTCTTGCTGGGGACCTTGAGCGGGTCGGCGGCGGCCATGGCGTGCTGGCTGTGGTCCATGCCGGCGTGGTCCATGCCCTGCATCGGCATGGCGCCGTGCTGCATACCGCCGTGTCCGGCATGCCCGCCATGGCCGCCATGCCCGCCGTGGCCCGTCATCGCGCCCATCATGTCGGTCATGGTCAGCCATTCGGCCTGGTCGAGTGCGGGCACCGGCGCCGCCAGCCCTTCCCTGACCGCCAGCGTGCCGCGCGCATAGCCGGTACGGTCCATCGATTGCGCGAACAGCGTGTAAGCGTCGTCGCGCGGTTCGACAATCGCATCGCAGGTCTCGCCGGGGCCGAAGCGGAATTCGTCGACCGTGACCGGTTCGATATCCTGGCCGTCGACCTGCACCACCCGCAGCTTCAGCCCGGGGATGCGCACGTCATAGAAGGTGTTGCCCGAGCCGTTGATAAAGCGCAGGCGCACGGTCTCGCCGCGCCGGAACAGCCCGGTCCAGTTGCCGGCCGGCGTGACGCCGTTGGCCAGGTGCGTGAGCGTGGCGCTGGACAGGTCCGCCAGGTCGGTCGGGCTCATCCGCATCTGGTTCCACATGCTGCGCTTGTCCAGCGCCTGCTTCAGCCCGTCGCGCGAGACGTCGCGGAAGAAGTCGACCACGGTCGGCTGGTTGTAGTTGTAGTAGTCGCCCTGGACCTTGAGCTTGGTCAGCACCCGCATCGGGTCTTCGTCGGTCCAGTCCGACAGCAGCACGGTGTGGTCGCGGTCGGCCCGCACGGTTTCCTGGCCCGAGGCCGGATCGATGACGATGCCGCCGTACACGCCGGTCATTTCCTGGAAGCCCGAATGCGAGTGGTACCAGTAGCTGCCGGTCTGCGCGACCTTGAAGCGGTAGGTGAAGGTCTGGCCGGGCGGGATGCCGGCAAAGCTGATGCCGGGCACGCCGTCCATCTCAAACGGCAGGATGATGCCGTGCCAGTGGATCGAGGTGGCCTCGCGCAGGCGGTTGGTCACGCGGATGGTGACCGTGTCGCCCTCGCGCCAGCGCAGCGTCGGGCCGGGCAGCATGCCGTTGATGGTGGTGGCAATGGCCGGCTTGCCGGTAAAGTTGACCAGCGACTCGCCGATCACCAGGTCGAACTCGGTGCCGCGCAGCACCGGCGCCGAGCCGGAGCCGGCCGGGGCAGCCTGCCCGGCGCGCTGGCCCGCATGCTGCGCCCACGCGCTGCCGCCGACGCCGGCAAGGCCGGCCACCACGCCGCCGGCAACCAGCCCTTGCACGAAGCGGCGGCGGGGTAAATCGGGCAGCACAAGGCCGGTACTGGGGTGGCGTCGCATGTCATCAGTCCTGGTAGAAAGCATGCCAAGCGTAGCGAAGGCCACCCTACGCACGTCTGACTGGAACATGACATTCCGGTAATCTTCCGGTCATGTTGGCGCCCGCGTTGCCGGCGTAGAGTTGCCGGACCCTGCCGAAAGGGCTGATCGATCAAGGAATGTGCTGATGAAACTGCTAGTGGTGGAGGACGAGTCCAAGACCGGCGAATACCTGCGCCAGGGGCTGACCGAGGCGGGCTTTGTCGTCGACCTGGTGGCCAACGGACTGGACGGCCAGCATATGGCGATGACCGAGCCCTATGACCTGGTCATCCTGGACGTGATGCTGCCGGATCTCGACGGCTGGCGCATCGTGCAGGCGCTGCGCGCGGCGGAAATCGCCGTGCCGGTGCTGTTCCTGACCGCGCGCGACAGCGTGGCCGACCGCGTCAAGGGGCTGGAGCTGGGTGCGGACGACTACCTGGTCAAGCCCTTCGCCTTTTCCGAGCTGCTCGCGCGGGTGCGCACGCTGCTGCGCCGGGGCACGGCGCAGATGGCGCTGGACCGCATCCAGGTGGCCGACCTGGTGCTGGACCTGGGCCGCCGCCGGGCCACGCGCGCCGGGCGCCGCATCACGCTGACCAGCAAGGAGTTCGCCTTGCTGGAACTGCTGGCGCGCCGCCGCGGCGAAGTGCTGCCGCGCTCCTTGATCGCCTCGCAGGTGTGGGACATGAACTTCGACAGCGACAGCAATGTCATCGACGTCGCCATCCGGCGCCTGCGCGCGAAGATCGACGATGAGTTCGAGCCCAAGCTGATCCAGACCGTGCGCGGCATGGGCTATGTGCTGGAAGCCCCCGAGGCAGCGGAGAACGCTGAATGAAGGTCCGGATGTCGCTGACGGCACGGCTCACCATCCTGTTCTCGCTGTCGTCGGCCGCGGTGCTGCTGGGGCTGGGCGTGCTGATCTGGCTGGCGATCGACAATCATTTCGCCGACGAGGACTACGCCGTGCTCGGCGACAACGTGCGGCTGATCCAGAAGATCGCGGGCGAAGGCCCGGCGGCGTCGCTGGCGCAACGCCTGGGCCCGGTGCTGGAACACCATGCCGGATTCGTCGCCGAAGTGCGCGCCGGCGACGGCAAGCGCCTGTATGCCACGCAGGGCTTCGACTTCGGCATGGCCCTGGCCGCCGCCGCGCAGCTGCCGGCGCAGCGGCATGCCTTCACCTGGGAACAGGGCGGCCAGACCTACCGCGGCATGCGTGCGCTGGCGCAGGTGCCAACCGGACAGCCGGGGCCGCTGCAGGTCGTGGTCGGCATGGACACGGCGCTGCACGCCCACTTCATGCACGCCTTCCGCCAGTCGCTGGCCTTCTACACCGCGCTGGCCGCGCTGGCGAGCGGGCTGCTGGGCTGGTGGGCCGCGCGTCGCGGACTCTGGCCACTGCGCACCATGGCCTCGCGCGCGCGCGCCGTCACCGCGCACAAGCTGGACGAGCGCATGCCGGTCGATGCCGTGCCGGTGGAAATGGCCGACCTGGCCGCGACGCTCAACGCCATGCTGGAACGCCTGCAGCGCGATTTCACGCGCCTGTCGGAGTTCTCATCGGACCTGGCGCATGAGTTGCGCACGCCGATCACCAACCTGATGACGCAGACCCAGGTGGTGCTGTCGCAACCGCGCGATGCGGACAAGTACCGCGACGTGCTGGCGTCCAACGTGGAAGAGCTGCAGCGCCTGTCGCGCATGGTGTCGGACATGCTCTACCTGGCGAAGATGGAGCACGGCATCACCCTGCCGAACGCCGAGCCGATCGAGGTGGCTGATGAAGTCACTGCGCTGTTCGATTTCTACGATGCGTTGGCCGAGGACAAGGGTGTGCGCATGGCCCTGCGCGGCCGTGGCCGCATCACCGGCGACCGGCTGATGCTGCGGCGGGCATTGAGCAACCTGCTGTCGAATGCGCTGCGGCATACGCCGGCGGGCAAGGGCATTGTGGTGGAGATTCTGCCCTCCGCCGAGGCGGTGACGGTGGTGGTCGAGAACGAGGGCGACACGATCCGGCCGGAGTTGCTGCCATCGCTGTTCGATCGGTTCTTCCGTGCCGACAAGTCGCGGGCGCGGCCCGAGTCCGATGGCGCCGGGCTGGGGCTGGCGATTACGCAGGCGATTGTGGCTGCGCATGGTGGGGGGATTGGAGTGGAATCGGAGGGAGGAAGGACGCGCTTTGTCTTGACGTTCAAGGCGTAGGGACTGAGGCAGATTCAGCCGTGTCAGCGGTGATCGCATCCGCCGGCAACCCAGGCAGCATGGCGCGAATCGCTGGGACGAGCTCCCGCGTGGGCACCGTCCGCGTGATCCGGGCAATGTCTGCGGCGAGGCCGGGCCACTCCGCCGTTCGGTAAAGCAAGTAGAAATCGCGCTGGCCCAGCCGGGATGGTGGAATCGGCACAAGGTCGATCTGGTCCAGCCACGCCCGCGATTGCCAGAGGCAAAGACGCGTGCTGGGCAAGGCGGGTACTGAGTTCAGGGGCCCCCAAAAAAGCCGCCCACGCCAGTTACGGCAATTGGGGGAGCTGGCGTGGGCGCGAAGACCACCGGATGCGGCTCCAGCGGCAATCCGATGCTACGCAAATCCCCCTGTGACGACTGCCAACAATTGTGTCGGCAGCCGTAACGTGGCTTGCGGCCGTTGGCGTGCCGCTCAGGCCACAGGCAATTCGATACGGAACACCGCCCCCGCCCCAGCCGCGCTGCGCACGCTGGCCTTGCCGCCATGCCGCTCGGCCACGGCCCGCACCAGCACCAGCCCCAGACCCGCGCCTTCCGGCGCGCCCTGCTGCCCCTCATGCAAGCGCGCGAACGGTTCGAACAATCGTGCCTGGTCGGCCTCGGCAATTCCCGGCCCATGGTCCTGCACGGCAACGACAAAGCTGCCCGGCTCACGCGTGAGCGAGACCGTCACGGTCCCCCCTTGCGGGCTGAACTTGATCGCATTGCTGACCAGGTTGGCGATGGCGCGCGCCAGCAGCGTCGGTTCACCCTGCAGCACCGCGGGCTCGTCAGGCAGGTCGATCTGCAGCGTCACTTCGCGGGCCTTGGCCAGTGCCCAGAGCTGGTCCGTCGCATCCAGCACCAGGCCGCCCAATTCCACTTCCATGAACGCCAGGGTCTTCGACTCCGCGCGCGCGACGCTGATGAAATCGTCGGCCAGCGTCATCGTGCGGCGTGCATGGGCGGCGATGCGTGCCAGCACGCCGCTGTCCGTGGCGACGTCGCCGGCGGCTGCCCCATCGCGCCGCGCGCGGCGCTCATGCAGCTCGATCAAGGCCAGGATCGATGCCTGCGGCGAGCGCATGTCGTGCGACAGGAAGCGCAGCATCTGCTCGCGCTGGCGCTCGGCAATGCGGATCGCGGTGATGTCGATCACGCTGACGATCAGGCCGGCCACGGCGCCGGCCTCGGCGTGCAGCGGCGCGCCATGCAGCAGGTAGCGGCGGTCGCCGCGCCCGGCCACCTCGATGCCGCCGTCGGGAACCGGGACCGGAGCGATGCGGGCGCCGGCGTGGCGGTCGTGCAGCGACTGCCAGTACGCCAGGGCCGGTGCCGGCGCGGGAAAGATTGCCTCGATCAGCGCGCGGATGGCGGCCCGCGGCGGCCCGGCCGCGCCCGGCGCATGAGCGGGCTCGCCGTCCAGCACCGCGGGCGCCAGCGCCACGCAGCGCCGGTTGGCCAGCATCACGGCGCCGTCCAGGTCGCAGATCGCGGTGGCATCGGGCAGGCTTTCCAGGCCATCGGACAGGAAGCGGCGCGTGCCGCGCAGCTGCGCGCTCATGCCGTAGACGGCGCGCATGCGGCTGTCGAGCGTGGCGCCGGCATGGCGCGGCGCGGCAATCAGGCCGGGTTCGCGTTCCAGCCGCGCCAGTTCGTCGGTAAGGAAGCGCAGGGCCGCCTCCTGGCGCAGCCAGCTCCACAGCGGGTAGAACAGCACGCAGCCCAGCGCCGCGGCGGCGGGTGCAAACCATAGCCGCGCCAGCGCCAGCAGCAACAGCGAGCCGCCCAGCAGGGCGGCCAGCAGCAGCCCGGTGGCCACCAGCGCGCCGCGCGGGGGCAGGCGCAGCGCGGCCAGTGCGGCCAGCAGCACCGCCAGCAGCGTGCCGCCGACCTGCCACGCGCGCGGCACCGCCACGATGGCATCGCCGTCGGTCAGCGCCTGCACGGTATTGGCCAGGATCTCCACCCCACTCATGCCGCGGCCATCGCGCGACACGGGCGTCGGCAGCACGTCGCCCATGCCGGTGGCGAGCGCGCCGATCAGCACGGCCTTGCCGGCAAAGATGGCGGGATTGGTGCGGCCGTCCAGCACGTCGCGCGCCGACACGCGGGCAAAGGTGCCGGGCGGGCCGGCATACGGGATGCGCAGGCGGCCGCTGCGCTCCCAGCCGTTGGCTTCGGTGATCCGGGCCGGCTCCTGGCGCGCGATGCCGGGCGGCTCTCCGGCGCGCCCGAACCCCGCCATCACCGCGGCCAGGTGCGGCACGCCGGCGGCGGCCACCGGATGGGGCCCCTCGCTCAGATAGACCTGGCGCGCCACGCCATCGGTATCGACCACCATGTTGATATGCCCCACCGCGGCGCCCAGCCCGGCCAGCGGGTAGCGCACCAGCATGCCGGCGGGTCCGGATTCGGCCACCACCGGCAGCACCACGTTGCCGGCCTGGGCCAGGCTGCGGGCCAGCACGGCGTCGTCTTGCGGATAGCGGGTGTCGCGCTCGGACAGGATCACGTCCACGCCGATCACGCGCGGCCGGCCGGCGGCGATGCGCTCGACCAGCTGCGCCAGCACCGCGCGGCGCCACGGCCAGCGGCCGATGGCGGTGATGCTGGCGTCATCGATGCCGACGATGACGATGTCGTCGCGGGCCGGATGATGCTGGGCGCTGATGGCGATGTCGTAGGCGGCCAGGTCGGCGCGCTCGGCCCAGCCCTGGCGCGCGGCCAGCACCACCAGGGCCAGCACGGCCGCAAGCAGCAGGCACCATTCGATCAGCGTGCGCTGCCCGAAAGCGTGCCCGGGCGCGGCCGGTGCCGGGCCTGGCGCGTCAGTTGAGCCGGATGCGGCCACCACCGTCCGGCCGGTCGCCCGACCCGATTGCGCCGCCCTGCGAGTCGCGCAGGAGGGCATTGACTTCAATGCGCTGCGGCGCGGAGAACGCCGCCGGGTCAGGTGTCACCCCCGGCGCCGCACGTGCCACGCGGATGAAATAGACGCCGGGCGCGGGGCGCGGCAGGTCAATGGTGTTGGTGGTGGTGTGCTCGTCGGCCAGCAGCGTGGCAAAGCCGGCATCGGCCGAAACCTGGACCCGGTAGCCCGCGCCGGCGCCGCTGCCCTCGGGCCAGCCGATATGCAGCGCGCCGCCGTCGTCCTGCAGGGTCGGCACGGGCGGCTTGGGTTCGACGCTGAACGGGACCGCGTCCGACCACGGGCCCGGCCGGCCCGCCGCATCGACGCTGCGCACGCGCCACCACCAGCGGCCCGGCACCAGCGCTTGCGTGGCGGCGGGGTCGGAGGCCGCCTGCACCGCGGCATCGCGCGTAAAGGCCGGATCGGCGGCCAGCGCCAGTTCGTAGCGCGCCGCGCTCGGCACGGTGGCCCATTCGAAGGCGACGGCGTCGGCATAGCGCACCGCATCGGCGGCAGGCTGCTGCGTGAACGGCGCCGGCGGGTTCAGCCGCACCGACACCGGTGCCTGGGCGTCGTGGCCAGTCAGCTGGTGCTTGTCGATGGCACTGACGCTCAGGTACAGCGTGCCCTCGGGCAGGCCGTCGACGCGCGCGGTCGTGGCAGTGGCGCCACTGGCGGTGCCGGTCCAGACCAGTTCGCTCAGCGCCGCATCGCGCGCCACCAGCACGCGGTAGGCGGTGGCGCCCGGCACCGGCCGCCAGGCGGCCTCGAAGGACGGGCCCAGCACGGTTTCGGCCGGGGGCAGCAGGGCCGGCGCCGGCAGCAGCGCCACCGGCTGCGACAGCTTGCCGTCGGCCGACACGCCGATGCCATAGCCGGCACCGACCGAAGCCGCCGCGGTCATGGCGCGCTCCGCTGCCGGCCTGGCGCGGGCGCCCCGCGCCGCACTGACGCCGACGCGCCCTTCCAGCACCTCGCTGCGGCTTCCTGCCATGTCTGCCGAGACCCGGTAGCGGGTGCCGCGCACGCCGGTCACCATCATCGGCGTATGCAGCTCGAAGCGCCCGACGCCGCCGCCCTGCGGTGCCACGCGCGTATCGGCGGCACCCTTGTCGATGCGGATCACGGTGTCGGTCAGGCCGCTGCGCGCGAACGTGCGCAGCCGGCTGACCGAGAGCGTGGTGGCCGGCGGCACCGTGACGCGGCTGCGGTCCGGCAGCTCCAGCGTGACCGAGCCGCCCGCGGGGGTCTCGATGCGCGTGGTTTCGTCCAGCGTCATGCCGGCCTGCACCGGCCGGCCATTGGCGCGGACCGCGCCGGCCACATGGACCACGCGCGCCGAGGCGGCCTGTTCGGGAATCTGGCTGAGCGGGATGCGCAGGCGCGAGCCGGGCACCAGCCGGTACGGATCGGCCACGCGGTTCAGGCGCTGCAGCGTGCGCCAGCCTTCCTCGGACGCCATGTAGCGCGAGGCCAGGCCGATCAGTGTATCGCCCGGCTCCACCAGGTAGATAAAATCGGCGCCTTCCGCGCCCGCGGGCCCGGCGTGCGCCGGAACCGCCATGCCGGCCAGCAGGGCCAGCGCGGCACATCCAATCCGCATAAGAACCCGTTTCATCATGAAAGAGGGGACGCGTTCAAGCCAGGCGCGGCGCAGGCTAGGCGCGGGCCGCCGGCCTTGGTCATTCCAAGGTCAAGGCCCG